>NZ_CP060828.1:5202500-5525000 GCF_014489635.1 Streptomyces roseirectus | reverse complement strand
GGAGCCACATCTTCGGGAACTCGGCGATCGTCTCCTCCCACAGTTCCTTGGTGTGGTTCATGTCGGTGACGCCCGGCATGAAGCCCAGGATCTCGTGGGAGCCGGCACCGCGTCCGCTGCCGAACTCGAAGCGGTTGCCGGTGAGATGGTCGAGCATGGCGACCTTCTCGGCGACTTTCACCGGGTGGTTGACCGGCGCGAGCGGGTTGAAGATGCCCGAGCCGAGGTGGATCCGTTCGGTGGCGTGGGCGAGGTAGCCGAGGAAGACCTCGTTGGCGGAGAGGTGGGAGTACTCGTCGAGGAAGTGGTGCTCCGACGCCCACGCGTACTTGAAGCCCGACCGGTCCGCCTCGATGACGTACTCGGTCTCCTCCATCAGCGCCTTGTGCTCGGCCAGTGGATCCGTCTCGCCCCGCTTGCCGACATACCCCTGAACAAAGAGCCCGAATTCCAAGGAGGTTCACCACCCCAAGCCGTTATCTGACACACCGTCAGCTCATGGACTGCCGCCGACTCTGACACCGCGGGCATACACCGTCAATAGCTGACGGCCAGTCAGATGCGCCGGTTCAGATCACAGAGACCCCGGCCAGCCACCCGCCGTCGATCACGAACGGCTGCCCGGTGATGTACGACGAGTCCGCCGACGTCAGGAACAGCGCGAGGCGCGCCACCTCCTCCGGGCGCCCGATGCGGCCCAGCGGAACGAGCTTGCGGTACAGGCCGTCCAGCGCCTTCGACGTCTCCTCGGGGTCCGAACTCGGGTCCAGCAGCGAGGGGTTGGACATCGCGGTGTCGATCGCGCCGGGGCAGATCGCGTTGACGCGGATGCCGCGCGGGGCCAGCTCCAGCGCGGCGACCCGGGTCAGGCCGAGGATCGCGTGCTTGCTGGCGGCGTAGGCGCCGACCGCCGCCATGCCCGTGAGCGCCGTGTACGACGCGGTGTTGACGATCGTGCCGCCGTCGGCGAGTTCGGGGGCGACCGTCTTGATGCCGAGGAAGCAGCCGACCTGGTTGACCCGGACGACCTGCATGAACTCGTCGAGCGGGGTGTCGGTGAGGGCGTTGAAGCGCAGGATGCCGGCGTTGTTGACGAGCCCGTCCACGCGCCCGTACGCGTCCTTGGCGGCGGCGAGCACCGCACGCCAGGAGTCCTCCTCCCGGACGTCCAAGTGCGCGTAGTGGCAGCCGAGTTCGGCGGCGAGCGCGCTGCCCTGTTCGTCGAGGACGTCCGCGACGACGACCCGTGCCCCCTCGGTGGCGAAGAGGCGTGCCTCCTGCTCGCCCTGCCCCCGGGCCGCGCCCGTGACGATCACGACCCGGCCGTCCAACTTGCCCGTGCTGTCCATGGGACCCCCTCGGCGTCGGTGGAGGTCAGCATCGTAACGCCGTACCTGATGACTCGTCAGATACCTGTGCGCACATTGCGTGAGCAATGTCACAGGGTCAGGAGTCGGGATATTTGACCCTGTCGGCGCCCGCCGAAAGCCTCCGATAATCCGTCTCGCGGCAGACAAAGAAGTCTTCAAGGAAGGAACAAGGGATGGCCAAGAGAAAGCTCCGGAACAAGAAGGTCCGATACGTCGCGATAGGTGCCGCGCTGGCAACCGGAGGTGTCATCGTCACGCTGCTTCCGTCGGCGAACGCGGCCGGTGAGGAGAAGACGCCGGAGCAGATCATGGCGATGTGCGAGCGCTCGGCGGTCCTCAATGGGAAGCAGCGCTCGACCAGCGACTTCGGCGGGGGCCTCGGGGACGGTTTCGCGGCGGACAACTGTGATTTCGTCGAGACGAATTTCGAGACCTTCGACGGGCCCACCGAGAAGGCTTCGATCGACTTCCCGAACTGCGAGCCGGGCGCCACGGAACCGTCCAAGGTGAAGATCAGCTGGTCGGCGACCGTGGCCCAGGGAGAGGGAAAGTACACCGTGACCCAGCAGGGCGGCGGGGGCGGTCTTTTCGGTGCCCTCAGCGGCTCGTGGGTGAAGCACAAGGGCACCCTGGACATGACCGTGGATTCGGCGTCCGCGAGCGACACGGAAGAGCGTGAGGTTCCGGTCGGCAAGGTGCTTCACATGGAATTCACGCCGAAGATGCAGCGCATGACCGGCGAATGGCGCGTCCGGATCGACGCGCGCGAGGCGGGCTTCGCCACGAACGCCACTCCCGAGAAGAACTTCGTCGCCCCGGACATCGTCGAGGGCCCGCACATGCTGCCGGGCGCGGCCGGCGCCCCGGGCGTCGTCGACGGCGTCTCCAAGGCCGTCCTCGAAGACTGCTGAACCCTTTCCACCAGCCATTACACCCCCTGGAGACTGTCATGGGCACCCGCACCAGAAAGCACCGCAGCCGCAAGAAGCGCATCACCCTCGCCCTCGCCCCGGTGGCCGCGCTCGCCGTCGCGATCCCGCTGATGAACTCCGCCGGCGCGGCGACGGCCAGCGAGGTGACGGCCGACTGCGCGGCGGACTCCGACAAACTGGAGAACTGCGAGTTCGTCGACGTGCAGTTCAAGGCGAACAGCCTCGGTCCGAATCAGCGCGTCTCCCCGGTGACGAACAACTGCGGAAACACGACCGCCGCGTCGAAGGAGTTCGCGGTCAGCACGTCGGTGACCCGCAGCATCGAATTGGAGGACGGCTTCACCGTGGAGGGCGGAACGAAACTCGCGAGTTCTGTCTTCGAGGTCGGCGTCCAGTTCAGCACCTCGGAGATCAACATCACCCGGGACGAGAAGACGACGGGGCTCAGTTTCTCGCGCACCGACACCGTCCAGCCCGACAGCATCGCCTTCTTCATGTGGTCGGCGAAGCGCACGGACGTCAGCGGTTTCCTCCGCGCCACGTACAAGGAGGAACAGGACGGCCAGAAAGTGTTCTTCTCACCGAGCGAGGGCGCCACGAGCGTTCACGTCTTCTATCCGCAGATCCTGAAGAACGGAACTCCCGACGGACGTCTGTGGCTGCGGAACGTGAAGTGCGGGACGCCTCAGGCGAACGGCATCCTGAACTCCGAGAACAGCATCCGCGTGGAACCCGGACTCGACGAGGCCGGTGCCAATGTGACGGACGTGGAAATCCCGCTGGCCGAGATCAACCCCGTCTAGAAGAGTCTGGAAGAGATCGTTCTCAGGTGCGAAGCACGGGCGTGGCTCCCAGCCAGCGCAGGACCGCGTCCGTGCTCCCGCGGGCGTCGAGTTTCGCGTAGATGTTGCTGAGGTTGTTGCGCACGGTCTTCTCGCTGAGCCGTAGCCGTAAGCCGATCTCCTGGGCGCCGAGGCCCGTCGACAGCAGCTCCATGATCTGCCGCTCACGCGGCGACAGCAGGGCCCGCAGGCGGTCCACCGCACCCCCTCCGGCGGGCTCCTCGCGGGCCCCTTCGCGCAGCGCGGCGCAGGCGGCCGGGGACAGGTAGGTGTGGCCGACGGTGGCCGCCATGACGGCCGAGGAGAGCATGCAGGTGCAGTAGTCGCCGTCGACCAGATAGCCCGCGCCGCCCCGGAAGACCCCGACGACCGTCTCGACGTCCCGCCGCCCGCTCACCACGATCACCGGGATGCCGCGCCCGGCGAGGGCACCGGTCAACTCCGGCAGGGCGTGGGCGGGTTCGACACAGTTCAGCAGGACGACGTCGAGCGGGACGGCGGCCAACGTACGGTAGGGCGGGGCCACTTGCCAGACCCGGCCCACGTACGAGTCGTCCGGCGCGGGCCAGTCGGCGTGCGGCCAGCTGGTGCCGTCCGCGCAGGCCAGTGCTACGGAGAGCCTTTCGGAGGATCTCACTGCGGGGGGTCCTTCCGCCGGAACCGCGACGTCCGTACGTTCGTACATACGCAGCCCGGCGTGGACATGTTCAAAGATTCAAGAGAGCTGCCTCACAGACGTGAGGAGCGGCGCCACCTCCGTGCCGAACATCCCCATCTGGTCGGTGAGTTCGTCAACGGACCTGCTTCTGAACCTGACTTGGATCTGGTCCACCCCCAACTCGGCGTACTCGCCCAGTGAGTCGGCCAGCGCCTCGGGCCTTCCGGTGAGCGTACGGCGTCCGACGTCCCAGCCGGGCTCCCCGACGTACAGCGGTTCGGCGATGGCCCCGACGGTGAACTCACCGTCGTGCGACCGGAGTTGCCGGATCGTCTCGATCTGGGCGGGCAGCCGGTCGCGCGGATCGCCCTGCGGCAGCCAGCCGTCGCCCTTGAGGGCGGCGCGGCGGACGGCGGCGGGCGAGGAGCCGCCGACCCAGACGGGTACGTGCGCCTGGACGGGGCGGGGGCGCTGGCCCAGGTCCTCGTAGGCGTACAACTCGCCCTGGTGGCTGACGAATTCGTCCGGCCCCAGAGCCGCGCGCAGGGCGTCCAGGGTCTCGTCCAGGACGGCTCCCCGGCGGGCGAAGTCGACGCCGAGGGCCGCGAACTCCTCCTGGACGTGGCCCGCTCCGACACCGAGGATCAGCCGGCCGCCCGAGAGGTGGTCGACGGTCGCGTACTGCTTGGCGGTGAGCAGCGGATGGCGCAGCGCGGCGACCGCGACATGGCTGAGCAGGCGCACGCGGGTGGTGACGGCGGCGAGGTGGGCGAGGGTGGCGACGGGGTCGTACCAGACGGTGCCCATGGCGTCCGCGAGGCGGCGCGGGATCGCGACGTGGTCGCAGCAGGCGACGTACGCGAACCCCGCCTCGTCCGCCGCGCGCGCCACGGCCGTCAACTCGGCCGCTCCGGCGTCGAGTTCCCAGGGTTCGACGTAGATGCGGCTCTGGGACTGGACGGGGAGCTGGATGCCGTAGGCGAGGCGGCGGGTCATCTCGGGCCCGGCCAGAGGCCGTCGGCGGTCAGGCCGAGCAGGTCGATGGCGTTGCGGCGGACGATGCGGTCGACGGTGTCGGCGTCGAGGTGGCCCATCTGGGCCTCGCCGACCTCGCGCGACTTGGGCCAAGTCGAGTCGGAGTGGGGGTAGTCGGTCTCGTAGAGGACGTTGCCGACGCCGATCGCGTCGAGGTTGCGCAGCCCGAAGGCGTCGTCGAAGAAGCAGCCGTAGACGTGGTCGGCGAAGAGTTCGGACGGCGGCCGGTGCACCTTGTCGGCGACGCCGCCCCAGCCGCGGTTCTCCTCCCACACCACGTCGGCGCGCTCCAGGATGTAGGGGATCCAGCCGATCTGGCCCTCGGCGTACATGACTTTGAGGTTCGGGAAGCGTTCGAACTTACCGCTCATCAGCCAATCGACCATGGAGAAGCAGCAGTTGGCGAAGGTGATGGTCGAACCGACCGCCGGGGGCGCGTCCTTGGAGGTGGACGGCATGCGGCTGCTGGAGCCGATGTGCATGGCGATGACGGTGCCGGTCTCGTCGCACGCGGCGAGGAAGGGGTCCCAGGCGTCGGAGTGCACGGACGGCAGGCCGAGGTGGGGCGGGATCTCGGAGAACGCGACGGCGCGCACGCCCCGTGCGGCGTTGCGGCGGACCTCGGCGGCGGCCAACTCGGCGTCCCACAACGGGATCAGGGTGAGCGGGATCAGCCGGCCGCGCGCCTGCGGGCCGCACCACTCCTCCACCATCCAGTCGTTGTACGCCCGGACGCACAGCAGCCCGAGTTCACGGTCGCTCGCCTCGGTGAAGGTCTGGCCGCAGAACCTCGGGAAGGTGGGGAAACACACCGCCGACCGGACGTGGTTGACGTCCATGTCGGTCAGCCGCTCGGGCACGTCGTAGGAGCCGGGCCGCATCTGGTCGTAGGTGATGACCTCTAGGCGGATCTCGTCGCGGCTGAACCCGACGGCGGTGTCGAGGCGGGTGAGCGGGCGGCGCAGGTTCTCGAAGAGCCACCAGTCGCCGAGCGGGCCCTCGTCGCCCTTCTCACCCATCACGGGCTTGAAGTGCCCGCCCAGAAAGGTCATTTCCTTCAGCGGCGCCCGGACGACTCTCGGGCCGGTGTCGAGGAACTTCTTCGGGAGCCGGTCCTGCCAGACCCGCGCGGGTTCGACGGTGTGGTCGTCGACGGAGATGATCAGCGGGAACTCTGTCGTGTTCTCCATGTCGGTCACGGTAGCGCCGATCTGACGGTGCGTCAGCTACTGGTGCGGCAAAGGGTCCCTTCGGCCGCGGCGGCGCCCCCTCCGTGCCACCGCGGCCGTTCCCCCCACGCCCCCCATGGAGTCCCCCGTGGATGGAACGCCCGTCCGGCTACTCCCCCGTGTGTCGCCGGACGGGCTCTCAACGACTCCGGCCGTTCCCCCCGGTCCGGCCGTTCGTTGGTAAGAGCATGTCAGGGGGCGATAAACGTTCTATGAACGTCCGGTTCCATATGCCAGGGGCATCTCTCAGGGGGAACCCTCAGGGGGCACCCCGTAGTACCCCGGCGAGGGAGGCGTCCCGTAGTACCCCTACACCACCGCCGACAGGTCCAGCAGCCCCCGTACCTCCTCCGCCTCCGGCGCCCGCAGCTCCTCGTAGATCCCCAGAGCCTCGGTCCAGCAGACGTGTGCGCGGCCGGCCTGCCCGAGTCCGCTGAGGGCGCGGCCGAGGACCGTGAGGACCAGGCCCCGGCGCCACTCGCCGCCGATGCCGCGCAGCACGGTCAGCGCGAGGTCGGCGTGGGCGGCGGCCTGCGCGGGCCGGTGGGCGGCGAGGTCGACCTCGGCGAGCCGGAACAGCGTCATGCCCTCCCACAGGCGCTGGCGGCTGTCGCGGAAGACGTCGAGCGCGTCCCGCAGGATCTCGGCGGCGGTGGTCAGCAGCCCGCTCTCGGTGAGCGCGAGCCCCAGCGCGTACCGGCCGTTGGCGCCGCGCAGGGCGTTGCCGGTCTCGTCGTAGATGCCGATGCCCTGGTGCGCCAGCGTCACCGCGCTGTCGACGCGGCCGGTCGCGAGGTGGATGCGGGAGAGGTTGCACAGGACGCTCGCCTCGCCCGCCCGGTTCTTGTTGGCGCGGAAGTTGTCGAACGCGACCGTGAGATGCCGCTCGCCCTCCGCGTGCCGCCCCTGGTAAAGGGCGATGATTCCCCGGGTGTTGGGCGCCCAGCAGCGCGGGACGGGGTCGTCGGCGTCGTCGGTGACCCGCAGCGCCTCGACGGCCGCGGCGTCGGCCCGGTCGAAGCGGCCGGCGACGAGATGGACGTCCGTGAGGGTGATCAGCGCCCGGCCGTGCGCGTGCCGGTCGTCGGCCGAACGGGCTTGCTGCAGAGCCTCGTTGGCGGCCACCTCGTACTCGCGGGCGTTGGCCCCGGACTCCGCGAGGTCCTTCGCGACCCACAGCAGGTCGACCGCGCGGCGCAGTCTGCCGTCGCCGATGGACTGGCGTACGCAGGACAGCAGCGCGCCCGCCTCGGCGTACAGCCAGTCCTGCGCGTCGTGCCGGTCCCCGAACTTCAGCCCGGGGTAGGCGGTTTGCTCCAGCTGTTCCACCAGCCGGTCGCCGGGCCGCTCGATCGCGTACACCCCGGCGGCCGTCGCGAGGTAGAAGTCCAGCAGCCGGGCGAGCGCCGACTCCCGTTCGCTCGCGGGGAGTTGGTCACGTTCCGCGCATGCCCGCGCGTAGAGCCGGACCAGGTCGTGGAAGCGGTAGCGGCCGGGCGCCGCCGACTCCAGGAGCGAGGTGTCGACGAGGGATTCCAGCAGGTCCTCGGTGTCGTCCGCCGGGAGGTCGAGGACGGCCGCGGCGGCGGCCAGCGAGATGTCGGGGCCGTCGGCGAGGCCGAGGAGACGGAAGGCGCGGGCCTGCGCGGGCTCCAACTGCCCGTAGCCCAGCTCGAAAGTGGCCTTCACGGCGAGGTCGCCCGCCTGGAGTTCGTCCAACCTGCGTCTCTCGTCGGCGAGTTTGTCCGCGAGCACCGACACGGTCCAGGTGCGCCGGGCGGCGAGCCGGGAGGCGGCGATACGGATCGCGAGCGGCAGGAAACCGCACGCCGCGACGACGTCGAGCGCCGACTCCCGTTCGGACGCGACGCGTTCGGCGCCGACGATGCGCGTGAAGAGGTCCAGCGCCTCGTGCGGAGCCATCACGTCGAGGTCGATCAGGTGCGCCCCGGCGACGTCCACCATCCGCGTGCGCGAGGTCACCAGCGCCGCGCAGCCGGCCGTGCCCGGCAGCAACGGCCGTACCTGGGCGGCGTCCCGGGCGTTGTCGAGCAGGACGAGGACCCGGCGGCCGTCCAGCAGCGTGCGGAACAGCGCCGCGCGCTCCTGGAGCGAGTCGGGGATCGCCGGGTCGGCGGTACCGAGGGCGCGCAGGAACGCGCCGAGGACGGCCTGCGGGTCGGCGGGACGCGAGCTCGCGCCTTGCAGGTCGACGTACAACTGCCCGTCGGGGAAGGCGGATCGGGCCTGGTGGGCGACGTGCACGGCGAGCGTCGTCTTGCCCACGCCGCCGATCCCGGCGACCGCAGAGACGGCCATCACCCGCTGCTCGGCGCCGGACTCCGCCACCAACGCCTCGCCCAGTTCCCGGGCCAGCGTCTCGCGCCCGGTGAAATCCGGTACCGAAGCGGGGAGTTGAGCGGGCAGAATACGTACGACGGGGGCTTCGGCGGCCGGTGCCTCGGGTTCGGCGAGCGCGGGGTCGGCGCGCAGGATGCGTTCCTGGAGGTCGCGCAGGCCGGGGCGGGGGTCGACGCCCAGCTCCTCGGCGAGGAGGCGGCGCGTGTCGGCGTACACGGCGAGTGCCTCCGCCTGACGGCCACTTCGGTACAGCGCGAGCATCAGCAGCTCGCGCAGCCGCTCTCTGAGGGGGTGTTCGGCGGTGAGGGAGGTCAACTCCGAGACGGCTTCGGCGTGTCTGCCCAGCTCCAGGTCCAGGTCGAGCCGGTTCTCGATGAGTTTGAGCCGCCACTCCTCCAGGCGGACGCGCTGCGCCTCCGCGTACGGTCCCGGCACCCCCGCCAGCGCCTCGCCCTCCCACAGGCCGAGCGCGTGGTTCAACCGGTCGCGCGCGGCCCGGACATCGCCGGACGCCCACGCCTTCTCCGCGTCCTCGGACAGCGCCTGTGCCGCCGTGAGGTCGAGCGCGACGGCGCCGTCCGGGTCCCGCAGTGCGTAGCCCCCGGCCTCGCTGACCAGCATGCGCGACGACAGCACCTTCCGCAGCCGGGACACGTACGTCCGCAGCGCTGCCAGCGCCTGCGACGGCGGATCCTCGCCCCACAGCGCGTCGATCAGTTCACCCGGGGTCACCGTCCGGCCCTCGCGCAGCAGCAACGTCGCGAGCACAGCGCGCTGTTGGGGCGAACCGGTGGGCAGCGGGCCGTCGTCCCGCCACGCCCGTACCGGCCCGAGCACACCGAACCTCAGACTCGCCGCGTCCTCGTCGTCCGAGGGGTCGCGGCGCCCCTGTCCCGGCACGCGCGGTACTCGGTCGTCCATCAAGGTCTCCCTGGGCGCTCCCTGTTGACCTGCTCAGTTTGCCTTGCTGACACCTGACGCGTCAGCAACAGGAAGCACCGATCACACGGCGGCACGCGGGAGTGCACACCTCCCTCACGCACCCTTCACGCCACCAGGGAGCACGGCGGTTGCGGGAGCGACGGTTTCCGGCAACTTCTCCCCTCAGGTCCGCAACAGCCCCTTGACCACTTTCCCGCTCGCATTCCGGGGCAACTCGCCCACGAACTCGACAAGTCGGGGCACCTTGTAGTTCGCCATCTCACGCCTCGCCCAGGCGATCAGATCGTCCCCGGTCGTCACAGAACCCGCCCGCCGCACGACGTACGCCTTGCCGACCTCTCCAAGGCGGGCGTCCGGTATGCCGACGACGGCGACGTCCGCGACGGCCGGATGCAGCCCCAGGATCTGCTCTATCTCGGCCGGGTAGGCGTTGAAACCACCCACGATGAACATGTCCTTGATCCGGTCGGTGATCCGCAAATTGCCGGCCTCGTCCAGGACCCCTACGTCTCCGGTACGCAGCCAGCCGTCCGGGGTGATCACCTCCCGGGTCGCCCTGTCGTCCCCGTAGTACCCGCGCATGACGTTGAAGCCCCGTACCAGCACCTCCCCCGGCTCGCCCGGCGGCAGCGCGGCACCCGCCGCGTCCGCCACCCTGACCTCCGTGCCGGGGATCGCGCGGCCCGACGTCGTCGCGATCACCTCCGGGCTGTCGCCGCGCCGGCACATCGTGACGATGCCGCTCGCCTCGGAGAGCCCGTACGCGGTCAGCACCGTCGCGACGCCCAGCTCGTCGCGCAGCCGCTCCACGAGCCGCAGCGGGACGACGGCCGCGCCGGTCACCACCAGCCGCAGCGACGACAGGTCGTACGACGCCCGCGCGGGGTGGTCCAGCAGGGACTGGTGGAGCGTGGGCGGGCCGGGCAGGACGGTGACGCGCTCCGCCGCGATGTTCGCCAGCGCGGTCGTCACGTCGAACACCGGCTGCGGAATGATCGTCGCGCCCCGCGTCAGGCAGGCGATCACCCCGGCCTTGTAGCCGAACGTGTGGAAGAAGGGGTTCACGACGAGGTACCGGTCCCCCTCCCGCAGCCCCGCGAGCTCGCTCCACGCGTCGTAGCCCCGGAGGGTCTGCTCGTGGGTGATGACGGCACCCTTGGGGCTACCCGTAGTACCTGAGGTGAAGATGATGTCGGAGGGGGAGGAGCCCGTAATACCCGTAGTACCTCCGGCGCCCCCGCCGGAACCCGTAGTACCCGTAGTACCTCCGGGGGCATCGCCGGGACCTGTAGTACCCGTAGTACTTCCGGCGCCCCCGCCGGGACCCGTCATACCCGTAAGCCCCCCGGCCGCCCCCTCCCCGCCCGCCAGGAACTCCCCCCACGCCCGGAACCCCTCCGGCGCGTCCTCCGCCAGCACCACGACGTCCCGCAGCTCCGGCAGCCCCGGCAGCGGCCCCGTCCCCGCCCCCTCCCCCGCCGCCCTCCGCAGGGACGCGACGTACGACGTCCCCAGGAACGTCCCCGTCACGAACAGCAGCCGTGCCCCGCTGCGCCGCAGCACGTCCGCCGCCTCGGCCCCCTTGAAGCGCGTGTTGAGCGGCACCAGCACACCCCCCGCCGACACCGCCCCGAGCGCCGCGACGATCCACTCCAGCGAGTTCGGCGCCCAGATCCCCACCCGGTCCCCGGCCCGCAGCCCCGTCGCGGCGCAGGCCGCCGCCGCCCGCTCCACCCGCCGCCCGAGCTCCCGGTAGGAGACCCGGACCCGCCCGTCGACCACGGCCTCGGCCTCCCCGTACTTCTCGGCCGACCAACGCACCAGCTCGGGAATGCTCTGCCACATGAACGGCCTCCGATGAGACGGGAGACAGGAGCTGACGACCCGTCAGATTAGCGGTAATCTGACGCACTGTCAGCAGCCTGCCCGGGAGGGGGACATGGCCGGAATCAAGGACGCGACAGCCATCGTCGGCATAGGCCAGACGGCCTTCGCCAAGCACCTCCCGGAGGACGAACGCACCCTCGCCTGCCGCGCGGTCCTCGCCGCGCTGGACGACGCGGGGATCTCCCCCGCCGAGGTGGACGCCCTCGCCTCGTACACGATGGAGGAGACGGACGAGGTCGAACTCGCGAAGGCGGTCGGCTTCGGCGACCTGACCTTCTTCGCCAAGTCACCCTACGGCGGCGGAGGTTCGTGCGCGACCGTCGCCCACCTCGCCACCGCGATCGCCGCCGGCCAGGCGAGCGTCGGCGTCGCCTGGCGCTCACGCAAACGCGGCAGCGGCCCGCGCCCGTGGACGAACACGACGGCCCAACTCCCCACACCCGCCCAGTGGACGCGCCCCTTCGGCCTGCTGCGCCCCGCCGACGAGATCGCGATGCTGGCCCGCCGCCACATGCACGAGTACGGCACGACCCGCGACCACCTCTTCAACGTCGCCCTCGCCTGCCGCAACCGCGCCAACCAGAACCCGGCGGCGATCATGTACGACCGCCCGCTCACCCGCGAGATGTACATGACCTCGCGCTGGATCAGCGAACCCCTCTGCCTGTTCGACAACTGCCTGGAGACGGACGGGGCGTTGGCCTGCGTCGTCGTCTCGGCGGAGCGCGCCCGCGACTGCCGCCGCAGGCCGGTCTACATCCACTCCGCCGCCCAGGGCCTGCCCGCCCAGCACCACGGCATGGTCAACTACTGGAACGACGACCCGCTCACCGGACCTTCCTGGGCGACCGCTCGACACCTGTGGAAACAGGCCGACTTCACCCCGGCGGACGTCCATGTGGCCCAGATCTACGACGCGTTCACGCCGCTGGTCCCCCTCTCCCTGGAGGGGTACGGCTTCTGCGGGCGCGGCGAGGGCGGCCCGTTCACCGAGGGCGGCGCGCTGGAACTCGGCGGCCGGCTGCCGGTCAACACGGGCGGCGGCGGCCTGTCGGAGGCGTACGTGCACGGCTTCAACCTCATCAACGAGGGCGTGAAGCAGCTCAGGGGCACCAGCACCGCCCAGGTCCCCGGCGCCGCGACCTGCCTCGTCACGGCGGGCGAGGGCGTCCCCACCTCCGCCCTGCTGCTGAGGACGTGAACAGCCAACCCGGCCGACCTGCCTACGAGTTGAGGGACCTGCCCATGCTGACCCCGCTCCACGACACCGACGGCGCCCCCTTCTGGGAGTACGCGGCGCAGGGCGAACTCCGCGTCCAGACCTGCGCGCGGTGCGCCGAGCCCCGTTTCCCGCCCCGCCCCTGCTGCCCGAACTGCCGTTCGTTCGCGTCGGATTGGCGGCTCACCTCGGGACGGGGCCGCATCTGGTCGTACGTCCTCCCCCACCCGCCCCTCCTGCCCGACTACGCCGCCCAGGCCCCCTACAACGTCGTCCTCGTCGAACTCGACGACGCCCCCCGCGTCCGCCTGGTCGGCAACGTCGTCACCCACCCCGGCGCCCCGCTCAACTCCCTTGATCCGAACCGGATCCGGATCGGCGCGCGCGTCCAGGCGGTGTTCCCGGCCGACGGCCTCCCCCAGTGGACGCTGGTATGACCGCCCGCCTCGACACCGACAAGGAGTCCGGTGTCGCGGTCGTCACGCTCGACCGCCCGGAGAAACTCAACGCGATCGATCTGCCGACGGCACGTCAGCTGACGGGGATCTGGCGGGCGTTGCGCTTCGACGACACCGTCCGTGCGATCGCCCTCACCGCCACCGGCACCCGCGCCTTCTGCACCGGCCTCGACCGCGACGCCGTCGTACCACAGCCCAACTCCCCCTATATGCAGGACGATCCGCTTCTACGCATCGGCCCCAAATCCAACGACCTGTGGAAACCGGTGATCGCCGCCGTCGAGGGAATGGCGTGCGGTGGCGCTTTCTACCTGCTGGGCGAGAGCGAGTTCGTCGTGGCCGGCGAGAGCGCGCAGTTCTTCGACCCGCACACCACGTACGGAATGGTCAGCGCGTACGAGTCGGTGCTGATGGCGCAGCGGATGCCGTACGGCGAGGTCGCGCGGATGATGCTGATGGGCACGGCGGAACGGGTCTCCGCGCGCCGCGCGTACGAGGTGGGCCTCATCTCCGAACTCACCGATACGGGTGGGGCGTTGGGTATCGCCGTCGAGCGGGCGCGGGTGCTCGCCGGATATCCGCCGGAGGGCGTGCAGGGGACGGTGCGGGCGCTGTGGTCGGCGCGGGAGGCGGCGCTGGCGCACGGTTTCGCGCAGGCCCCGCACCTGATAGCGCTGGGAAATCTCCCGGCCGACCGACAGAATCAACTTTTCACAAAAAGAACCCAGAATTTCCGAATCCGCTGAAAAGGAACCGATTTCCGGTCGGGAACGCGCCCATAAACTGAGCCTCATGATCCAGCACCGCACCATAGAGACGAACGGCGTCAACCTCCACATCGCCGAGGCCGGCGAGGGCCCGCTGGTGGTCCTGCTGCACGGCTTCCCGGAGTCCTGGCACTCCTGGCGACACCAGTTCGCCCCGCTCGTCGAGGCCGGCTTCCGCGTCGTCGCCCCGGACCAGCGCGGCTACAGCGCCTCGGACCGCCCGTCCGACGTCACCGCGTACAGCATCCTGCACCTGGTCGGGGACGTGGTCGGGCTGATCCACGCGCTCGGCGAGCAGACGGCGTTCGTCGTCGGCCACGACTGGGGCGCGCCGGTCGCCTGGCACACGGCGCTGCTGCGGCCGGATGTCGTGCGCGGTGTCGCCGGGCTCAGCGTCGCCCCGGCGCCGCGCGGCGAGCACCCGCCTCTGGAGCTGGTGAAGGCGGCGTACGCGGGCCGCTTCTACTGGACGTACTTCAACCAAGTCGGGGTGGCGGACGAGGAGTTCGGGCGGGACCCGAAGGCCACGCTGCGGCGTTTCGTGTACGCGCTCTCCGGTGACGCCCCGGGCGAGCCCGGCATCCACCAGGCCCTCATCGAGCCCGGCACCGCGTGGCTGGAGCAGCTTGCGGCGCCCACTGAACAGCCGGACTGGTTCACCGAGTTCGACCTCGACGAGCTGGCGAAGGGCTTCGCCGAGGGGTTCACCGGCGGCCTCAACTGGTACCGGAACCTGGACCGCAAC
This sequence comes from Streptomyces roseirectus, assembly GCF_014489635.1. Lineage (NCBI taxonomy): Bacteria > Bacillati > Actinomycetota > Actinomycetes > Kitasatosporales > Streptomycetaceae > Streptomyces > Streptomyces roseirectus. The sequence continues at coordinate 5,510,555 of NZ_CP060828.1, read as the reverse complement.
TGGGAGTTGACCGCCGCGTTCGCGGGCGCGTCCATCACGGTGCCCGCGCTCTTCGCGTACGGCGACCGCGATCCCGTCGCCTACTTCCCCGGCGCGCCCGAACTCATCGCGAACCTCCCGAAGTTGGTGCCGGGGCTGCGGCGTCCGCCGGTCGTCCTGCCGGGCTGCGGTCACTGGACCCAGCAGGAGCGGCCCGCCGAGGTGAACCGGCTGCTCGTGGAGTTCCTGAGCGAACTGCGGGACGAGCAGGCGTAGTTCAGACCGCCGGGGCGGTGGCCCGGACCTCGCAGCGGGCCACCTTCGCGGCGAGGGCGGCGTCACCGACGAGGATCCGCACGTCCTCCGTCTTCCGGCCGCTCACGAGTTCGTTCGTCAGCGGCGCGGCGACCACCGCCCCGCTCGCGTCGAGGAACCGGACGGTGATCTCGAACCGGTCGAGCGTCGAGTTGGGGTTGGTGATCTTCACGGTCGCGTACGGCTTCTTCCGGGTCGCGCACTCGACGAGGCTGACGCGGGCGTCCTGCACGACGCTCGTGCGCGTGGACGAGCCGCTGCTCGACGAACCGCCGCCCGTCGAGCCGGTGCTGTCGTCATCGTCGTAGTCCCGGTAGTGCGAGCCCCCGGACGAGCCGCCCGACGTCGACGACGAGCTGTCGTGGTCCTGGCGCGAGCTGCTGCACCCGCCACCGCCGCCCCCGCTGTGGCTCCCGCTCCCGTGCCCGCGTCCACTGGAGAACCCCGTGAGCGCGAGCACGACCAGCGTCGAGACAGCCGTCAGCCTGAAGATGTGCCCCCGTCGTCGCATGCCCCCACCCTAGGGAATCCCTGTCACGACCATGTCACCAGCCCACGACGGGGCTGCACGGCCCGTAATACCCGTAGTACCCGAGGGCCAGGCCCCGTCATACCGGCCCGGCCCCACCGACCGCCGCCCACCGACCGCCGCTCACCGACCACCGCCCGCCGACCCCTACGCCGGCCGAGCCGTCCCCGTCCCCTTCTCCGCGTCCAGCGCGTACACGCACCGGTCCTTGCTGCACGCGTACACGACCCCGTCCCGTACGACCGGAGAGCCAGTGATCTCCCCGCCGGTCGCGAGCTTCCACCGCAGCCGACCGTCGTCGGCCTTGAGCGTGTAGAGCAGGCAGTCGGTGGACCCGAAGTGGATCCGCCCCTCGGCGACGGCGGGCGACCCGACGATGTCCCCGCCGGCCTGGAACCGCCACTTGGGCGTCCCGGTCACGGCGTCGAGCGTGTAGAGCCCCTTCCCGCTCCCCACGTGCACGTGCCCGGCCGCCACCAGCACGGGGTCGATGGACGACCGCGCCTCGGTGGCGATCCGCCACCGGTCACGCCCGTCGGCCGCGTCCAGCGCGTAGACGGTCCCGAGGTAGTCGGCGAGGTAGACCCCGCCCCCGGTGACCGCGGGTCCCGGCACGAAGGCGGGCGGCGACAGGAACGCGGCCGGCGCCTCGAAGTGCCAGCGCACCATCCCCGTCGCGATGTCGATCGACAGCACCCGCGTACCCGCGGAGACGTACACGTTCCCGTCCCCCGCGGGGGTTACCCGTACGGGTACGCCCCCGCAGGAGGCCGCGTCGCCGATGGGGTACGACCAGCGTTCGTCACCCGTACGGGCCTCCAGGGCGCGCAGCCGGGCGTCCTGCCAGACGTACACGGTGCCGTCGTGCAGCACGGGCCCGGCCTCGGGCGCCTCGAAGTCGGTCTGGCAGCCGCCGATCTCCCACAGCTTCTGCCCGTTGGACGCCTCCCAGCCCTGCACCCCGCCGCCGCGCGTGCCGGTGACGATGGTGCCGCGCTCGGCCTTGAGGGAGTACACCCAGGCGTCGGCGGGCAGCCGCCACAGGTCACCGCCCTCGCGGGCGTCGAGGGCGAAGAGGGTCGGCCCGTCGGAGGCGTGGACGCGGCCGTCCGCGACGGCCATCGACCAGGCGACGTCGCGCGTCTTGAACCGGCGCCGGCCGGTAGCGACGTCCAGCGCGTGCACCTCGAAGGAGGTGACGTACACGAGGTCGCCGTCGACCTCGGGCGTCCCCCACACGTCGTTCGACATGCGGAACCGCCACGGCCGCCAGCCGGGCGGCGCCTCCGAGGGCGGGGCGGGCAGCGCGGGCGCGCCGGTCACTCCACCGGCCCCGGGGGCCGCCCCTACGGGATCCACCCCATTGGCCCCGGCGGCTCCGGCCGCGCCGGGCCGTACCCGCGTCCAGGACCCCGTGAGGCCCGGGTCGGGCACGGGGGCGCGGACGGCGGCGGTCGCCCGGATGTCGGAGATGCGCGGGCCGGGTCCGATGGGGACCGGGGCCCCCGCGAGTCGTACGGGTCCGGTGTCGGGGCTGCCGACCGGCGCGGGGAACGGCGCGGGTCCGGCGGGCCTCGGGGGTACTACGGGGGCTACGGGTCCCCTGGCGGGCCCCGCGGCACCCCCGGGACCCCCAGCACCCCCGGCGCCCCCTACGGGTCCTGCGGGTACTACGGGATCGTGCGACGGCGGAGGCGGCAGCGCCGGCCGCGACGACAGGTTGACCCCGCCCCGCCCGGACCCGCCACCCGCCGGTCTGGGCGGCCGTCCGCCCCTACGGGTCTCGATCATCGTGACGGCCTTCTCCGGCAGCCAGGCCGAGGCCGTCCCGCTGTCGTCGGACCCGGACCCGAACAGGTGCGGCGCGAGCTGCGCCTGGAGGTCGGCCGGGTTGGGCCGGGCCGTGGCCTCCATCTGCATGCACGACTCGATGAGGGGCCGCAGCTCGTCCGGCAGTCCCTCCAGGTCAGGGCCCTCCCGCAGCAGCATGAAGACGGTCTCGACCGGGTTCGCGCCGTGGAACGGCGGATGCCCGGTCGCGGCGAAGACGAGCATCGACCCGAGCGAGAACACGTCGCTCGCCCCGGTCACGCTGCGCGAGTCCTTCGCCTGCTCCGGCGACATGTACGCGGGGGTGCCCACGGCCACGTTCGTCATGGTCAGACGGGTGTTGGAGACCCCGGAGGCGATACCGAAGTCGATCACCCGGGGGCCGTCCTCGACGACGAGGACGTTGGACGGCTTGAGGTCGCGGTGCACGAGCCCCGCCCCGTGGATGGACTGAAGCGCCTCCGCGACGCCGGCCGCCAGCCATCGCACCGCCTGGGCCGGCAGCGGCCCGCAGTCGTTCACTATCTCTTCGAGGGAGGGCGCGGGAACGTACGCGGTCGCCAGCCACGGCACGGCCGCGCGCGGGTCCGCGTCGACGACGGCCGCCGTGTAGAAGCCGCTGACGGCGCGCGCCGCCTCGACCTCGCGCGTGAAGCGCACGCGGAAGAGCTGGTCCTCGGCCAGCTCGGTGCGCACCGTCTTGATCGCCACGCGCCGGCCCGACGCGGAGCGCGCCAGATAGACCAGCCCCATGCCGCCGGCCCCCAGCCGTCCCAGCACCTCGAACGGCCCGATCCGCCGCGGATCGTGCTGCGTCAGCTGATCCACCACTTGCCTGCCACCTCCCCGTACGGGCCGCGCTAGCCACGTTTCCACGCGACCCCGTGCAGCGTCTCACCACCGCACCGCCATGGCGGCACGCACCCCTGATTCTTCCTGGCCGGGCGGCCGGTTGCGAACCCGGTGAAAAATGGGGCGTCAATCCATCTATCGGAACAATTCCTCCGGATCAAGGCTGGTCCAACGGTGGTAACCCGCAGGTTTCGACCCTGTCGTACCCCCGAGACACCCCTGATCCGACGCCGAAAGTGCCGAAACCGCGACTCTCACCGCTGCAACAACGCGAACGACGCCCCTTGATTGTCCGACACGACGGCGGCGACCCCGTAGGACGTCGGGAACGGCCCCGCCTGGACCCGCCCGCCGAGCCGGACGACGGTCCGGACGGCGACGGCGCAGTCCTCGACCCCGAAGTGGACGACGAAGTGCGGGGGCATCTCGGCGGGGAAGACGTCGGAGACGGGGGCCCGGCCGAAGTCGGGGCGGGCGTCGGGGCCGAACAGGGCCTCGTGGAAGAGCCCGCCGTAGAAGGAGTTCACGGTCTCGATGTCCCGGGCGTACAGCTCGGCCCAGACGAAAGTACTAGGGGTGTGACGGGCCCCGAAGCCGGCGTGGCGCCCGGCCTGCCAGAGGCCGAACACGGCCCCCTCGGGGTCGGTGACCAGGGCGGCGGTGCCGAGCCGCCCGACGGGGAAGGGGGCCATGACGACCTGCCCGCCGACGGCGATGATGCGCCCCGTGGTACGGCGGATGTCGGGGGCGGCGAAGTAGACCGTCCAGACGGTGGGCATACGTCCGTCGGACTTGGGAGTGAGGGCGGCGACCGGACGGCCGTCCTTGAGCGCCCACAGGGCGCCGCCGTGGGCCATCCCGGGGTCGTCGGGCTCGGTGAAGGTCCACCCGAAGAGCTCACCGTAGAAACGTTTCCCCGCGTCGAGGTCGCCGAGCTGGGCGTCGACCCAGCAGGGGACGCCCTCACCGAAGGCGCCCGCGGCGCCACCCTCTCCGTACCCCGATGCCCTGTTTTCGGCCATGCGCCCAAAGTAACGGCGCGGCCCGCACCGCGCAGACCAGCGGGACCCTCCCCGGGAGCGGGTCGCACCCCATTTGGATCGGCCGAATCGCGCTCCGATCACCCCTCGGTAAGCTGACGGCATGACAGGACAAGTGCGTACCGTCGACGGCCGCGTAGCCGGTCGGCGTGGGCAGGCCACGCGGCAGAAGCTGCTGGACTGCCTCAGCGAGATGCTCAGCTCCTCTCCCTACCGGGACGTCAAGGTCATCGACGTGGCCCGGAAGGCGGGTACTTCGCCCGCGACCTTCTACCAGTACTTCCCGGACGTCGAGGGCGCCGTCCTGGAGATCGCCGAGCAAATGGCGGCGGAGGGCGCGGGGTTGACCGAACTCCTCGCGGGCCGCTCGTGGGTGGGCAAGGCCGGCTGGCAGACCGCGCAGGAACTCGTGGACGGTTTCCTGGAGTTCTGGCGGAAGAACGAGGCGATCCTGCGGGTGGTCGATCTCGGGGCGGCCGAGGGCGACAAGCGTTTCTACAAGCTCCGGATGAAGATCCTGAACTCGGTGAACAACTCCCTCGCGGACACGGTCGCGGAGTTGCAGTCCAAGGGCAGGGTCGACAAGGACGTGAACCCGGCGGCGGTCGCCGGTTCCCTCGTCGCCATGCTGGCCGCCGTCGCCTCGCACCAGAAGGGTTTCACCACCTGGGGCGTGAAGCAGGCCGAACTCAAGCCGAATCTGGCGCTGTTGGTGCACCTCGGCATCACCGGCAAGAAGCCGACGAAGTAGGCGTGCAGACCTGACTCGTCCTGTCTCAGCGGGCGGTGGTTCACCTGGGTGGGCCATCGCCCGTTGCCGTCACGACGCCGTGACCCTGAACAGGCGGATCTCGCGGTCGATCCGCGCCTGGTACGTCGCGTACGGCGGCCAGAAGGCGAGCGCCGCCCGCCATGCGGCGTCCCGTTCCGCGCCCGTCAACAGCCGGGCGGTGACCGGGATTTCGGTGCCCTTCCAGTTGACCGACGCCTTCGGGTGGGCGATGAGGTTGGCGGTCCACGAAGGATGCCCCGGGCGGCCGAAGTTGGAGCCGACGAGCAGCCAACTCCCGTCGCCCTCGGGCATGCAGGCGAGCGGTGTGCGGCGGGCGAGCCCGCTGCGGGCGCCGGTCGAGGTGAGGATCGTGCCCGGCAGCAGTTGCGCGCTCAGCAGCACCTTGCCCCGGCTGAGCCGGTGCACGGCGCGGTCGAGCGCGGGGATGACGCGCGGGCCGACTCGGCTGAACACCCGTGTGGACGAGACGCGTTGGACGATCCGGACGCCGAAGCTGGTCACGCGGTCACTCCCTTTTCCGTGAAGACGTGGGCGGTGTCGGCGGCGTGCGCGCGCAGCCGGTGTGCCGGGCCGAACAGCGCCTCGTCGCCGGCGGCCCGCTTGAAGTACAGGTGCGCGTCGTGCTCCCACGTGAACCCGATGCCGCCGTGCAGTTGGATCCCCTCGGCGGCGGCGAGCCGCAGCGCGTCGAGGGCCTGCGCGAGCGCGAGTCCGCCAACCGCCTCCCGTCCGGCCGCCCATGCGGCGTAGTACGCGGCCGACCGCGCGGCCTGCACCCGCACGTAGACGTCCGCGAGCCGGTGCTGCACGGCCTGGAAGGACCCGATCGGACGTCCGAACTGCTCGCGCCGCTTGACGTGTTCGACGGTCATCTCCAGCACGCGCCCGGCCGCGCCGACGGCTTCGCAGGCGAGGTGCGCCGCGAACACCTCCCCGGCCGAGGCGAGCGGACCCAGGACGTCGACGTCGTCCCCCAGCAACTCGGCGGGAACATCCCTCAGTTGGACGCGCCCGAGTGGCCGTGTGACGTCAACCGCGGTATGCCGCACCCGCGTCACGCCGGGCGCGTCCCCGTGGACGAGGAACAGCCGCACCCGGGACCGGGCGAACCCGCCGCAGTGCGCGGCGACGACCAGCAGCCCGGCGCTGTGCCCGTCGAGGACGCGCACGGCCTCCCCGTAGAGCCGCCAGCCACCGTCACGGGTCCGGGCCTGGACGCCCCCGGCGCGCCCGCCTCCGGCCCAGTCGCCGTCGTTCCCGCAGGTCAGGGCGAGGGCGTCGACGGGAGCGGCGAGGGTGGCGGTGAGCCGTCCGGCGGCGATGCGGGGCAGGTGGGCCTCGCGTTGCGCGGCACTGCCGAGGGCGAGGATCAGCGGGGCGGCGAGGACGGAGGTCGCGAGCAGCGGGGACGGTGCGAGCGCGTGCCCCAATTCCTCTCCGGCGAGGGCGAGTTCGAGTGTGCCGCAGCCGACCCCGCCGTACTTGTCCGGCAAGGCGAGTCCGGGCAGGCCGAGTTGGGTGGCGAGGGCGTCCCAGAGGGCGGGGTCGTGTCCGGCGGGGGTCTCGACCGCCGCCCGCAGCTCGGCGGAGCCGCAGCGTTTTCCGAGGAGTTCGCGCAGGGTGCGCCGGATCTCGTGCTGTTCGGCGGTGAGGCTGGCGTCCACGGGTCCCCCAGGGTCCAGGATCTGACGACTCGTCATACCAAAGTGCCGACGCATATTGAAGAGAGCCGATCTGATGTACCGTCAGATTTCATGACGCGCAAGGTAGCTGTGGTGGGCGCGGCCCTCTCCGACTGCGGACGCCTCGACGACACGACCCCCTACGCCCTGCACGCCCAGGCGGCCCGGCGCGCGCTGGCCGACGCCGGTCTGGACCGGAGCGCGGTCGACGGCTTCGCGTCCGCCGGACTCGGCACGCTCGCGCCGGTCGAGGTCGCCGACTACCTGGGCCTGCGGCCGACTTGGGTCGACTCGACGTCCGTCGGCGGCTCCACGTGGGAGGTCATGGCCGCGCACGCCGCCGACGCGATCGCCGCCGGACACGCCGACGTCGTCCTCCTCGCCTACGGTTCGACGGCGCGGGCGGACGTGCGGGCGGGGCGGCGCACCGGCACGCTGTCGTTCGGCGGCCGGGGGCCGAGCCAGTTCGAAGTGCCGTACGGGCACACGCTGATCGCGAAGTACGCGATGGCCGCGCGGCGCCACATGATCGAATTCGGCACCACCGTCGAGCAGTTGGCGTCGGTCGCGGTCCAGGCCCGCGCGAACGCCGTCCTGAACCCCGAGGCGATGTTCCGGACGCCGATCACCGAAGCGGACGTCCTGGACGGGGAGTTGATCGCCGACCCCTTCACCAAGCTGCACTGCTGCATCCGCTCGGACGGCGGCGCCGCGATCCTGCTGGCGGCCGAGGAGTACGTGCGGGACTGCCGCTCGACCCCCGTCTGGGTGCTGGGCAGCGGGGAGCACGTCTCGCACGCGAGCATGTCGGAGTGGGCGGACTTCACGGTCTCCCCGGCCGCGGTGAGCGGCCGGATCGCCTTCGAGCGGGCGGGAGTTGGCCCTGGTGAGATCGACTTCGCCGAGATCTACGACGCGTTCACCTATATGACACTGGTGACCCTCGAAGACCTCGGCTTCTGCGCCAAGGGTGAGGGTGGCGCCTTCGTCGACAAGGGCCGGCTCCTCGTCGAGGGCGGCGAGTTGCCCGTCAACACGGACGGCGGCGGCCTCTCCGCCCAACACCCCGGTATGCGGGGGCTGTTCCTCCTGGTCGAGGCGGTCCGGCAACTGCGAGGCGAGGCGGGCGCGAGGCAAGTCCGGGGGCGGGAGGGGGACTTGCCCCGGCTGGGGGTGGCCTCGGGGACGGGCGGGTGGTTCTGTTCGTCGGGGACGGTGGTGCTGGGGCGGTGACCCCCCTCACCCCTTCGAGTACCTCTCCGCCCCCTCCCTCGGCAGGGTGGCCCACATCTTCGTGCCGCCATTGAAGGCGCTGGCGGGCCCGATGCCCCAGTCGCCCCGGCAGGCGCCGATGACGCGGTCGAGGAGGTCGAGCGAGGTGCAACGGTGGTCTTCACAGGCGGACTTGAGGTGGCGGTTGGTGTGCTGCGGGTGGTCGTCGAAGAGGGTGACGTACAGGGCGTCCTCGCGGTAGCGGAGGGAGAGGTAGATCTCCTTGCCGGGGGTGAACCGGCAGGCGCAGGTGGTGAGTTCGCTGACGGTCTGGACGGCGGCGTCGGTGATCGCGGTGAGGGAGTGGACGTTGAGGATGGCGCGGGTGGCGTGGCGGGCGACGCCGGGGGTCTGGAGGTCGGCGGGGAGGGTGAAGCTGTAGCGGAGGTCGGTGGGGAGGCAGGGGATGAAGGCGAGTTGGGTGGGGCCGAGGCGGGGGGACCGGCAGATCCCGTCTCCGGGCATGTCGATGGGCACGGCAACTCCCTTGTGGCACGTGGGGATTGAGACGGCTCTGTGATCGAGCCACGACTGAATGTAGGGAGTTGTTCCGTTAACTGTCCATCGGTTCTCGAATAATTACCCCACCCGTGTTGGACTGGACTACCTTGCCCACGGCAGACTTGGGCCGATCACACGCGCGTTAGGGGCAGCATGGTCACGAGGAACACGCCGACCCAGCGGCAGAGGCGCTTGGGCATGGAGATGCGCAAGATGCGCATGGCGGCGGACGTCACCACCGAGTACGCGGCCGGACTCCTCGGCATCGACCGGACCCGCCTGTCCAACATGGAGTCGGGCATCCGCACGTTCTCTGCCGACCGGGTGCGCACACTCGCCTGCAACTACGAGTGCACGGACGAGGATTACGTCAGCGCACTGGTCGCCATGGCCGAGCACAAGGAGCGCGGCTGGTGGGAGCAGTACCGGGGTTCACTGCCCGCCGGCCTGCTGGACATCGCGGAGTTGGAGTGGCACACCACGCGGCTTCGCGCGGTCCAGTTCATGCACCCGCCGGGCCTCCTCCAGACCGAGGAGTACGCACGCGGCATCTTCGGCGCGGGGCTGATCCCCATCAGCCGCTTGGAGGTCGAGCTGAGGGTCGCCCACCGCATGGCCCGGCAGCAGGTCTTCGACCGGCCCGCCCCGCTCTCCCTCACCACGTACATCCACGAAGCCGCCCTGCGCATGCGTTTCGGCAGCATCGAGGCCACCAGGAACCAACTCATCTACCTGGCCGAGCAGTCCGAGCGCGACACCGTCGAAGTCCGCGTCATCCCGATGACCGTGATCGACTTCCCCGGAGCCGGGCACACCATGGCGTACGCGGACGGCCCCGTCCCCCAGCTCGACACCGTGCAGCTGGACTCCACGAGCGGCCCCGTATTCACCGACGCGGACGCCCAACTCGCGAAGTACCGTGCACATATGACCTGGATGGACTCCGCCGCACTGCCACCGGCCGCCTCGCGCGACTTCATCCTCACCGTCGCCCGAGAACTTTGAGGACCACCATGCACAGCGACATCACCTGGGAAGAACCGTTCTGCCAGGAAGGCTCCGCCTGCTTCAGACTCGGCACCGACACCTCCGGCAACGCCTACATCGCCGTCGCCGGACAAGAAGACACCCCCCTCACCGACTCCCGCGAAGCACTCCGCGCCCTCATCCTCGAAATCAAGGCCGGAAAAGCCGACCACCTCCTCTGAACCCGCCTCCCCCCAACGCCGAACGGGGCGCCCGCCAACCGGCGGACGCCCCGTTTCTCACACGGTCACCACTACCCGCGTCGGCGCCGCACCACCAGCAGCAGCACCCCACCCGCCGCGGCCAGCGACACCGCGAGGCCGATCAGCACCGGGCTGAAGTCCTCACCCGTCTCCGGGAGTTCCGGCGTCGGCGGCGGCTCCGTCGTCACCGTGACGGTCGAAGTCGGCGGCTGCGGCGGCGGGTTGCCGCCGGGGACGCGGGCCGTTCCCGTCGCCGCGTTGGTGATGCGGCTGGACTTCGCGTCCGCCTCGGTCACCTGGTAGGTGGCCGTGCAGGTGACGCGCTGCCCGGGGATCAACTTGGCCGCCGAGTCGGGGCAGTTGATCGGGGAGATCTTGCCGGTGCCGGTGAACTCCCCTTCCACGGGCCGCGCGTCGAGCAGCGTCACGTTGCCCGTGTTGGCCAGCAGGAACGAGTACGTGATCGTCTCGCCGGCCTTCACCTTGCGGTCGGGCGACGCCGTCTTCGTCACCGACAGGCCCGGCTTGGGGTCCGTGGGGACCGTGGTCCTGCCGGGCGGCGAGGTGTACGGCGGCCCGGCGGGCGGAACCCCGGTGCCGGTGGCCGAGTTGTCGATGGTCCCGGCGTCGACGTCGTCCTGCGTGACCTCGTACGTCGCCGTGCACGTCACCGACGCGCCCGGCGCCAGCGACTTCGCCCCGTCCGGGCAGGAGACGTCTGACAGAGTGCCCGACCCAGTGAACTCGCCCTCCTGCACGGCGACTTCCTTCATCGTGACGTTGCCGGTGTTGGTCACCACGAACGAGTAGGTGATCGTCTCACCCGCCACGAGCCGGTTCTTGTCGGCCGACTTCACGACCGTCAGCCCCGGCCGCGCGTCGGACGGCACCTTGGTCGTCCCCGGCGGCGAGGTGATCGGGTCCCCGCCGAGCGGCGGCTCGCCGGTCACGGTCGCGGAGTTCTCCAACTGCCCCGCGTCGACGTCGGCTTGGGTGACGACGTAGGTCGCCGTGCAGGTCACCGACGCACCCGGCGCCAGCGACTTCGCGGCGTCCGGACAGGTCGGCGCGGACAGGACGCCCGTGCCGTTGAAGTCGCCCTCGTGCACGGTGACGTTCGTCAGCGTCACGTTCCCGGTGTTGGTCGCCTTGAAGGAGAAGGTGATGGTCTCGCCGGCCACCAACTCATTCTTGTCGGCGGTCTTTTCCACCGTCAGACCGGGCTTGTGCGTCCCGGTGATCGTGACCGGCGGCGCCGGCGGCGAGGACGTCGGCGTGTTGGTACCCGGCGGAACGGCGGTCCCGGTCGCGGAGTTGGTCAGCTTGCCCGCGTCCACGTCCGCCTGGGTGACGACGTAGGTCGCCGTGCAGGTCACCGACGCACCCGGCGCCAGCGACTTCGCCCCGTCCGGGCACGTGATCGCCGACATCGTCCCCGTACCGCTGAAGTCGGCGTCCTGGATGGTCACGTTCTTCAGGGTGACGTTCCCGGTGTTGGTCGCCTTGAAGGAGTACGTGACCGTCTCGCCGACCACCAGGTCCGACTTGTCGGCGCTCTTCTCCACCTTCAGACCTGGCTCCGGAGTACCGGTGATCGTGTTCGGCGGGCTCGGCGGCGACTCGATCGGCGTGTCCGTCCCCGGCGGAACACCGGTCGCGGTCGCCGTGTTGGTCACCTTGCCCGCGTCCACGTCGGCCTGAGTGACGACGTACGTCGCCGTACAGGTCACCGACGCACCCGGCGCCAGCGACTTCGCACCGTCCGGACACGTGATCGGGGAGAGCTGCCCCGTACCGCTGAAGGTGCCCTCCTTGACGGTGACGTCCTTGAGAGTGACGTTCCCGGTGTTCGTCGCCTTGAAGGAGTACGTGACCGTCTCCCCGACCACCAGGTCCGACTTGTCGGCGCTCTTCTCCACCTTCAGACCGGGCTCCGGAGTACCGGTCACGGTCGTAGTACCCGGGGGGTAGTCCTGCGGGGTCGTGCTACCCGGAGGCGTGCCCGTAGGGGTCGCCGAGTTGGTGAGCTTGCCCGCGTCGACGTCCGCCTGCGTGACGACGTACGTCGCCGTGCAGGTCACCGACGCACCCGGCGCCAGCGACTTCGCACCGTCCGGGCACGTGATCTCCGACAGCTCACCCGTACCGCTGAAGTCCCCTTCCTTCACCGCCACGTCCTTCATCGTGACGTTGCCGGTGTTGGTGACCTTGAACGAGTAGGTGACGGTCTGGCCCACGACCAGGTCCGTACGGTCCGCCGACTTCTCCAGCTTCAGGCCCGGCGTCCGGGTCCCGTCGATCGTGGAGGGCGTGGGCGGCGACTCGATCGGCGTCGTCGTGTTCGGCGGAACGCCGGTCGCCGTCGCGGAGTTGGTGAGCTTGCCCGCGTCCACGTCGGCCTGCGTGACGACGTACGTCGCCGTGCAGGTCACCGACGCGCCGGGCGCCAGCGACTTCGCCCCGTCCGGGCACGTGATCGCGGACATCGTCCCCGTCCCGCTGAAGTCGCCCTCCTTGACGGCGACGTCCTTCAGCGTGACGTTCCCGGTGTTCGTCGCCTTGAAGGAGTACGTCACCGTCTCCCCGACCACCAGGTCCGACTTGTCGGCCGTCTTCTCGACCTTCAGCCCCGGCTTCTGGTCCACGGTCACCGTGCTCGTCCCGGGCGGCGAGGTGACGGGCGTGTCCCCCTGCGGAGGTACGCCGGTCGAGGTGGCCGAGTTGGTGATCTTCCCGGCGTCCACGTCCGCCTGCGTCACCGTGTACGTCGCCGTACACGTGGTCGACGCGCCCGGCGCCAGGGACTTCGCGCCGTCCGAGCAGACCGGGGCCGACATGCTCCCCGTACCGCTGAAGTCGCCCTCCTTGATGGTGACGTCCTTGAGAGTGACGTTCCCGGTGTTCGTCACCGTGAAGGTGTACGTGATCGCGTCCCCGAGGACCACCTGCGTCTTGTCGGCCGCCTTCACGACCTCCAACGCCGGCTTCTGGGTCCCCGTGATCGTGTTCGGCGGGCTCGGCGGCGACTCGACCGGCGTGTCCGTCCCCGGCGGAACACCGGTCGCGGTCGCCGTGTTGGTCACCTTGCCCGCGTCCACATCAGCCTGCGTCACCGTGTACGTCGCCGTACACGTCACCGCCGCACCCGGCGCCAGCGAACCGGCCGGGCAGGTGACGGCGGACATGGTCCCCGACCCACTGAACTCGCCTTCCTTCACGGCGATTTCCTTCAGCGTGACGTTGCCCGTGTTGGTCACCTTGAACGAGTACGTGACCGTCTCCCCGACGACCAGGTCCGTGCGGTCCGACGACTTCTCCACCTTCAGCGACGGCGTCTGCGTCCCCGGCACCTTCGCCGTCGACGGGTCCGACGTGATCGGCGTGGTCGTCCCCGGCGGAACACCCGTGCCCGTCGCCGAGTTGGTGATCGTCCCCGCGTCCACGTCCGCCTGCGTGACGACGTACGTCGCCGTGCAGGTCACCGAGGCGCCGGGCGCGAGCGACTTCGCCGCATCGGGGCAGCTCGGCGCCGAGAGGGTACCCGTACCGCTGAAGTCGCCCTCCTTGATGGTGACGTCCTTCAGCGTGACGTTCCCCGTGTTCGTCGCCTTGAAGGAGTACGTGATCGTCTCCCCGACGACCAGGTCCGTCTTGTCGGCCGTCTTGACCACCGTGAGGCCCGGCGTCTGCGTACCCGTCAGGGTTGACGTACCTGGGGGGTAGTCCTGCGGGGTCGTGCTACCCGGAGGCGTACCCGTAGGGGTCGCGGAGTTGGTGAGCTTGCCCGCGTCCACGTCCGCCTGCGTGACCACGTAGGTCGCGGTGCAGGTCACCGAGGCACCGGGCGCGAGCGACTTCGCCGCGTCCGGGCACGTGATCGCCGACATCGTCCCCGTACCGCTGAAGTCGCCCTCCTTCACCGACACGTCCGCCATCGTGACGTTGCCGGTGTTGGTGACCTTGAAGGAGTAGGTGACCGTCTGCCCGACGACCAGGTCCGTACGGTCGCTCGACTTCTCCACCTTCAGCGCGGGCTTCTGGTCCACGGTCACCGTGGTGGTCGTCGGCGGCGAGTCCACCGGCGTCGTGCTGTTCGGCGGAACGCCGTTGGCGGTGGCGGAGTTGGTGACCTTGCCGGCGTCCACGTCGGCCTGCGTGATCGTGTACGTCGCCGTGCAGGTCGTCGACGCGCCGGGCGCCAGCGACTTCGCGCCGTCCGAGCAGACCGGGGCCGACATGGTCCCCGTACCGCTGAAGTCCCCCTCCTTGATCGCGACGTCCGTCATCGTCACGTTCCCGGTGTTGGTCACCGTGAAGGTGTAGGTGACGACGTCCCCGAGGGCCACGACCGTCTTGTCGGCGGCCTTGGTGACCTTCAGCGCCGGCTTCTGGGTGCCGGTGATCGTGTTGGGCGGGCTCGGCGGCGAGTCGATGGGTGTGGTCGTGCCCGGCGGGACGCCGTTGGCCGTCGCCGTGTTGGTCACCTTGCCCGCGTCCACGTCCGCCTGCGTGACGACGTACGTCGCCGTGCACGTCACCGCCGCACCCGGTGGGAGCGAACTCGCCCCGGCGGGACAGGAGATGGCGGACATGCTGCCCGTGCCGGAGAACGAACCCTCCTGCACGGCAACGTTCTTGAGCGTCACGTTGCCGGTGTTGGTGACCTTGAACGAGTACGTCACCGTCTCACCGACGACCAGGTCCGTGCGGTCGGAGGACTTCTCGACCTTCAGGGACGGCGTCTGCGTCCCGGGGACCGTCGTCGTGGACGGCGGGGAGTTCGTCGGGGTGGTGCTGTTCGGCGGAACGCCGGTCGCCGTCGCGGAGTTGGAGAGCGTGCCCGCGTCCACGTCCGCCTGCGTGACCTTGTACGTCGCCGTGCAGGTCGTCGAGGCGCCCGGCGCCAGCGTCGTCGTCGGGCAGGAGATCGCGGAGAGCGTGCCGGTGCCCGTGAAGTCGCTGTCCTGGACGGCGATGTCCCGCATGGTGACGTTGCCGGTGTTGGTCACCTTGAAGGAGTAGGTGATGGTGTCCCCGAGGACCAGGTTCGTGCGGTCGGCGGACTTCACGACGGTCAGCGCGGGCTTCGGGGTCCCGGTGATGGTCGTAGTACCCGGGGGTGAGGTGATGGGGGTGGTGGTATTAGGGGGCGTCCCCGATGCCGTCGCCGTGTTGGTGAGCTTCCCGGCGTCCACGTCCGCCTGCGTCACCGTGTAGGTCGAGGTGCACGTCGTCGACGCGCCCGGCGCCAGCCAGTTGGCGGGGCAGGTGATCGCCGACATGGTGCCGGTGCCGGAGAAGCTGCCCTCGTCGACGGTCAGGTTGGTGAGGGTGACGTTGCCGGTGTTCGTGGCCTTGTAGGAGTACGTGACCGTCTGCCCGACGACCAGGTCCGTGCGGTCGGCCGTCTTGACGACCGTCAGCGCGGGCTTCTGCGTGCCGGTGATGGTGTTCGGCGGGCTCGGCGGCGACTCGACCGGCGTGTCCGTCCCCGGCGGAACGCCGGTCGCGGTCGCCGTGTTGGTCACCTTGCCCGCGTCCACGTCCGCCTGGGTGACGACGTACGTCGCCGTGCAGGTCACCGACGCGCCGGGCGCCAGCGAACTCGCGGCGGCCGGGCAGGAGATCGCCGACATGGTGCCCGTACCGCTGAAGGTGCCCTCCTTGGGAGTGACGTTCTTCAGGGTGACGTTGCCGGTGTTGGTGACCTTGAACGAGTACGTCACCGTCTGCCCGACGACCAGGTCCGTGCGGTCGGACGTCTTGACGACCGTCAGCGCGGGCCTCTGGGACGTCGTCACCGTCGTAGTACCCGGGGGTGAGGTGATGGGGGTGGTGGTATTAGGGGGCGTCCCCGATGCCGTCGCCGCGTTGCTGATCTTCCCGGCGTCCACGTCGGCCTGGGTGACGGTGTACGTCGCCGTGCAGGTCACCGAGGCACCCGGCGCGAGCGAACTCGCGGCGGCCGGGCACGAGGGCGTCGGCTTGGTGCCGGTGCCCGAGAAGGTGCCCTCGGCGACGGAGACGTTCCTCATCGTCACGTTGCCGGTGTTGGTGACCTTGTACGAGTAGGTGATCACGTCACCGACGACGACGTTCTGCTTGTCCGCCGTCTTCGCCACCGTCAGCGCCGGCCTGGCCGTGAACGGGACGACGACGGTCGACGGAGTCGAGGTGACGGGCGTGCCGTTGTTCGGCGGAGTCCCGGTCGCGGTCGCGGTGTTGGAGATCGTCCCCGCGTCGACGTCCGCCTGCGTCACCGTGTACGTCGCCGTACAGGTCAGCGAAGTGCCGGGCGCCAGTTGGACGTTGGGACAGGTCACGGTGGGGGTGCCGCCACTGCCGGTGAACGCGGTCTCGTTGATCCTGACCGGACTCAGCGTGACGTTCCCGGTGTTGGTGACCTTGAACGAGTAGTGGAGCGTCTGCCCGGCGTTCAGGTCGCCCGTCTCGGCAACCGTCTTCTCCACGGTCAGCGCCGGATTCTGGGTGGCCGTGACCGTCGCCGTCGAGGAGTTCGAGACCGGCGCCGTCATACCGCTCGGCGGGGTCGCCGTCGCCGTCGCCGTGTTGGTGACCCGGCCCGCGTCGACGTCCGCCTGGGTCGCCGTGTAGGTCACCGTGCAGGTGACCGACGCGCCCACCCCGAGGGAACCCGTAGGACAGGAGACCGACGGCTTGGTGCCCGTACCCGAGAAGGAGGACTCGTTGATCCTGGGGTTGGTGACAGGTACCTCTCCGGTATTGGTCACCTGGTAGGAGTACGTGACCGTGTCCCCGGCCTTCGCGATCTGGCTCGGGGAGGCCGACTTGGTGAGGGAGAGGGAGGTGGTGGCAGGGGTGATGCCGAGGATCTGGTTGAACCCGTCGAGGTTGTTGCCGCTGCCCTCGTACCCGTAGTACAGGGTCAGGCTGGTGATCGTCGGGGTCGTCGTGGCGATGTCGTAGGCGCCGCAGCCGAAGATGCCGCAGCTCGATCCGTCGCCCGGAGAAGTGCCCACGTACTGCTGCGGGTTGACGATACCCACGGTGCTTGAGCCGTTCCAGATCCCCATGCGAGGGCTCTGCGAACCGGACGAGTCCAGGCTGAACGTGCCGGACGCGAGGGTGACCGGGTGGTCGTGATAGCTCGCGATCGTCGTCGACGAGGTGTACCCGCCCACGGCACCGATGTAGAGGATCGGCGTCCTCACCGGCTGCGAGAACGTGTAGGTGATCGAACCACAGCCGCTCGTCGCGGTGTTGGTGCAGTTCGCGATGCCGAGCCGCAGCGCCGACGTACCGCTCGGGAGGTACGACGGACGGGTGCCGGTGAAGATGATGTCGCCCTGCGTAGGCGCGTTCACCGCCCCGCCCACGGTCGCGGTGACGACGACACCGCTCGGCGTGGTGCCGGTCGCGGTGTTACCGCTGATCGACCAGTTCGCCGGATACTCCGACCCCGCCGGGACCGCCGCCGCCACGGGCGCCCACACGGGCGGCAGCCAGGACAGCAACAGCGCGAGGACGGCCACCACGGCGGCCAGGAAATGCCGGGAACGCGGCCTGTCCGAGCCGCCGCCTCTCCAGCGCGCGGACGTTCTCTGACGCCTCATCAACTGCTCCCGCCTCTTGGCTCACCAGCGAAGACTCCCGTCACAACGGCTATCTCTTACCATCGGGATTTAATTAACCAGAAAGGCATAAATATGTGTCTTTCGACGAATCCCCCGTACGGGCCCCGAGACGGGCGGGACATTCATACGATCGGCCCGGCAACCTTTGGGGGACCTGTGGCCACTGAGGAGTAGCCCCACCCGACCTAAGGACTACGCGTGGTATCCACATCGCACCGGCGCAGCCGGCCCCGTCGCCTGTCCGGCGCCCTCATATCCGTCATCGCCGTCGCGGGCATCGCCCTGGTGGTCTCGCTGGTCGTCGCGTTCCGGCCGGGCGGCGGGTCCCACGGGGGTGACGAGAACGACGCGAAGGCGCGCGCCGGTGCGGGGAGCGTCGTGGAGGAGCGGTCCGGGCAGTCCCCGTACCCCTCGGGCAGCCCCTCCCCTACCTCCTCGGTATCCCCCACCCCGAGTACTACGGGTTCCCCCTCGGCCTCGCCCTCCGGGTCCGCCCCCGCCGCGAAGCCCTCTCCCACGCCCACCGCCACCCCGCCCGTCCGCGCGCGAGCCGGTTCCGGTGCGGGCGGCGGGTCGGGCTCAGGCACCGTCGCCGCCGCCGGAAGCGCCGACGCCCCGCTCGCCGGCCGTATCGAGCCCGGCCGGACGTACCAGGGCGTCGCCACGGCGTACGACATCGGCAACGGCGACGGTGCCTGCTCCTTCGGGCCCACGAGCGACGTCATGACCGCCGCGATGAACACCGCCGACTACGAGACGTCCAAGGCGTGCGGCGCGTACGTGCGGGTCAACGCGGGCGGCGCCGCCATCACCGTGCGGATCACCAACGAGTGCCCGGCGCCCTGCGCGCCCGGTCAACTCGACCTGAGCCAGCAGGCGTTCGCGAAGCTGGCGCCGCTGTCCACCGGGCGGATCCCGATCTCGTGGAGCCTGGTCAGCCCGGGTGTCGACGGGAACCTGTCCGTGCGCTACAAGACCGGGTCCTCGCAGTACTGGTGCGGGATCATGGTCATCGGGCACCGCAACCCGGTGGCCCGCCTGGAGGTGCGCAGCGGGGGTTCGTGGCTGCGGCTCGCGCGGACCGATTACAACTACTTCCTGTCGGAGCAGGGCGCCGGGTGCGGCGGGTCGCTGCGGATCACCGACATCTACGGGGAGCAGCTGGTCGTGGACGGGATCGCAGTGAAGGCGAACGTCGTGCAGTCGACGGGGGTGCAGTTCCGGCAGCGGTGAGCCCCGTAGCTCCGGAGTCGTACGGGGTCCGTTCGATAATCGGCCCATGACCAGCGACCTTCCCCGTCTCCTGCGCACCCTCCGGGTCTGGGCGCCCGAGGCCACCAGCCTCCCGCCGTTCGACCCCGACGCCGCCCCGGACACCCCCCTGCCCCTGTTCGAGCGCTGGTTCACCGAGGCCGTGGCGGCGGGCGAGCGCGAGCCGCACACCGTGTCGCTCGCGACGGCCGACGAGGACGGCGCCCCGGACGTGCGGATCGTCATGCTGCACGGCGCCGACGAGGACCACGGCTGGTCGTTCGCCTCGCACTCGACCAGCCGGAAGGGGCGGCAGCTGGCGGTGCGGCCCCAGGCGGCCCTCGCCTTCTACTGGCCGTCGCTCGGCCGCCAGGTCCGTGTCCGGGGCCGGGTGACGACGGCCCCGGACACGGAGTCCCAGGCGGATCTGCACGCCCGCTCGACGGGCGCGCTGGCCGCCGCGCTCACCGGAAGGCAGAGCCAAGTCCTTTCGTCCGTGGGCGAGTTGGCCGCCGCCTCCGAGGAGGCGTGGGAGCGGGCGGTACGCGATCCGGACGCCCCCGCCCCGACCTGGACGCTGTACCGGCTCACGCCGGACGCCGTGGAGTTCTTCCAGGGCGACGAGCGGCGCAGGCATGTCCGGCTGGAGTACCGGCGGGCGCGGGGGAGTTGGGAGAAAGCACTGCTGTGGCCGTGAGTTGACACGGCCCGGTGACTGACGGCCCGTCAGAGTGCCGCGAGGACTTCCCTCGCCACCCGCTCGCCCGACCGCACGGCGCCGTCCATGAACCCCATCCAGTACACGGACGTCTCCGTCCCGGCCCAGTGAATTCCGCCGACCGGGGCACGCAACGACCGTCCGTACTGGGTGAGTACGCCGGGCGCGGCGATGGAGACGGGGCCGCCGCGCGTGTACTGCTCGTTGTTCCAGCGGTGCAGGGCGAAGGAGGTCGGCGCGGCGGCCTTGGGGCCGAAGTAGGTGGTGAGGTCCTTGAGGACCGCCGCCCGCACCTCCGCCTCGCTCGCCGCGTCCAACTGCCGTGCCTTGTCAGCCTCGATGAAGCCCATGAGGGCGCCGAAGGAGGCGTCCGGCGGGGAGTTGTCGAACGTCGAGCTGATCACGCCGCTGTCGCTGACGACCTGCCCGTTGAGACCGTCGGCCCGCCAGAAGGGCGTGTCGTAGACGGCGATCGCCTTGGCGACGGACGCCATCGGCAGGCGCTGCGTGAGCTGGTCACGGGAGGCGGGCATCAGGGGGTCGTAGGAGATGCGCGCGGCGAGCGGCGGGGGCACGGCGACGACGACGCGGGACGCGGTGACCGTCGCGCCGTCCGCCGAAACGACGTACCTGGCACCGGACTTGGTGATCGAGCGGACCGGCGCGTTCAGCACGACGCGGTCGCCGAGCGTCGCGGCGAGCTTGACCGGCACGAGCTGTGAGCCGCCGACGAACCTCAACTCCTGGGCGCCGCCCGCCGTTTCGGTCAGCCGCTCCAGCGTGCCGGGGTGGTCGGCGTCGCCCGCTCCGGCGATGTAGTACAGGACGAACAGCAGGGAGAGTTCCCGCGGTTCGGCCGAGAAGATCGACGTACAGGCCACGTCCAGAAGGAACTTGGCGGACGGGACGACGGCGTTGGCGCGCAGCCAGGTCTCGAAGGTCTGGCGGTCCCATTCGTCGGCCTTGGGCGCGGTCCAGGGCGCGTCTATGGGGACCTGCTTGGCCATGTCGTTCAACGAGGCTTGCACGATGGCCGCGTTGGCGAGTCCGGCGACGTCGACGGGCGGCACGGAGCCGAGCGGGCCGCCGGTGGCGTAGGGGGTCCTCTTGCCGTCCTTGTAGAGGAGGTTGTCGCCGGTGTTGTAGGTCGCGAAGGTCTCGACGCCGAGGGAGTCGGCGAGCGCCTTCATGCGGGTCTGCGTCGGGCCGATGAACTCGCCGCCGCCTTCGGTGACTTGACCGTTGGCGAGCCGGAGGTTGAGCACCCGGCCGCCGACGCGGTCGCGGGCCTCCAGGACGACGACGGACTTACCGGCCGCCACCAGGTCGCGGGCCGCCGTCAGCCCGGCGAGCCCGGCGCCGACGATCGCGACGTCCACGTCACGCTTGGCGGTCGCCGCCGACGCGGAGGCCGGGCCGGCCGCCGTCGCGGCCAGGGTGAGGGCGCCCGCGCCCCCGATCAACGTGCGGCGGGAGAACTGTCTTTCACTTGCCACGTACGGCCTCCGGGGACGGCGCAGAAAACCTGAACACTGCTCATGTTCTGCCCGCACATTGTGGTGACCGGAGGGGACGGCCGACAGAGTTCGCACACCGCAACGGCCGCCACATCCGACACATGCACAACACCCGTACTACTGCGATGAGTTGAGGTCTTCTACGCTCGCCTGTCCTTGGCGATCCGTTTGGCGATCCGTTCCGCGTCCAGCCCCACCTCGCGGAACGTGCCGCTGATCGGCGTGACGAACCCGGTGAAGTACAGCCCGGCCGCGCCCTTCGGCGACCGCGCCCCGTTCACGACCGGCCGCCCGTCCGCGTCCAGCACGCCGAGGTGGCCCACGAGCCCTTCCAACGCCCGGGAGTAGCCGGTCGCGGCGACGACGGCGTCGACGCGCACCCGCTGTCCGCCGGCCAGCAGCACCTCGCCGTCCTCGAACCCCTCGACGGCGCCCACGACTTCGACCTTGCCCTTGCGGATCGCGCTGATCAGCCCGACGTCCTGCACCGGGATCGCGCCCGCCTTGGCCCGGCTGTAGAGCCCGGTGTCGGGCCGGGGCAGCCCGTGTGCCGAGAGGTCGGGGATGCTCAACTTGGCCATGGGGCGGGCGAGTCGGTCCACGACGGCGGCGGGCAGGCGGCGTACGAGGATCCCCGTGTACTGCGCCGCCCAGCCGGCCGTCGAGCGCCGCACGATGTGCGGGACCGTCCGCACGGCCAGCAGCACCCGGGCCGCGCCGTTCTCCACCAGGTCCACGGCGATCTCGGCGCCCGTGTTGCCGACGCCGACGACGAGGACGTCCTTGCCCTTGTACCGGGCGCCGTTGCGGTACTCGACGGCGTGCGTCAGGGGCCCGGTGTACGACTCACGTCCTGTCCATCCCGGGAGGTAGGGGGTGTGGTTGTAGCCGGTCGCGACGATCACCGCCGAACCGGTCAGCTCCCGTCCACCCGTAGCTCTCAGGAGCCAGCCGGTGCCATCGGGGGTGCGCTCGACGATGGAGACCTCGACGCCGGTGACGATGTCCAGCTCGTGGTGCTCGGCGTACTTCTCCAGGTACCGGACCACGTCCGCGCGGGCCACCCAGCGGCCGAACCTGCGCGGCATCGGCAGCCCCGGCAGCGCGGAGAGCCGACGGGTCGTGTGCAGATGCAGACGGTCGTAGTGGCGCCGCCAGGAGTCCCCCAGCCGGTCGGCCTTCTCCAGCACGACCGCCCGGATCCCCTTCGCCTTCAGCGCGTACGCCGCCGCGAGGCCGCCCGGTCCGCCGCCGATGATGTAGACGGGACGGTCGGCCGGGGTGGGGGCCGTGTGCCGGGACTGTATCGGCGCTGTGGATTCGCTGGGCTGTGCCATAGTCGCGAGCGTAATCACGCGCCGGGTTGATGGGTATCGGTCAAGACCGGAATTGGTTGCGGATTGATCACGGATGTAAAGAGAAGTGCAACGGATGTGCGGGCGGCGACCGGTGCGGCGCGGCAGGGGCCCCGGCCACCTCTTGCCAAACCCCGAGCCCACCCCTAGAACTGACGTACCGTCAGATTCGCGCGACCCTGTCCGCCCCGACGCGGCCCCGTTCGCCCCGACCCCGCAGGGAGCCCCATGGACACGATCTGGCTCGACGGCGCCGAGTGGCTGGCGGTGCTGCGGATCGGGCTCGGGCTGTGGTGGCTGGAGAGCTGGCGGCACAAGGACAAGAAGACCTGGTTCCAGGGCGGCGGCATCACCTGGGCGGCGGGCATCGCCGAGAAACACCGCTGGACGGCCGTCCGCAGCGGCTTCGCGGCGGCCGTCACGCCCCGGCCCCGCCTCATGGCGTACGTCGTCGCCTACGCCGAACTCGCCCTCGGGCTCGGGCTGATCCTCGGGTTCCTCACCCCGGTCGCCCTGGTCGGCGGGCTGCTGCTGAACGCCCTGTACTTCGTGCTCATGATCCACGACTGGGCCGAGCAGGGGCAGAACTCGATGATGGGGCTGATCTCGGTGGTGGGACTGTTCGGGATGTCATGGCAGAGCTGGTCGGTGGACAGCGCGCTCGGGTGGTTCTGAGCCGTGGCCGGGAGCCCCGTACCCCCGAGGTACGACATACCTGAGACCGACGCCTTCACCCGCCCCTACTGGGAGGCCGCCGCACAAGGGCGGCTGCTGATCCGGCGCTGTACGACCTGCGCCCGCCCCCACCACTACCCCCGCGAGTTCTGCCCCCACTGCTGGAGCGAGGACGTCGTCTGGGAGGAGGCGAGCGGGCGGGCGAGCCTCTACACGTGGTCGGCGGTCCACCGCAACGACCTCCCGCCGTTCCGGGACCGCACCCCCTACATCGCGGCGGTGGTGGACCTGGTGGAGGGCCCCCGGATGATGACGGAGATCGTGGGGTGTACGGCCTCGGAGCTACGCCCCGGCATGGAGCTGGCGGTCGCCTTCCGGGAGGGCGTGCCGGTGTTCGGGCCGGGCCGGGCCTAGGGGATCGCCCGTACCGCTTCGGTGGTACTGCTCCGGGGATACCGCTCCTGGGGTACCCCTCCAGAAGTACCCCGCGAGAGGTGGCGCCGGAGGCGTAGATCGAGAGGCGTAGATCAAATGGGGTGCCTCTCCGGAGGGACGCGGTTTCAATGACCGCATGCCCCGAGCCGACGACTCCCCGCACGCGGACCCCGTGCCCGCAGGCCCCGTACCCCTCCTGTACGGCCACGGTCTCGCCCTGTGCCCCTGGGACCCCGCCTCCGAGGCCGACGTGGACGCCTGGCTGCGCGGCCAGTCCGACGACGAGTTCCGCCGCTGGAACACCCCGCTGATGCCGGTCACGGACCTCGACACGGCCCGCGCTCACCTGCGGTCGAAGGTCGAGGGCGCCGAGCAGGGCACGAGCGTGCCGTTCCGCGTCACCGACGCCGGGACGGGCGAGACGCTGGGGCAGATCGGGCTCAACGCCGTCAACCGCGTCATGCGGACCGCGCGTGTCGGCTACTGGGTGCTGCCCGAGGCGCGGGGCCGGGGCGTCGCCACCCGCGCCCTCGCCGTCGCGGCCCGCTGGTCGCTCACCGAATTCGGCCTGCACCGCCTGGAGTTGGACCACGCGGACGGCCATGACGTCTCCTGCCGGGTCGCCGTCCGCTGCGGTTTCCGCCTTGAGGGCACCCTGCGCGACGCCACCTTCGCCGCCGGCCGCCACGACGCGTTCCGCCACATGCACCTGCACGCCCGCCTCGCCACCGACCCCGAACCGAACTGGGAGCACATATGACCGACGAACACTGGCACTTGACCGACGACCTGACCGAATTCCTCACCACGGCGGGCCCGTTCCTGCGCTCCCGCCCGGCCCAGCACACGGTCCCGCTCACCGTGACCGAGAACCTGCGCACCCAGGGCACCGGGCTGTACGGCGACGGGCAGCCCCTCTTCGGCACCCTGACCGACGCGGACGGCCAGGTGGTGGCCGCCCTCTTCCACACCCCGCCCTTCCCTCTGAACGTCACCCGGCTCACCCCGCGCCGGACCGAGTCCCTGGTCGAAGCCCTCCTGACCCACCGTCACCCGCTGGCCGGGATCACCTCCGAGGCGGACACGGCGGAGGCGTTCGTGGCGGCCTGGCGGCGCGAGACGAACGCCACCGCGACCGTGTCCCGCCGCGAACGCCTCTACCGACTGGAGGAGTTGACGACACCCAGCCCGGCCCCGCCCGGCCGCCCCCGCACCGCGTCCCCGGCGGACCACGCACAACTGCGCGTCTGGAACGACGACTTCGCGAAGGACGTCGGCGTCCCGCACTCCATCGCCGACTCCCTCCTGACCGCCCGCATCGCCGCCGGCTCCTTCACGCTCTGGGAGACCCCGGACGGCACCCCGGTCTCGATGGTGAGCGCCACCGACCCGATCGCGAACCAGATCCGCATCGTCACCGTCTACACGCCGCCCGAGCACCGCGCCAAGGGCTACGCGGGCGCCGCCACCGCCGAGGCGAGCCGCCGGGCCCGGGAGACCGGCGTCCAAGAGGTGTTGCTCTTCACGGACTTGGCGAACCCGACGAGCAACGCCCTGTACCAGCGCATCGGTTACCGGCCGGTCGCGGACTTCACGGTGTACGGCTTCGAGGGTGGGCCGTCCGACTGACCGCCCCGCCCGGACGCTCGCCAAGCTTTCACCGCACCTCCATTCCTGACGCACCATCAGTTCTGTAATCTGACAGAGCGTCAGTTAAGTCGGACCTTGTCCGTGCACTCGGGGCACTCGGTGTACTCGGAACTCGACGGGCTCGGTCTCACACAGGAGACGGGCGGACCGATGCTTGGATCAACCCACGGCACCCTCACCACCGACTCCCGCCGGGCCCGGGTCATCGCGTGCGGCGAGCAGCCCGGCCCCGCCGTGCACGGCCGTCCGGCCGATGTGGACGGCATGGACGTCAGCGGGCGCCCGCTGTACGCGGACGTGCCCGATCTGGAGCGCTTCTTCCGGCCCGAGTCGGTCGCCGTCGTCGGCGCGTCCGACGCCGAGGGGCGGCCGAACACCGGGATCACCAGGCAGTTGCTGGCCTGGTCGAAGCGGGTGGGGGCCCGGCTGCACCCGGTGCACCCCACCCGTCCCGCCGTGTTCGGCATCCCGTGCGTCCCGACGGTCGCCGAACTGCCCGAACAGGTCGATCTGGCCGTCCTGTTGGTGTCCGACCCGCTGCCGGTGATCGAGCAACTGGCCGAGACGAAGGTGAAGTTCGCGGTCGCCTTCGCGTCCGGATTCGCCGAGACCGGCGAGGAGGGCGCCGCCGCGCAGGCGAGGCTGACGGCGGCCGTCGAGCGCGCGGGCCTCAGGCTGCTCGGCCCGAACACCAACCTGAACGCCTTCGAGGAGTTCCGCGACGACCTCGACGGACCGGCGATCGCCCTGATCACCCAGTCCGGTCACCAGGGCCGACCGGTGTTCTCCCTCCAGGAGTTGGGCGTCCGGCTCTCCCACTGGGCGCCCACCGGCAACGAGGCCGACCTCGAAACCGCCGACTTCATCTCGTACTTCGCCGAGCGGCCCGAGACCGGCGCGATCGCCTGCTACGTCGAGGGCCTGAAGGACGGCCGCGCGTTCCTGCTCGCCGCCGACCGCGCCGCCCGCCGCAAGGTGCCCGTCGTCGCGGTGAAGGTCGGCCGCACCGAGACCGGCGCCCGCACGGCCGCCTCCCACACCGGCAAACTCACGGGCGCGGACGATGTAGTTGACGCCGCGATGCGCCAGTACGGCGTGATCCGCGTCGACGCGCTCGACGAACTCCAGGACACGGCAACCCTGTTGGCCCGCGCGAAGCCGCCCGTCGCGGACGGCGTCGCCGTGTACGCGATCTCGGGCGGGACCGGCGCCCACGTCGCCGACCTCGCGACGACGGCCGGGCTGCGGCTGCCGTCCCTGTCCGCCGCGAAACAGGCCGAACTCCACCAGTGGATACCGGAGTTCCTGAGCGTCGCGAACCCCGTCGACAACGGCGGACACCCGGTCGGCGACCACCGGGGACGCAAGATCGTCGACGCGATCCTCGCCGATCCGTCCGTCGGCGTGCTGATCTGCCCGATCACCGGGCCGTTCCCGCCGCTCAGTGACCGGCTCGTCGAAGACCTGGTGGCGGCGGCCGAGGAGACGGACAAGCTGGTGTGCGTGGTGTGGGGGTCGCCGGTCGGCACCGAACAGGCGTACCGGGACGTCCTGTTGGGGTCGCGGCGGGTCGCGACGTTCCGTACGGTCCCCAACTGCCTCACGGCTGTGAAGGCTTACCTCGACCACCATCGCTTCACCCGCGACTACCGCTCCCCCTTCGACCAGGCCCCCCGCACCCCCTCGCCCTCCTTCCGCAAGGCCCGCGAACTGATGCGGCCCGGCCAGCAGTTGAGCGAGCACGCGGCCAAGCAGTTGCTTCGCGCGTACGGGATCCGGGTGCCGCGCGAGCAGTTGGTGACCAGCGCGGCGGGGGCCGTACGGGCGGCCGGCCTCGTCGGCTACCCGGTCGTGATGAAGGCGTCCGGCGCGGACATCGCGCACAAGACGGAGCTGGGCCTGGTGAGGATCGGCCTCACCTCGGCCAGCCAAGTCCGCGACGCCTACCGCGAGTTGACCGACATCGCCCGGTACGAGGACGTGTCCCTCGACGGCGTCCTCGTCTGCCAGATGGTCGAGCGGGGCGTCGAGATGGTGGTCGGCATCAGCCATGACGCGCTGTTCGGGCCGACGGTGACCGTCGGGCTCGGCGGGGTCCTCGTCGAGGTCCTGCACGACACCGCCGTACGCGTGCCGCCCTTCGGCGAGACGCAGGCGCGGGACATGCTGGAGGATCTGCGGGGGCGGGCGCTGCTGGGCGGGGTCCGGGGTCGTCCACCGGCCGACCTGGACGCGCTGGTCGAGGTGATCCTGCGGGTCCAGCGCATGTCGCTCGAACTCGTCGACGACCTCGCGGAGTTGGACATCAACCCACTGTTCGTGCTGCCCCGGGGGCAGGGTGCGGTGGCGTTGGACGCGCTGGCGGTGTGCCGGTGAGGGGGGAGCCGCCGAACGGGCCTGTGGGGGGCGGGATTTGGGGCGGGGAGTTGCGGGCGGGGGGTGACGGGACCGGCAACCCGCCTGAGTCCGGCGCCACCGGGCCCGACACCACCAAGTCCGACCCGGCGACGCCCGACACCGCCGAGCCCGCCCCGGCGATCCCCCTCAGCACCACCGAGTCCGGCACAGCCGACCCCGGCCCGGCGACGCCCGGCACCGCCAAGTCCGGCCCGCCCGAGCCCGATCCCGCTGCCCCCGACCCCGCCCAGACCAACCCCACCCCCGTCCCTCCTCCCCTCCTCCACTCCACCGACGACCACGGCATCACCCGCATCACCCTCAACCGCCCCGACTCCCTCAACGCCCTCACCCCCGCCCAACGGGACGACATCATCGGCCTGTTGGAGGCGGCCTCGGCCGACCCCGACGTCCGCGTCGTCGTACTGACCGGCACCGGGCGCGGCTTCTGCGCGGGAGCGGACCTGCGGGGCGGGACGTCGAAGGAGGTTCTTCCCGGCGACGTGGCCCGCACGCTCCGGCGGGGCGCGCAGCGGCTGATCGCCGCCGTGCTGGACTGCGAGAAGCCGGTGATCGCGGCGGTGAACGGGACGGCGGCCGGGCTGGGCGCGCATCTCGCGTTCGCCTGCGATCTGGTGCTCGCCGCCGAATCGGCCCGTTTCATCGAGGTGTTCGTGCGGCGCGGGCTCGTGCCCGATGCCGGCGGCGCGTATCTGCTGCCCCGGCTGATCGGTGCGCACCGCGCCAAGGAGCTGATGTTCTTCGGCGACCCGCTCACGGCTCCGGAGGCCGAGCGCCTGGGTCTGGTCAACAGGGTCGTCCCGGACGGGGAGTTGGCGAAGACGGCGCAGGAGTGGGCCGCCCGGCTCGCGACCGCCCCGACCCGTTCCCTCGCCCTCACCAAGCAACTCCTCAACGCCTCCCTCGACTCCGACCGCGCCACCGCGTTCGCCGCCGAGGCCGCCGCGCAGGAGATCAACATGACGACGTCGGACGCGCGGGACGGGCTACGGGCGTTCGTGGAACGCCGGAGCCCGAAGTTCAGGGGACGTTGAACCTCAGACCCGCCTGGGAAGAGGCTCAGACGGGCCTGAGAATCCGCACGTCGCCCGGGTCGGGATCCCCGAACAGCACGAACAACTCGGGCGAGCCCGCCGTCCCCAGATACCCCCAGACGGTCGGTATCTGCCCGGACGCCGTCGCGGCGGCCACATGCGTATCGGCAGGCGTCCAGCTCAACCGGACCGCCCGCAAGGTTCCCCACCCCATGAGGGGGAGCGTAAGCGGGGCGCGCGAAGGAGCGTCCACCACCCCTTCCCACCTGACGCTCCGTCAGCTTCAATGGTCAGATGATGGGACACGCAGGCGCTGCGGCTGCCGCAGTCCGCTATCTGAAGGCCCTCCCGGGCGGCGGATCGCCCGGGACGACACCGGGCCCGCGCCCGGAGCTGCGGTGCGTGCAGGACGGCGAGCGCGCGCCGGTGGATCAGGCCGTCTTCCGACGAGTGCTCGGGAACTTCGCGAGCGGGGTGACCGTTGTCACGGCACCGGCCCTCACGGAAGGAGCACCACCCGCCGGGTTCGCCTGCCAGTCCTTCTCGTCCCTGTCCCTCGACCCGCCCCTGGTCGTCTTCATGGTCGCCCGGACGTCCACGACCTGGCCCCGCATCGCCCGCGCGGGCGTCTTCTGCGTCAACGTCCTCGCCGCCGACCAGTCCGCCCTCTGCCGCGCCTTCGCCCGCCCCGGCCCCGACAAGTTCACCGGCGTCCCCCACACCCCCGCCCCCACCACCGGCTCCCCCCGCCTCGCCGGCACCCTCGCCTGGATCGACTGCACCATCCACGCCGTCCACACGGGCGGCGACCACCTCATCGTCGTCGGCCGGGTGGAGTCCCTGGACACCCCGGACGAGAACCGCGCCCCCCTGCTGTTCCACCGGGGGCAGTTCCTCTGAGGGCCGCGGCTTCACCCGGGGCGAGTCCTCCGAGGTCCGCCCCGGGGGCACGCCGGCCACGGCATCACGCCGTCGCCACCCCCGGCACCCTCACCCCCCGCCGGATCACCAGCGCCATCAACGCCGCCGCCGCGCACAGCGCACCCGACGCGTACCAGACGACGTCGTAGGAGCCGAAGGTGTCGCGGGCGACGCCGCCGAGGAAGGCGACGAGGGCCGCGCCGAGCTGGTGGGAGGCGAGGACCCAGCCGAAGACGATGGCGGAGTCGTCGCCGTAGTGCTCGCGGCACAGGGCGAGCGTGGGCGGGACGGTGGCGACCCAGTCGAGGCCGTAGAAGACGATGAAGAAGATCATCGGCGGGTGGACGGACGGCGCGAGCAGGATCGGCAGGAACAGGAGCGAGAGGCCGCGCAGGGCGTAGTAGACGGCGAGCAGGCGGCGCGCCTCGAAGCGGTCGGTGAACCAGCCGGAGGCGATCGTGCCGACGATGTCGAAGACGCCGATCACCGCGAGGAGCGAGGCGGCGGCGGGCACGGGCATGCCGTGGTCGTGCGCGGCGGGCACGAAGTGGGTCTGGATCAGGCCGTTCGTCGAGGCGCCGCAGATCGCGAAAGTGCCCGCGAGCAGCCAGAACGGCCCGGTGCGCGCCGCCTTGAACAGCACGGTCACCGCCCGCCGCGCGGCCCCCGTGACGGGCGGCGGCTTGGCGACGAACTCCCGCGCGCCGTACGGCTTGAGGCCGACGTCGGCCGGATGGTCGCGCAGGAGCAGCCAGACGAAGGGGACGACGACCAGGGCGGCGAGGGCGACGGTCACCGCGGCGGGGCGCCACTCGTAGCGCGTCACCATCCAGGACAGCGCCGGCAGGAAGATCAGCTGCCCGGACGCGGACGCGGCCGTGAGGATGCCGCTGACCAGGCCGCGGCGCTCGGTGAACCAGCGGTCGGTGACGGTCGCCGCGAACGCCAGCGCCATCGAGCCCGAGCCGAGGCCCACCAACAGGCCCCAGTACAGCATCAGTTGCCACGCCGCCGTCATCCACACGGTCAGCCCGGAGCCGATCGCGATCACCGTCAGCGCGACGGCGACGACCCGGCGGATGCCGAAGCGGTCCATCAGCGCCGCCGCGAACGGCGCCGTCAGCCCGTACAGCGCGAGATTGACGGAGACGGCCGCCCCGACCGTCCCGCGCGACCAGCCGAACTCCTCGTGGAGCGGGTCGAACAGCAGGCCCGGCAGGGAGCGGAACGCCGCCGCGCCGATGATCGTGACGAAGGTGACGGCGGCCACGAACCACGCGCGGTGCACACGCCGTCTCCCGTGCGGCGTCTGCTCCTGCCCGGCGGTCGCGGTGCTCGCGGCGGTCGCGGTGCTCGCGTCTTCTCCGGCTGCCGCGGTCTGGGTTGTCTGGTTCACGCCACACAGTTTCGATCATCGGTCTCCCCCGCTACGACTGGCCCGAAGGACACTGTTCGCTAGGATCGGGCCATGAGTCAGGACAGCGAACGGACGCCGAGCCGGACCCCCGACCGAGCACCGAGCCACGCCGGCGGCGCACGCCCCTTCCGCCCGCACCGCGTGGTCGTCCTCGCCCTCGACGGCATCATCCCCTTCGAACTCGGCATCCCCCACCGCATCTTCGGCATGCCCCAGGACGCGCACGGGCGCCAGCTGTACGACGTCGTCACCTGCTCGGTCCGCCCGCCGGGCCCCGTCGCCACGAACGCCGACTTCTCGATCATGGTCGAGCACGGCCCGGAGGCGCTGGCCGGCGCCGACACCGTCATCGTCCCCGCCTCGTACCAGCTGGGGCCGGTCTTCGAGAAGGGCGTCCTCACCCCGGAGCTGGAGTCCGCGCTCGCCCTCGTCCGCCCCGGCGCGCGGATCGCGTCGATCTGCACGGGCGCGTACGTCCTGGCCGCCGCCGGCCGTCTCGACGGGCGCCGCGCGACGACCCACTGGTTCGACGCCGCCCACATGCAGGACCTCTTCCCGCAGGTGGACGTCGACCCGAACGTCCTGTTCATCGACGACGGCGACATCCTCACCTCGGCCGGTGTCGCCGCCGGCATCGACCTGTGCCTGCACATCGTGCGCCGCGACCACGGCGCCGCCGTCGCCAACGAGGTCGCCCGGCGCACCGTCGTCCCGCCGCACCGCGACGGCGGCCAGGCCCAGTACATCCAGCGCCCCGTCCCCGACGCCCGCCAGGCCAGCACCACCGCCGCACGCGCGTGGGCCCTCGCCCGCCTCCACGAGCCGATCCAGCTGCGCGACATGGCCGCCCAGGAGTCGATGTCCGTGCGCACCTTCACCCGCCGCTTCCGCGAGGAATCCGGCGTCAGCCCCGGCCAGTGGCTCACCGCCCAACGCGTCGGACATGCCCGTCATCTCCTCGAATCCACCGATCTCTCCGTCGACCACATCGCCCGCGCCGCCGGTTTCGGCACCGCCCAGTCGATGCGCCAGCACCTGCAGACCGCCCTCGGTGTCACCCCCTCCGCCTACCGCCGCACCTTCCGGGGCGGCGAGGTCTCGACCACTCATGCGACAACGGTAGGCGGAGGGACTGACAACGCTCCGTGATCTCTCCTCGGCCTGTGGATAACTCTGCGTGTGCACATGCCATCCCGCGGCCCCACCCCCCTCAGAACACCAGCACCCCCCGCGCCACCCTCCCCGCCTCCGCGTCCTGCTTCGCCTTCTCGAAGTCCTCCACCGGATACGTCTGCGTGACCAGTTCGTCCAGCAGCAGCCGCCCCGCCCGGTACAGCTCGGCGTAGAGGGGGATGTCGCGCTGCGGCCGGGAGGACCCGTAGCGGCAGCCCAGGACGGACTTGTCGAGGAAGAGGGAGGTCACGGGGAAGGACGCCTCGGCGTGGGGCGGCGGGGTACCGAGAAGGACCGCCTGGCCGTGGCGGTCGAGCAGACCGATCGCCGCGCGGACCAGCTCGACCCGGCCGACGCACTCGAAGACGTGGTCGGCGCCGGTGGGGAGCAGATCGCGCACGCCGTCCGCGGAGGTCAGGAAGTCGGTCGCGCCGAAGGTGCGGGCCACCGGCTCCTTCGCCGGGTTCGCGTCCACGGCGACGATGCGCAGCGCCCCGGCCAGGCGGGCGCCCTGGAGGACGTTGAGGCCGATGCCGCCCGTGCCGATGACGACGACGCTGTCCCCCCGGTCGACGCGCGCGCGGTTGAGGACGGCCCCCACTCCGGTCACCACGCCGCAGCCCAGGAGCGCGGCCGAGGTCAGCGGGACGTCCTTCGGGATACGGACCGCCTGGACGGCCTTGACGACGGTCCGTTCGGCGAACGCCGAGTTGGCGGCGAACTGGTGGACCGGCGCGCCCCCGCGCGTGAAGGGGCGCTGGGGGCGGCCTATGGAGTGCCGGCACATGGTGGGCCGGCCCCGGTCGCACTCCGCGCAGGCGCCGCAGTTGGCGAGGGTGGAGAGGGCGACATGGTCGCCGGGCTCGACGTGGGTCACCCCGGCGCCGACGGCTTCGACCACTCCGGCGCCCTCGTGCCCGAGGACGACCGGTGCCGGGAACGGGATGGTGCCGTCGACGACCGACAGGTCGCTGTGGCAGAGCCCGGCGGCGGAGATCGCGACCAGCACCTCCCCGGGCCCCGGCTCCCGTACGTCGAGGTCCCGCACGACCTCGGCCCGGCTCCCGTCGAACACGACACCCCTCATCGGACGACCCGCTCTCTGGGTAGGCCGAGCACCCGCTCGGCGATGATCGTGCGCTGCACCTCGTCCGAACCGCCGTAGATCGTGTCGGCCCGCGCGAACAGGAAGCTCCGCTGCGCCTCGTCCAGCGCGTACGGCGTCTCGGGCGTCCACGGCTCGGGCCCGACCGCGGCCCCGGCGCCCCGCACCAGCACGCTCAGCTCGCCGAGCCGCTGGTGCCAGCCGCCCCACAGCAGCTTGGCGACGCTGGTCGCGCCCGCCTCCTGCGCGCCGCCCAGGGTCCGCAGCGCGTTCCACCGCATGACCCGCAGCTCGGCCCACGCGCGCACGAGCCGTTCGCGCACGACGGGGTCGGCGACGGCGCCGGACGCCACGGCCTCCCGCAGCACCCGCCCCAACTCCTCGGCGAACCCGATCTGTTGCGCGAGGGTGGAGACGCCCCGTTCGAAGCCGAGCAGGCTCATGGCGACCCGCCAGCCGTCGCCCTCCGCTCCGACGACGTGTTCCCCGGCGGCGAACGCCCCGTCGAAGAACACCTCGTTGAACTCGCTCGTCCCGGTCAGTTGCCGAATGGGCCGCACCTCGATCCGGCCGGGCTGGTCCATGGGGACGAGCAGGAAAGTGAGCCCTTTGTGCCGCACGGATTCCGGGTCACTCCTGGCGAGTACGAAACACCAGTCGGCCTCGTGCGCGAGCGAGGTCCAGATCTTCTGGCCGGTGATCCGGAATCCGCCCGGACACCGTTCGGCGCGGGTGCGTATTCCCGCGAGGTCGGATCCCGCGCCGGGTTCGCTGTAACCCTGGCACCACCATTCTTCACCGGCGGCGACCGGGGGCAGGAATCTGGCTTTCTGCGCGGGAGTTCCGTGCGCGAGGAGCGTGGGCGCCAGAAGGTTCTCCCCGATGTGCCCGGAGCGTGCGGGGGCGCCCGAGCGCGCGTACTCCTCGGCCCACACGACCTGCCGTGTCAGGGGCTCGGGCCGGTTGCCGTACCCGGCCTCGCCCCACCCGATGCCGATCCGTCCGGCGGCGCCCAGCGCGCGCTCCCAGGAGCGCCGGTCGCCGGCCGAAGGGACGTGCGCCGAGAGCCAGGCCCGCGCCTCGGCACGGAATTCCTCGTCCTCGGCGCCGAATTCAAAATCCACGGTCCCTCCCTTCCCCTCACGCGTTGGGCCGTTTTCCCTCCGCGGCCGCTCTCCTCATCTCCGCCAGTTTCTCCAGCATCGGCATCGGTTCCGTCCCCACGCTCCCCGGCAGCACCTCGGCGATCCGCTCAGGGGTCCAGCCCGCCTCGGAAAACGCCGCCCGCACTTCCCTCGGCTGTGCCCACACCGCAATCTTGGCACCGGCGACCGTGTAGACCTGGCCGGTTATCCACAGGTCCCGTGCGCGATCCGACAAAAGGAAAATCACCATCGCGGCGACGTCCTCGGGTTCCCCCATCTCCGCGAGTTCCATCGGCACCCCGGCCGACATCCGCGTCCGGGCGACCGGCGCGACCGCGTTGGCGATCACCCCGTACTTGTGCAGGCCGAGCGCCGCACTGCGCACCAGCGAGATGATCCCGCCCTTCGCGGCGCTGTAGTTGGCCTGGGAGACCGACCCCTGGTGGTTGCCGCTGGTGAACCCCACGAGCGCGCCGGAGCCCTGCCCGCGCATGACGGCGGAGGCGGCCCGGAAGACCGTGAACGTGCCCTTGAGGTGCGTCGCGACGACCGGGTCCCACTCCTCCTCGGTCATGTTGAACAGCATCCGCTCCCGCAGGATCCCGGCGACGCAGACGACCCCGTCGAGCCGCCCGTACGTGTCGACGGCGACATCGACGACCCGCTGCCCGCCCGCCATCGTCGAGATGTCGTCGGCGACGGCGACGGCCTCGCCACCGGCCGCGACGATCTCCTTGACGACGGCCTCGGCGACCTCGCTGGTGGGCGACGCGCCGTCCACGGCCACGCCGTAGTCGTTGACGACGACCTTCGCGCCCTCGGCCGCCGCCGCGTGCGCGACGGCTCGTCCGATGCCCCGTCCCGCGCCCGTGACGGCGACGACCTTGCCGGCCAAGAAGTTCCCCACGCCCCGCCCCTTCCACGGTTTCTGACGGACCGTTAGATTTTATGGCGCGGCTGACCGCCGAGGACAAGCCCCGGGGAGGCACCGGATGGCACTGCCGGAGGAGTTCCACGAGATCGCCAAGTCGGTGAACAACTGGGGGCGTTGGGGCGCGGACGACGAGATCGGCACGCTCAACCTGATCACCGGCGACGTCGTGCGCCGGGCCGCCGCCGAGGTGCGCGACGGCCGCCGGATCCCGCTCGCGCTGCCCCTGAAGGAGGACGGCGTGCAGACCGGGGCGATCCCCGGGCGGGTCAACCCGCTGCACGCGATGACGCAGATCAACCAGGAGATCTTCGGCCCCGGCACGGTCGCGTGCAGCGACGACGCGGTGACCATGGGACTGCAGGCCGGCACCCACTGGGACGCGCTGACGCACGTCTCGCACTCGGGGCGGATCTACAACGGGCGCCCGGCGAGCACGGTCACCGCACACGGGGGCGCCGAGTTCAGCGGCATCGCGACCGTACGGCACCTCGTCTCACGCGGCGTGCTGCTCGATGTCGCCCGCGCGCGGGGCGTCGACCGGCTGGACGGCGCGCACGCGGTGACGCCGGAGGACCTGTCGGCGGCCGAGGAGTTCGCCGGTGTGCGGGTGCGCGCGGGCGACGTCGTCCTGGTGCGGACGGGTCAGGTGCAGGTGTATCTCGCCGGGGACCGGCACGCGTACGCGTACCCGTCACCGGGGCTGTCGGTGCGGACGCCGGAGTGGTTCCACGCGCGGGACGTCGCGGCCGTCGCGAACGACACGCTGACCTTCGAGATCTTCCCCCCGGAGATCGAGGACCTGTGGCTGCCGGTGCACGCGCTCGACCTGGTCGAGATGGGGATGCTCCAGGGACAGAACTGGAACCTGGAGGAGTTGTCCACAGCCTGTGGAGAGAGCGGGCGGTACGCGTTCCTGCTGTCGGCGACGCCCGAGCCGTTCGTCGGCGCGACGGGCACCCCGGTGGCCCCGGTGGCGATCCTCTGACCGGCGCCGCCCTGGACGGCGCCCCACGGCACTCCGGACGGCGGCACGCCGCGCCCGCCCCGAGCACGGCACCGCGCGCCGCCGTCCGGACTCGGCGCGCCCGCCCCACGTCCTCTCGCCCTGAGAGAGAACCGGCGCCGAATCAACGACCCACACTCGCCGAGGACTTTCGTCGCCGAAGCCCTCGCCGTCCCCTCGCGGCGAATCGCTGACCACAAGCGTGATCAAACGGACACGTCGCGTCAACACCCCCACAGGGTTTTGTGGATGTACGACCGCTTCGCGCCGGGCGCGCACAGAAGCACGTCCGGGCGCACCGGCCCCCTGCGGGGCACGGCTCCGCGCCCGGGAAGCGGCCGCAAGCGCACCCGCGCGCGGGACGCCCCGCGTCACACCACCCCGAAAGCCAGCCCCTCGAAGATCCCCAGCGCCCGCCCGCACTCCGCCACCGAGCGCCCCTGCGCCCGCGCGGGGCGGTCGAGTTCGCACCAGATCCGCTTGCCCGCCCCCTCGGCGGCCCAGCCCCACCGGTCGGCGAGCCCGTCGACGAGGGCGAGGCCGCGCCCGCCAGTGGCCTCCTCGCTCGCGCAGCGCGGCACAGGGGCCCGCTCGCTGCCGTCGGCGACCTCCAGGCGCACCGTGGCGCCCTCGGCGGCCTCGGGCGCCTCACCGGGCAGACAGAGGCTCAGGACGGCCGGCCGACCCGTGTGCACGACGGCGTTGGTGACCAGTTCGGAGACGATCAGGGCCAGCGTCTCGGCGAGCGCGTCGTCGTCGGCCAAGGGCGACCCGGCAAGGCGCGCGCAGGCCCATCTGCGGGCCCGCCCCACCTCTGCGGGGTCGGGCCGGATCTCCAGCTGCACTTGAAGCACCTGCACCGCTCACACCATCCGAACCGGCGGACACATGACCGCGCGCCACGACGGCGACGTGCCCACCATGACGACGAGGGCCACGATCGTAGCCATTTCCCGCATGACCCCCACAAGGGCCAGAGGCACCGTGACAGAACGTGATTCCCTTGCAGGACAGCTTGGTTGACGTTCCGTCACCCGAACAAGCGCTTCGGGCATATTCCCGCGCGAAGGAGTACCCGTGCGGCATACTGTGCGACCCACCTCCGAGGGGGTCGGACAGGCGACACCGGGGCGGCTCACGACCGGAACCACGCGCATCCTCCGACGGTACCGGAGCGGATCACCGACTCCGCACCGTGACGGGTCACGCGCGGGACACAACCCGGTATCGACCCTCCGTCACGGGCGCGTGCCACGATCGTCGACATCCGTCCGTCCGGTCGCGGTGCTCCCGTCGTCCCGGCAGGCCACAGGGGTGTCAGTCCGTACCGGACAGCAGCGCCCGCGCGAGCAGTTCCTCGCTCTGCTCCGCCCCGCCCGAACGCCTCGCGCGCACCCAGGCGCGCTTGAGGAGCAGATGCACTTCCGCCTCCCAGGTGAACCCCATCCCGCCGAACACCTGGAGGCAGTCCCGGGCGCCCTGGGCGGCGGCCTCGTCGGCGAGCACGCGCGCTGCGGCGGCGTCGGCGGCGTCCCCGGTGACCGACGCGGCGTACACCGCCGAGCGCGCGACCTCGGTGCGGACCAGCAGGTCGGCGCACAGGTGCTGGACCGCCTGGAACGCGCCTATGGGGCGCCCGAACTGCTCGCGTGTGCGCGCGTGGCCGACGGCGAGTTCGCACGCGCGCGTGGCGGTGCCGAGCTGTTCGGCGGCGGTGAGCAGGACGGCGACCGGATCGGCCGTGCACGCGACCGCGTCGGGCACGCGGCGCAGCGGCGTGAGCGGATCGACCGACCGCATCGGGACGGCCCCGGCCCCGCCCTCCCCGACGACGACGTCCGCCTCGTCCCACCACTCGACGAGCGCCCCGTCGACCACCGCGACGACCGTCTCGCCCTCGGCCGCCCCGGGCACCGTCCCGGCCGCGAGGTGCGTGCCGAGCAGCGGGCCCGGCAGGGACGCCCGCCCGGCCTCCTCGAAGGCCAGCACGGCCTCCGGCAGCCCGAGTCCGACGCCGCCCCGCGCCTCGGGCAGGCGCAGCGCGAAGAACCCGGCCTCCCCCAGGGCGCGCCACAGCTCCCGGTCGAGCCCGGGCCGCGCCACGGCGGCCCGCAGCGCGTCGGGGCCGAAGCGCCGGGCGAGCACTTCACGCACGCCCGCGCGCAGGGCCCGCTGATCGTCGGTCAGCTGGAAACGCACGGCCCCTCCAGACAGCGTCCCTCCGGAAAACAGCCCGTCACAGCGCCCTCACCGCCCCTTCGGCAGCCCCAGCACCCGCTGCGCCACGATCGTTCGCTGGATCTGCGACGTCCCCGCCGCGATCGTGTACGACAGCGACGACAGCCGCTCCAGCACCCACGGCCGGTCGAGGTCGAGGGCGGCGTCGCCCAGGACGTCGGCGGTGGCGTCGTAGAGCTGCTGGCGCGCGTGCGAGTAGCGGAGTTTGAAGACGGAGCCCCCCGCGCCGGGCACGCCGTTCTCGGTGGCCTCGCCGACGTTCCACTGGACGAGCCGCCACAGCGCCCGGAACTCGGCCTCCAGGCGGCCCAGACGGCGCCGTAGGGCCGGATCGTCCCAGCGGCCGTTCCCGTGTGCCTCGCGGGCGAGTTCGG
Source organism: Streptomyces roseirectus (assembly GCF_014489635.1). Classification (NCBI taxonomy): domain Bacteria; kingdom Bacillati; phylum Actinomycetota; class Actinomycetes; order Kitasatosporales; family Streptomycetaceae; genus Streptomyces; species Streptomyces roseirectus. The sequence goes on along the minus strand of NZ_CP060828.1, from coordinate 5,471,554 downwards.
CCAGCACGCGGCGGCAGGCGACCACCTCGCCGGCGAAGGCGGTGCCGCGTTCGAAGGAGAGGGTGACCATCGTGACGCGCCAGCCGTCGTTCTCGGCGCCGACCCGGTTCGCGACCGGCACCGGCACGTCGTCGAGGAACACCTCGGCGAACTCGGCGGATCCGGCGAGCGTGCGCAGGGGCCGCACGGTCACGCCGGGGGCGTCCATGGGCATCGCGAGCCAGGTGATGCCCTGGTGCCTGGGCGCGTCCGGGTCGGTGCGCACGAGGAGTTCGCACCAGTCGGCGACCTCCGCGTGGGACGTCCAGATCTTGGAGCCGGTGACCCGGTAGACGTCGCCGTCGCGCCGCGCGCGTGTGCGCAGGGAGGCGAGGTCGGAGCCGGCATCGGGTTCGCTGAACCCCTGGCACCACACCTCCTCGCCCTTGAGGATCGGCTCCAGCCAGCGCTCCCGCTGGGCGGGCGTGCCCTCGGCGGCGATCGTCGGCCCCGCGTGCAGGAGGCCGACGAAGTTGGCGCCCACGTAGGGCGCGCCGGCCCGCTCGGTCTCCTCCAGGAAGATCAGCCGGACGGTCGGCGAGGCGTCCCAGTGCACGTGCGCGTACCCGGCGTCGTACAGCCTGCGCTGCCAGCCGAGGTCGTACGCGCGCCGGGCGGGCCAGTCGTCGGGGGACGGCTTCGGCGGCAGCAGGGGCAGGGTTCGCGTGAGCCACGCGCGCAGGCGCGCGCGGAACTCCTCCTCCTCGGGCGTGTACGCGAGGTCCATGCGGGCTACTTGTCGAGGTCCAGGCCGAGCATGCGGATCGCGTTGCCGCGCATCAGCTTGTAGGTCGTCTCGTCGTCGAGGCCCTTCACGTGGTCCAGGGCGATCTGTTTGGTGTGCGGGAACGTCGAGTCGACGTGCGGGTAGTCCGTCTCGAAGGTGGCGTTGTCCCGGCCGACGACGTCGAGGGAGGCGACGCCGTGTCTGTCGCGGAAGAAGCAGCAGAAGATCTGCCGGTAGTAGTACGTCGACGGCGGCTCGGGGACCAGGTCGCGGACGCCGCCCCACGCGCGGTGTTCCTCCCAGACGTCGTCGGCACGCTCCAGGGCGTACGGGATCCAGCCCATCTGCCCCTCGGAGTAGGCGAGTCTGAGGCGCGGGAAGCGCACCAGGACGCCGCTGAAGAGGAAGTCCATCATCGAGGCCATGGCGTTGTTGAAGGACAGGGACGCCTGGACGGCCGGGGGCGCGTCCGGGGAGGCGGCGGGCATCTGGGAGGACGAGCCGATGTGCATGTTGACGACCGTCCCGGTGTCCTCGCAGGCGGCGAAGAAGGGGTCCCAGTAGCCGGAGTGGATGGACGGCAGGCCGAGGTGGGTGGGGATCTCGGAGAACGTCACCGCGCGCACCCCGCGCGCGGCGTTGCGGTGGATCTCGGCGACGGCGAGGCCGATGTCCCACAGGGGGATCAGGCACAGCGGGATGAGCCGTCCGCCGCTGTCGCCGCACCACTCCTCGACCATCCAGTCGTTGTAGGCGCGCACGCACGCGAGGGCGACCTCCTTGTCCTGCGCCTCCGCGAAGGTCTGCCCGCAAAAGCGCGGGAACGACGGGAAGCACAGGCTGGCCTCGACGTGGTTGAGGTCCATGTCCTTCAGCCGCTCGACGGGGTCGTAGCAGCCGGGGCGCATCTCCGCGCGCGTGATGCCCTCCAGGGTCATGTCGTCGCGGTCGAAGCCGACGGCGGCGATGACGCGCTTGTAGGGGAACTTCAGGCCCTCGTAGATCCACCAGTCGGCGGGCGGCCCGTCCGGGTCCATGGTGATCTGGTACCTGCCGCCGATGTAGGCCAGTTCGCCGATCCCGGCGGTCAGCGGCTGCGGCCCGCGCGCGCGGTACTTGGCCGGCAGCCAGGTCTCGAAGAGGTGCGCCGGCTCGATCACGTGGTCGTCGACGCTGACGATGCGCGGCAGTTCGCCCATGAGGCCCCCACTCCCGATTTCTGATGGACCGTCAGATCTGGTCGTCACCGCGCAGACTAGCCCCGCACCCCTGGACCGACAAGGCGCGCACCCCTACGATCTGACGACCCGTCAGCCATGCAGGGGGCCGAAGTGACCGACACCGCGCACGCCCTGAGCTCCGCCCGCACCTTCTGGGAACTCCTCGACCGCCGCGCCGCCCTCACCCCCGACCGCCCCGTCCTCCTCCAGGAGAACCGCACGCTGACCTTCGGCGAGCTGCGCGAGGGCGCCGAGCGCACGGCGGCCGGCCTGTACGGCATGGGCGTGCGCCCCGGCACGGTCGTCGCCTGGCAGCTCCCCACCCGCATCGAGACGGCCGTCCTGTCCTTCGCGCTCGCGCGCCTGGGCGCCGTCCAGAGCCCGGTGATCCCCTTCTACCGCGACCGCGAGGTGGGCTTCGCGCTGCGCGAGTCGAAGGCCGAGTTCTTCGCCGTGCCGGGCGTCTGGCGGGACTTCGACCACGGCGCGATGGCCCGGCGGCTCGGCGCGAAGGGGGTCTTCGAGGCGTACGACTCGCTGCCCGCCGGGGATCCGGCCGTGCTGCCGCCCCCGCCGAGGGACGGTTACTCCGTTCGGTGGATCTACTGGACCTCGGGAACGACCTCGGACCCCAAGGGAGTTCTCCACACAGACCGCTCGCTCATCGCCGGCGGGGCGTGCCTCGCCCACGCACTGCGCCTGTCGGAGACGGACGTGGGGTCGATGGCCTTCCCGTACGCCCACATCGCGGGGCCCGACTACACCGTGATGCTCCTGCTCTACGGCTTCCCGGGCGTGATGTTCGAGCGGTTCGCCCTCCCCGAAGCGCTCGCGGAGTACCGGCGGCACGGCGTGACGGTGGCGGGCGGGTCGACGGCGTTCTACTCGATGTTCCTCGCGGAGCAGCGCAAGCAGCCGGGGACGAAGGTGATCCCGACGCTCCGCCTCCTCGCGGGCGGCGGGGCGCCGAAACCGCCGGAGGTGTACCACGCGGTGGTGCGGGAGATGGAGGTGCAGCTGACCCACGGCTACGGGATGACGGAGGTACCGATGATCACGATGGGCGCGCCGGACGACACGGCGGAGAACCTGGCGACGACGGAGGGCAGGCCCCCCGAGGGGATGGAGATCCGCGTCGTCGACGGCGAGGTGCGGCTGCGCGGCGAGGCCGTCTGCCAGGGCTACCTGGACCCCGCCCAGACCGCCGAGGCGTTCGACGCGGACGGGTTCCTGCGCACCGGCGACCTCGGATACGTCACCGGGACCGGCCACCTCGTCCTCACCGGGCGCCGGAAGGACGTCATCATCCGCAAGGGCGAGAACGTCTCCGCGAAGGAGATCGAGTACCTGCTCGCCGCGCACCCGGGCATCGGCGAGGCCGCGGTGGTGGGGCTGCCGGACGCGGAGCGCGGGGAGCTGGTGTGCGCGGTGGTGGAACCGGCCTCAGCAGACAGCGAGTTGGACCTCGCGGGCATCGTCGCCTACCTGCGCGAACAGGGGCTCGCGCCGCACAAGCTGCCGGAGCGCCTGGAGGTCGTGGACGCGCTGCCGCGCAACGAGACGCTGCGCAAGGTCCTCAAGTACAAGCTGCGGGAACGGTACGCGGGCGGCGCGGAGGAGGCGGTGTGATCAACTGTGCGGCGTGGAAACGTTGGCGGCGAGTCTCATAGCGGTCCTGGGGACCCTGCTCGGCGCGGGGCTCACCCACCGGTTCCAGGTGCGGGCCACCGAGCGGACCGAGCGGTTCGCGCGTGACGAGCGCGCGCGGGCCGAGCGGATGGACGTCTACTCCGCCTACGCGGGGGCGCTGGTCAACTACCGGCGGGCGCTGGTGGACCGGTGGTTCCGGGAACACGAGGACGGGCCGGGCGAGGAGGTCACCGCGGCGCGGATGAACGGGTACGAGCTGCGGTCCGTCGTCCAGGAGGCGCTGTTCCGGGTACAGATGGTGGCGCCGGACGACAAGCTCGTCGAGCTGGCGCGGGAGGCGCTGCACCACATCGACCAGCTGCACAAGGCACCCGACCGGGACGAGATGGACGCGCGCCGGGACAGCACGCGGGCGCGGATCACCGGCTTCGTGTCCGCGGCCAAGGAGACGCTGTAGCGGCCGAGGAGGCCCTTCAGGGGCGCCGACCGGGCCCTGCCCCTACGCCGAGACCTGGCTCGGCTCCTCCTCCGTCGTCGCCTCGTCCAGCGTCCCGTACACGTCGAACAGCCGCCGCACGCCGAGCGCGCCGAAGACCTTGTTGACGTGGGCGTCCTGGCCGCCGCCCGCGGGCAGGACCAGGCGCAGCCGGCCGCCGCAGGAACGCAGGAGCCGACGGGCGGCGATGAGGACGCCGACGCCGCTGGAGTCGCAGAAACGGACGCCGGAGAGGTCGAGGACGAGGTGGTGGCGGCCCTCGGCCACCTCGTCGTGGACGCGCCGGCGCAGGGTCGTCGAGGTGACCAGGTCCAGTTCGCCCGCCACATGGAGCACGGCCCAGCGGCCCCGCTCCTCACCGCTCACTTTGATCGCCACCACCACGCCCTTCGCTCGCCGGTACGGAAGCGGACCCCACTGCGGAAACGGTCCCTACGCTTCCGGTCGCTTCATGCAGCGCGGCTGCCCAGCGGCCGTTCCCCGAAACTCCGGGCCGGAAACGGACACCGAACGAAGGAGGCTTGTTCCCATCGGATTCGTTCCTGTTCGATGCACCTGGCATACGCGCGGGGCGCATCACCGGATCACATTCGGGCCCCATCGATCAAGAATCGATCAGCTTCGGTCGTGGCTTGATCGTGTCGGGTCAGGGTATGCGGCGTGCGGAGAGGGCTCCTTTATCACCTCGCGACAGGTCAGCGGCGCACAATGCGACAAAGAAGCGGCGATGTCGGAGGGGCCGACTACATTCGAGGTAAAGGCAGACACGCAGGCAGTCAGGCAGTTCAGACACACAGGCAGGCCGGGCTCGGAGACACGGGTAAGTAAGAGGGGGCCGCATGGCGAAGAAGGACGCACCGCCCCGCTGGGACCGCAAGATGCAGCAGCGGCTGGCGCGCGGCGAGGCGGCGGCGCTCGGCGAGCTGTACGACCGGTTCGCTTCGCTCGTGCACGGCCTCGCCCACCGCGTGCTCGGGGACGAGCGGGGAGCCGACCGCATCACGCGCGAGGTGTTCACGCACGTGTGGGAGCACCCCGACGCCTACGACCCCAAGCAGGGCCCCCTGCGCACCTGGCTCGCCGGCCTCACCCACCGCCTCGCCGTCCAGCACCTGCGCGACACCGGCACCGCCGACCTGGCGCACGGCGGCGCCGGCACCCCCGAGGAGCTGGAGCACCGCGTACGGCACGCCTCGGTGGCCGCCCGCGCCGACTACATCGTCCAGTCCATGCCGACGCCCCTGCGCAGCGCCCTCGAACTCGCCTACTTCCAGCGCCGCGACTACCGCCAGACGGCCGCCGACCTCGGCGTCACCGAGGACGAGGCCCGCCGCCGGCTCCGCCTCGGCCTCCAGCTGCTGTCCACCGCCCACGACAGCGCGTCGCCCGGGGCGCCCCCCGGATACGGAGGTGCGGCATGACCGGCGCCGACCGCCACGCGGAGGACCCCTTCGACCCGGACGAGCACCAGCTCCCCGGCCGGCCGCCGCCCCGGATACCGCTGCCGCGCGCGGCCGTGGAGGACGACGGCGCGTACCCCGCGGGCGCGCCCGCCGGCTCCGGCGCCGACGCCACCGTCCGACAGGAAGGCGAGGGCGGCGACGGTGCCGTCCCCGTACCGCCGACACCCCTGGAGCACCCGGTGCTCAAGTCACTGCTGGGCGCCTGGGCGCTGGCGGCCTGCTCCCTGGAGGAGGCCGAGGCCGTCGAGGAGCACCTGGGCGGGTGCGGGCCCTGCGCGGACGAGGCGCGGCGGCTGCGGGAGGCCGTCGGGCTGCTCCAGCGTCCCGAACCGCTCGACCTCGATCCGGGGCTGCGGACGCGGGTCCTCGCGAGCTGTCTCGAACGGCGTCCGCCGCGCATCCCCGTGCCCGGCTGGGCCCTCCCGTACGACGCGGAGGCCGCCCGGCTCGACGCGCTGCTCCAGGACTTCGGGGACTCCGAGTGGCACGCGCCCGTGCGCCTGCGCTGGTTCGAGGGGGAGCGGAAGGAGAGCCGGCGGACCACCGTCGCCGGGGTCATCGCGCACCTCCACGCGGTCGACGGGCTCGTCGCCGTCGCCCTCGGGCTCGACGACCCCCTCCGGGGCGAGGAGACGCCGTGCGGGCCCGTCGAGCGGACCGAGTTCGCCTGGCGGACGTCCCGGTTCCCGCACACCCGTACCGTGCGGGGGCCCTGGCGGGCGCAGGCCCACGACATCGTGCGGACCGCGTCCTTCACGGGCGGCTCCGCCGGGGGGCTCGGGGTGTCCTACGGGGATTTCACGCTGCCCCTCCGGGACGCGCTGCTCGACCGGGCCTTCGAGTGCTGGGTCCACGCGGACGACATCGCGCAGGCCGTGGACTACCCCTACGACCCGCCGGCGCCGCGTCATCTGCGGGCCATGATCGAGCTGGCCGCGCGGCTGCTGCCGGGCGCGCTCGCCGAGCGGCGGCGGGCCGGGCTCGCGGCGCCCGGACGCACACGGCATCTCGTGCCCGCCGGGCACCCCGGCCGCAGCCTCCGGCTGGAGATCGAGGGCCTTGGCGGGGGCGAGTGGTTCATCCCCCTCGACTCGCCCGCGGCCGTCGGCTCCGCCGAGCACGAGGTCGCGCACGTCGCCCTCGACGACGTCGAGTTCTGCCAGCTCGCGGCCGGCCACATCGCCCCCGAGGACGCGGCGGCCGGGCAGGTCGGGGACCGGGAGGCGATCAGGGACGTGCTGTTCGCCGCGGCGGCGCTGAGCCGGATGTAGCCGGAGGTAGCGGTTCGTCGGCAGGCGCGGGGGCGCCGGGGGGGCGAGGCGGGGGCCTTGTCGCTCACCCGCCCGTGCCGGAGAGGTGCCGCCCGCGCCCGTACGGCGGAGCCGCATACGGCGCCACAGGCCCGCGTCCCCAGCCCACGGGCCCGCGTCCCTGGAACACACCGCGAACCGGCGTCTCAGAGGCTCGCAGAACCGCGCGGACGGCCACGACGCACCCGCCGCCGGACCAGCCCCGCCCGCCCCCTCACGACGCGAACACCACCGTTTACGCGAACACCACCGTGCGCCGCCCGTTCAGCAGGATCCTGCGTTCCGCGTGCCACTTCACCGCGCGCGCGAGCGCCTGGCACTCGACGTCACGGCCGATCGCGACGAGCTGGTCCGGCGTGACGTCGTGCCCGACGCGCTCGACCTCCTGCTCGATGATCGGCCCCTCGTCGAGGTCGGCGGTGACGTAGTGGGCCGTCGCGCCGATCAGCTTCACACCGCGCGTGTGCGCCTGGTGGTACGGCTTCGCGCCCTTGAAGCTCGGCAGGAAGGAGTGGTGGATGTTGATGATCCGGCCGCTGAGCTGCTTGCAGAGGTCGTCGGAGAGGACCTGCATGTAGCGCGCGAGGACGACCAGTTCGACGTCCTGCTCGCGGACGATCTCCAGGAGGCGGGCCTCCGCGTCGGCCTTGGTGTCCCTGGTGACCGGGATGTGGTGGAAGGGGATGCCGTACGACCCCACCAGCTCGGCGAAGTCGGTGTGGTTGGAGACGACCGCCGCGATCTCGACCGGCAACGCGCCCGTACGCGCGCGGAAGAGGAGGTCGTTCAGACAGTGCCCGAACTTGCTGACCATCAGGACGACGCGGGTCTTCTCGTCGGCCCGGTTGATCTGCCAGTCCATGTGGAACGAGTCACCGATCGCGGCGAAGCTGGCGCGCAGCTTGTCGACGGTGACCGGGGCCTCCGCGGAGAAATGGACGCGCATGAAGAACAGGCCCGTGTCGTGGTCGCCGAACTGCTGGCTGTCCTCGATGTTGCACCCGGTCATGAACAGGTAGCTGGACACCGCGTGCACGATGCCGGCCTTGTCGGGGCAGGAGAGGGTGAGGACGTACTGCTGGGCCGGGGCGGCGGGGCTGGACTGCGCGTTCATGGGTCACAGGGTCGCACACGTCCGCCCGGGAGCCCGGGGGGTTCCAGTGGGTGGGCGGCGGGCCGTCCTGACGAGCGCCCGCACCACACGGCACGCGCCCGCGTACCGCACACGTCCGCCTGCACACGCGCCCGCCCGCGTACCCGAACCCTCCACCCCGCGCGTACCCGAACCCTCGCGCCCCGCGCGCGTGCGCAACCATCCGCCCACCCCGCGCGCGTGCGTAAGCCCCCGCCTACCCCGCCCGCGTGACTATCCGCAGCACCTCCAACGTCTGCGGCGCCCCCTCCGGATCCTCCCCGTCCGCGACAGCCATACGCACGTGCGCGTCCCGGGCGGCCCGCACGGCCTCCCCCCACCCCGGATGGTCGAGGTACGCGGAGACGGGCGCGTCCGGCCCCACCTGGTGCATGATCCGCAGCACCCGCAGGACGGCCGTGTCGACGAGGGCCGCCTCCTGGGAGTCGCGGAAGATCGTGCCGACGTATTTCTCGGCGGACCAGTTGTCGAGCCAGGTGTCCTCGACGAGGCGGTAGACGGCGTCGGTGACGTCGCCGTACCCCTCGGTTCCGGTGAGCCAGACGCTCCGCTGGAAGCCGGGGTCGGAGAGCATGTGCAGCGCGGAGCGCACATTGCTGCGCCAGCGCCACCACGGCATGTCGTTGAGTGGCATGACGCCCATGGTGGATGAGCGACGGCCCCGACGGGAAGGGTTCTCCGGTCCTTGCAAGGTCATGAATCCTATGATCGCCGACCCGCACCCCCGCCCCACCGGCCGCCCCACCCCACACCCCCCACGCAATTCACTTCCGCGTCACCACACGTTGACCAAGGGTCACTTCCGAGTTGGGAATGTGGCGGAAGCGTGTGTGCCCATGACCGGCAGGCGACGCACGCGCAGCTCCTACCTCCCCGGGACCGGCCGCTTCACCAGGTCCGTCAGAGCGAGAACGGCGACGCTGGTGGCCGGTGCGTCGCTCCTCGCCGGATGCGGGGTCGTCCCTGGTACCACGGGGGGTGCCGGGGACGACCCGGTCGTCGTCATGACGTGGGCACCGCAGGGCACCGGCGCGACGAACAAGCCGGGCATGCCGGCCTTCGCGCAGGCGTACGCGCGCTGGATCAACGACAACGGCGGCCTGGACGGACGTCCGCTCAAGGTCCTGACCTGCAACGACCACAACGACACCGTCGGCGCGGCCACGTGCGCGCGCAGGGCCGTCAAGGAGGGCGCCGTCGCGGTCGTCGGCTCCTACAGCCAGTACTCGAAGTCGTTCTTCCCGCCCCTGGAGGGCGGCGGCGTGCCCTACATAGGCGGGTACGGCGTCACCGAGGACGAGTTCACGAGCCCCCTGTCGTACCCGGTCAACGGCGGTCAGCCCGCGCTGCTCGCGGGGCTCGGCGAGGAGCTGGCGAAGACCTGCGGGCGGATCGCGCTGGTGCGGCCCGACACGATCGCCGGGGACACACAGCCCGTGATGCTGGACGCGGGCCTGGACACCGGCGGGCACAGCCCCTCGAAGGACCAGCGGGCCGCCGAGGACGCGACAGAGTACGGGACGGCCGCCGAGGCCGCGCTGCGCGAGGCGACCGGCGGGGCGACGTCCGCGAAGGGCTGCGTCGTCCCCGCGCTCGGCGACCGGACCAGCATCTTCATGGACTCGTTCCGCCGCGTCCGCGACGACTGGCCCGCGGTGCGCACGGCGTCCGTCCTGGGCAGCGTCGACCAGACGGAGATCGACTCGACGGGCGGGACCGACGGGCCGTACGAGGGGTCGTACGTCACCGGCTGGTACCCCGTCGCGAGCGACCCCCGGTGGGACGAGCTGAAGAAGATCATCAAGGAGGAGGCGTTCTCCGACACCCGCATCGACGCGGAGGACACGGGCGTCCAGACGACCTACCTCGCGTTCACGGTCCTGCGCCAGGCGGTCGCGTCCCTGAAGGGCGGCAAGGTGACGGCCGACTCGCTCAAGAGCGCTCTGGACGACGGCCTCAAGGTCGACACCGGCGGTCTGACCCCCACCCTGAACTGGGAGTTCTCCGGCCGCCTCGGCTCCGTCGGCTTCCCGCGCATGGTGAACGCGGACGTCACCCTCCAGGTCGTCCGCGACGGCCGCCTGGTCGCCGCGCGCAGCGGCTTCCTGGACGTGACGAAGTCACTCCAGGCGGCAAGCCTGAAGTGAGGCACGCGCGTAGGCGTGCCCGGAGCCGCGCCTAGAGCTGCGTCGGCTGGCGTTCCGTCAGCCCGTACTTCTTCGCGATGACGTTCCACAGCGCCGCCGCCTTGCCCTTCTGCTGGGTGGCGGTGCCGCTCTCCCTGTTGCCCTGCGCGGTCTCGGACGTCGTCCGGGCCTGGCCCTTGCGGCAGTTCTTCTTGTCACCGGCGACCTGGTCGGCCCAGGCGGCGTAGTGGTCGTCGGCGGCGGCGGACGCCTGCCACGCCTTGGTGAGGGCGTCGGTGAGGGCCGTGTGGTCGGGGAGCTTGTCGACGGACAGCGCGGACAGCTTGGTCACCAGGGCGTTGCGCTGGTTGGCCGCGTCGCGCAGGTCGGCGGCGGCCTTCTCCAGGTCGTTGCACGCCTTGACGTCGGCGACCGCGCCGATCACCGTCGCGCGGCTGCTGCCGCTGTCCGCGAGGAGCTTGTCCAGCGCCTGCGCCTGCGCCTCGGCGCCGTCCCCGGCCGCCGCGCCGGCGCCCTGGCTCGCGTCCTGGGACACCGCGACGTTCGTGCTGTTCGCGTCCTTGTCGTCGCCGCCGCTGCCCATCAGCGCGCCCGCGCCTATGCCGACGGCCGCGATCGCGACGCCGGCCGCGATGATCAGCGGGACCTTGGAGCGGGTGCGCCCGCCCCTGCCGCGTCCGTCGTCGGGGCCGTCGTAGGGGGCCTGGCGGGCGCCCTGCGGGGCGTACGGGGCCTGGGCGGGGCCCGGCTGCGGCTGACGGCCGTACGGGGGCTGCTGAGGCTGTTGGGCGGCGTACGGGGGCTGCTGCTGGCCGTAGGGCGGCTGTTGCTGGCCGTACGCGGGCTGCTGGGGCGGGATGCCGGGACCGCCGGGACCGCTCTGGCCGCCCGGCGTGGGCGCGGGGGCGTCGCGGAACAGGTTCTCGAAGCCTGCGGGGGGCCGGCCGTCCGCCGGTATCGGGGGGATGACCTGCGTCGGGGCTGAGTCGCCGGCCGGGTACGGGGCCGGGCCGGACTCGGGGGGCAGCGCGCCCGGGGTGATCGGGGGGAGGACCTGGGTGGCACCCTCCTCGACGGCCGGAACCGGCGGGAGGTACTGGGTCGCCCCCTCGGAACCCGGGAAGTCTCCGGGAGAACCCGGGAATCCCCCGGAGTTCGGGTACCCGCCGTCCCGTACGGGCGGGATGTACTGCGTGGCGGCCTCGTCCATGGGCGGCAGCGGCGCACTCTGCCCGTAGGAGGCGCCGGGCGCGGGCTGGTCGTACGTCTGCTGGTAGGGGGCGGGCTGACCGTACGTGGCTCCCTGGTCGTACGGGGCGGAGGCGGGCTGGCCGTCTGTGGCTCTCGGGTCGTACGGGGCCGGTGCGGACTGGCGGCCTGTAGCTCCCTGGTCGTACGGGGTCCCCTGTCCGTACGTCACCGGGGAGTCGCCGCCCTCGGGCGGGAGGGGCCAGCTCTGGGTGGTCGGCTGGGCCGGCTGGGGATCGGGCTGGGACCAGCCCTGGCCGGGTGCCGGGGACGGGTCGGGCTGGGGGGCGTACCGAGGTGCCGGAGGGACGGCCGACGCGCCCGTCATGCCCGGCAGCAGGGGCTCACCGCCGTCGGAGGGCAGCACGATGCCTTCGCGCGCGGGCCGCGCCGAGGGCTCCTCGCCCTGTCCACTCTGCGCCACGGGGACTCCTCCGAACGGGGGACTTCACGACAGTCGTCGGCTCACGCTACCGGGTTCCCCGAACCCCGGACCACACAGCTCAGACCGTGACCTGCCGTCCTGTGACGTCACTAACAGCGCCGACCGCCGCACGGGTACCGGTACGGCGGTTCAGCGTCGGTTCAGGCCGCCGTCTGGAGGTCGAGGCGGGCCCCGAACTCGCGGACGACGGGCTCGTCCCGGTAGGGCTCCAGGCGCTGCTGGAGGTCGTCCAGGTACTCCGCGCCCCGGTTGGAGCGCAGGGTCTCCAGGAGTTCGACCGCCTTGAGGCCCGTGTGGCACGCCTGCTCGATCTCGCGCTGCTGAACCCGCGCGGTGGCGAGCAGGACGTACCCGATGGCACGCCTGCGCGCGCGGGTCGTCGGGTGTCCGGCGAGGGACTGTTCGGCGCAGCGCGCGGCGGCGTCCGCCTGGCCGAGGTCGCGGTGGCAGTGCGCCAGCTCGTCCGCGAGGTACGCCTCGTCGAAGTGGGCGATCCAGGGCGGGTCGTCCCCGGTGTCCGTCTCGGCCGCCTCCAGCGCGGAGATCGCGCGCGTGGACGACAGTTGCGCCGCCCGGACGTCACCCAGGAGCGCGTGCCCGCGTGCCTCGGCGGCGTGGAACATCGACTCCGCGCGCGGGGTGACCCGTCCGCGCGCCCCTTCCTGCGCCGCGCGCGCCAGCTGCGCGATCTCCCGCGGGTTCCCGAGCTGCGCCGCGAGGTGGCTCATCGACGCGGCCAGGACGTACCCGCCGTAGCCTCTGTCCCCGGCGGCCTGCGCGAGCCGCAGGGACTGGATGTAGTACCGCTGCGCGAGCCCCGGTTGGCCCGTGTCGACGGCCATGTACCCCGCCAGCTCGGTCAGTCGGGCGACCGCCGCGAACAAGTCCCGCCCCACCGCCTCCCGGTAGGACCCCGCGAGCAGCCCGGAGACGACGCTGTTGAGGTAGTGGACGACGACCGGGCGCACGTGCCCGCTGCCGTACTGGTGGTCCAGGTCGACGAGCGCCTGTGTCATGGCCCGGACGGCGGCGACGTCCGACTGCCCCACGCGCGGGCCCGCCGTCCGCGCGACCTGCGCGTCCGGCGCGGAGATCAGCCAGTCGCGGCTGGGCTCGACCAACGCGGACGCGGCGACGGAGGACCCGGACAGGAAGTCACGCCGGCCCACGTCGCTGCGCCACAGCTCGCAGACCTGCTCGATGGCGCCGAGGACGGTCGGGGAGAACTGGAGCCCGACGCCCGAGGAGAGGTTCTTGCCGTTGGCCATGCCGATCTCGTCGATCGTGACCGTGCGGCCGAGTTTGCGGCCCAGCGCCTCGGCGATGATCGCCGGTGCCCTGCCCCGCGGTTGCTGTCCGCGCAGCCAGCGGGCCACGGACGTCTTGTCGTAGCGCAGGTCGAGGCCGTGCTCCGCCCCGCACATGTTGACCCGGCGGGCGAGCCCGGCGTTCGAGCACCCCGCCTCCTGGATGAGCGCCTGCAACCGTTCGTTCGGCTGCCGCGCGACAAGCGGCCTTGCGGCCATGGCGTAACCCCCTGCGGCTGCGGTGCCTGCCACGCACCGAGTTGACGTGTCTTCCACCGGTCGGCTCCGGGTCGTTGGTGGTACGGGGTTCGGCGGTTCAGGATCCGGACCCGTAACCGAAAAATTCCGGCCGTGAAGATCAGTGCCCAGCGAACTTGGCGAAAATGCGGGACTTGCGAGGATTGCCGGAGTGTCGCCCCAACTCCCGGGCGGAACCTTCCCCTCAGCGTGACTCCCCGTTCCCCCCGGTTTGTGCCTACCCGTTCCCCGGCGCTTTCCTGCCACGCGCCCCCGGACGTGCACCCATGCGCCCCGAAGGCCGAACCGGTGCTCTCCCCCGCGCACTTGAACATCCGTCAGACCCCCGTGCGAGCCCGCTTCCGCCCAGGCTTTCGGGCACGCGTAACCCCTCGTGACCGCTAGAGTTGTGCTCACCGTGGAAGAGACCATTGCCGGCGTCGCCGAAGCCACCCAAATCCCGAAGCAGCGCGGGGAAACGCTGCTGGAAACCGCCGTCCGCTATGCCGAGGAGCGTCATTGGGACGTCTTCGCCGGCACCTGGCTGGAAGCCGTCGACGGAGCACAGCGGTGCTCCTGCGGTGACGCCAAGTGCGCCGCTCCCGGCGCACACCCTGTGCGCCCCGACTGGGCGTCCCAGGCGACGGGCAGCGCGACCGTCGCCCGCAGGCTCTGGCAGAAGCAGCCGATGGCCTCGATCCTGCTGCCGACCGGGCGCACGTTCGACGCGATCTCCGTGCCGGAGACGGCCGGGTTCCTCGCGCTCGCGCGTATGGAGCGCATGGAGCTGACCCTCGGGCCCGTGACCCTCTCGCCCGACGGGCGCATGCAGTTCTTCGTGCTGCCCGGGGCCTCGGTCAAGGTGCCGGATCTGCTGCGGCGGATCGGCTGGTCGATCGGGGCGCTCGATCTCGACGTGCTGGGCGAGGGCTCGTACGTGGCCGCGCCTCCGACCCGGTTCGGGTCCCGGGCCGTCCAGTGGGCCTGCCGGCCCACCGCCGCGAACCGGTGGCTGCCGGACGCGGAGGAGTTGATCTCCCCGCTTGCCTACGCGTGTGGGCGGGATCGGTAACGCCCCTTCGTCCGCCGGGTGTTCGTCTTCGGCGGGGGTCGGGTCCATCTGTGGCAGGCCGGGCCTCACCGGGCCGGGAACGCGACGTTGTCGAGGTGACCGGGTCGGTGGGGCTCGGCCTTCAGCGTGAAGGGGCGCGCGGAGGCCGGGAGTTGGGGGTGGCGGTCCGGGGCGGGGGCGCGGGGGCGGCGGTCCGTCGGGGATGAACCGGTCGGGGCGGGTGGGCGGTCGGGGCGACGTGGGCGGTCGGGGCGACGTGGGCGGTCGGGGCGACGTGGGCGGTCGGGGCGACGTGGGCGGTCGGGGCGACGTGGGCGGTCGGGGCGACGTGGGGCGGGACGGGGAGCCGGCGGGCGGGACGGGGAGCCGGTGAGCGGTCGGGAGTCGGTGCGCGGCCTGGGGGCGACGGCAGAGTCGCGGGGGCGAGGACGGGCGCCGGTGCGGGTGCGGGCTTGCGTCGGGCGCGGGCGCGGCTTGAGGCGGACAACGACGGCGGCCCTGCGGCGTTCGGCGGCGCCGCGCGCTCACTGCGCGAACACGCCGTCCAGGAACGGTTCGATGGCCGCGCGCCAGGCGTCCGGCTGGTCGTAGTGGACGAGGTGGCCGGCGTCGGAGACCTCCGCGTACTGGCCTCGCGGGAGGACGCGGACCATCTCCTGGGCCTCGGCGCGGCCGAGTTCGCCGTCGAGACCGCGGACCACGAGCGCGGGGCACTGGACCTGCGCGAGCTCTTCCCAGTGCGCGTCGTAGACCCAGGTCTCGCGGGACTTGAGCATCTGGTCGGGCTCGAAGACGGGGCGCCAGCCGTCCGCCGACTCGTGCATGACCTCGGCGTAGAAGGCCCCGCGCGCGGGGTTGGGCCGCTCGACCCAGGGGTCGTCCTCGCCGAACCACTTGCGCACGTCCGCGAGGGTGGCGAACGGCACCGGCCAGGACTTGAACCAGTCGGCCCACTCGCGCTGGGAGGCGGCGCCGAGCGCGGAGGCCCGCATGTCGCAGACGATCAGCCCGCGGACCAGGTCCGGCCGCTTGGCGGCGAGCTGCCACGCGGTGAGCGCTCCCATCGCGTGCCCGACGAGGACGGCGGGGCCGAGGCCGAGCTGTTCGAGCGCCGCCTCCGCGTCCTCGACGTACGCCTCCCGGGTGAACGCGGCCTCCGGAAGCTTCTCGCTCTGCCCGTGCCCCCGCTGGTCCAGCGCGACCGCGCGGTGCCGCTCCGAGAGCCAGCGGGCGCTGGACGCCCAGTGCGAGGCGCGGCCCATGAGGCCGTGCAGTAAGAGGACGCCGGGGGTGTCCTTGGCGGGGGCGCCTGCGGCACTGCCGTCCACGGCGTGGGTGTCACCCGAAAGAGGGTCTGCGGTACGGCCCTCTCCCCCGGCGGCGGCGCCCGCAGGGGCCTGGGCCGGGTGTCCGCTGTCCGTGGGCCCGCGTCCCGGGAGCCGTCGGTCCGCCTCGTCGGGCGACCCCGGCTGGTCCGGGATCGGCTTGGGCGGATCCCCGAACTCCCAGGCCGCGAGGCGTACCCCACCGGCTCCGATCACCTCGATGCGTCGCGCCATCGGTCCTGGCACCCCCCTGGCTCCGCTCGGCCCGCTCGCTCCCTCTCAAGCCCACCGGTCCGAGTCAACCGCTTCGTGTCTGCCGTCGTACCACTACCGCCGTGCCCTGCTCCCGCCACCGGCCGGCCCGCTCCCGCCCTCCCGGAGTACGGCCTCCGCTTTCCGCGGCCCCTCATCCGCAGCGTATCGAATGCACATTCGAGAAATGGAGTCTCCGGCGGCAACACCGCTCGTTCGAGTGACCCTGCTCAAGGAATGATCGCCGCTGCCGAGGGGAGATCTTCTGCGGGAGGCGGGCCGGTCGGGGAAACCGGTCCGAGGGGACTGACCCTGGGAGCTCGGGGCTCCGGGTCAGCACAGGGGAGGACAGGCCCCGGTGCCTTGCGGCACCGGGGCCCTTCTCACGTCTGCGGCACATCATCCCGCCCCCTCCGGTCATATGCCTCACGCGACAGCCTTGCACGCGCAGCGCCGGAGCGCTGCGATTCGACACAGGGAATTCTCCGGGTTCGAGGCACCCGAAGAGAACCCAACCACCCCCAGCGGGTCAGGAGTTGACCATGCCCCGCAGCTCAGTGCCTCATGCCTGCCGGCCGGCTTCCGGCGGGATCAGCGCTTGGCCACGAACACGTGCGACGCGACGTCCGCCTCCAGCTCCGCCGCCTCGCCGCCGCTGCCGACGAGCACGCCGCCCGGCGACTCCGTCACGCTCACGACCGAACCGGGCTGCACGCCGGCGCGGCGCAGCGTATACATCAGCTGCGCGTCCGTCTGGATGGGTTCGCCGATGCGCCGGACGACGACCGTCTTGCCCTCCGTGCCGGGGTCGAGGTCGGCCAGGGAGACCATGCCCTCGTCCAGGAACGGGTCGGCGCCGTCCTTCTCGCCGAGCTCTTCGAGGCCGGGGATGGGGTTGCCGTAGGGCGACTCGGTGGGGTGGCGCAGGAGCTCCAGGACGCGGCGCTCGACGGCCTCACTCATCACGTGCTCCCAGCGGCACGCCTCCGCGTGGACCTGCTCCCACTCCAGACCGATCACGTCGACCAGCAGGCACTCGGCGAGGCGGTGCTTGCGCATCACGCGCGTGGCGAGACGGCGGCCCTCGTCCGTCAGCTCCAGGTGCCGGTCGGTGGCCACGGAGACGAGGCCGTCGCGCTCCATGCGCGCGACCGTCTGGCTCACCGTCGGTCCGCTCTGGTCGAGCCGTTCGGCGATGCGGGCACGCATGGGGACCACACCTTCCTCCTCCAGCTCGAGGATGGTGCGGAGATACATCTCCGTGGTGTCGATCAGTCCGGACATACGTGCCCCTCGATTAGCTCTGCCGAAGGCTCGACGGCTCTCCGGCTCGTGCGCTGGCCCTGCCCCCAATTCTGCCGGATACCACTGACAACCGTGCCGCGCCGAGAAAACCCCGCCCCGAAGAACAGCTCCCACAGGTCCCCCGCCCACCACACACCCCCTCGGACCTCGACGGACCCGCTGTCGACGGGTCGGGAAGGGGGGCGGCGCGACGGGGGCCGGAGGGACGCGCCGTCGGCTACGCACGCGGGGTGGGGTGCGCGGGCCCTGGTGATGTGAGCGGGGGCGAGCCGTGCGCACGCGCGCGATGCCAGGGCAGGTCTTCGCCGCCGGGCGCGGACGCGTGCGGGGCGGACGCGGAGGCCGGCCATGGCGTACGAGTCCATGGGCCCGCGCGCGTGCTCACACGGACGCGCGCGTGATCGCCGCACGGCACGGGGACGCCGGCAGCATAGGCACCGCCCGCACCGGCACCCGAACCACCGTCCCGTACGGGCTCGCCGCCCCACCCCGCGCGTGCGCCGGCCGCCCGGGGCCCCGCACCGACAGCCCCAGCGCCCTCAGGGCCGCCGGCGTCCGTCTCTCCGGCCGAAACCGCCGCCTCACGCGTGCGCCCGCGCCGGCCTCTGGGGTTCTCCCTGCCGGCCGCCGCCTTACCCGCGCCGGTTGCCCCAGCGCCGCACGGCCCCCGTATTGACACCGCACTGGTCCAGACCTCACGGTGATCGGCGGAACGGGCGGGTGTGATCTCCGGACGGTGCGAAGGGGCTGCGGGATGAGTGAGCGCGGGGTCGGGGAGCGGTTCTTCGAGGCGGCTGTGGGGTTGCTGGAGCGCGCGCGGGTGGAGGAGGCCGGGGCGGTCGAGGCGGCGGGGAAGCTGCTGGCCGACACGGTCGTCGCCGGCGGGCGGCTGTTCGCGTTCGGGGCGGGCCACTCGTCGCTGGCCGCGCAGGACCTCGTGTACCGCGCGGGCGGCCTGGCGGTGATGAACCTGCTGGCGATGCCGGGCCTCGTCGGCGTCGATGTGCGCCCGGCGACCCTGGGCTCCGCCCTGGAGCGCGTCGACGGGCTCGCGACGGTCGTCCTGGACAACTCGCCGCTGCGCGCGGGCGACGCCCTGGTGGTCGTGTCGCTGTCGGGGCGCAACCCGCTGCCCGTCGAGATGGCCTTCCAGGCACGCGCACGCGGCGTGAAGGTCATCGGCGTCACGTCCGTCGCGTACGCGGCGGAGACGTCCTCCCGCCACTCCTCCGGCACCTTCCTGAAGGACCACTGCGACGTCGTCCTGGACTCCAAGGTCGCCGTGGGCGACGCGGAGCTGTCCCTGGACGCCGTCCCGGCCCCCTTCGCCCCCGCCTCCACGGTCGTCACGGCCGCCCTCCTCCAGGCGGTCGCGGCCACCGCGGCGGCCTCCCTCGCCGCCCGGGGCGTCGAACCGCCCCTGCTGCGCTCGGGCAACGTCGACGGGGGACACGAGTGGAACGCGCGCGTGATGGACGAGTACGGCGACCGGATCTTCTACCGGAGCTGAACGCCGGGCACAGCCGAGGACCCCGCGTGCGCTAAGCCCCCACACGCGTGCGCGCCACGGCCCCGTGCAAACGCCCCGGCACCGCGAAAAGCCCCGCCCTACACCCTGTCCGCCAGATCCAGTGCCGCCGCGATCCGCACGGCGACGTCCTCCGCGAAGGTCGTGTCGGAGCGCTCGAAGGCCGTCCGCCCGCGCCCGCGCAGGAACGTGACGACACCGAGCGTGCGCCCGCGGCTGCGCAGGACGGTGGAGAGCGCGTGGACGGTGTCCTCGGGCCACTGCCGGGTGCGCGCCCAGACGCGGGCCTGGTCGGCGGGGATGTTCCCGGCCCCGGCGCGTACGGTCCCGGTGCGGGCGACGCACTGGAGCGCCGGGTGCCCTTCCGGATAGCCGACGGGCAGTCCGGGGTGGGTGCTGAGGACGCTGGGCCCCGGCCCCGCGGAGGGCGTCGCCGCGACCCGCGCCAGCCGCACCGGCAGGGCGAAGCCGGCGTCCGCGCGCGGGTCGCCGAGGACGCGGTCGAGGAGGGCGTGGTCGGCGAACCCGGCGAGGGCGAAGTCAAGGTGGACGCTCGCGGCCTCGGCGGGGTCCTCGCACTCGGCGGCGGCGCGCCCGGCGCGGTGCAGCTGGTTGGTGCGGAAGCGCAGCAGGGACGCCTCCTGCTCGCCCTGCTTGGCCTCCGTGACGTCCTGGAAGAGCCAGCCGACGCCCAGGGGCACGGGCTCCTCCGCGAGCGGCGAGGCGAGCCGCAGGAACCCGCTGCGCCAGCAGTGCCGCTTCTCGCCGTCCGGTGTGCGCACGCCGACCCACATCTCGGCCGGCGCGGGCGGCGCGCCTTCCGCGAGGACGTGGGTGAGGGCGCTCTCCAGCTCCTGGGTGCCGTAGGTGAGCAGTTCGCCCAGCGGGCGGCCCAGGGCGGCGGTGCGGCCCGTGCCGAGCGCCCGCGCGGCGTGCGCGTTGACGACGGCGGGGCGCAGGTCGGCGTCGACCAGGACGACGCCCCAGGAGGCGTCGTCGAACAGGGCCTCGCTGAGCGCGATGGACCGCTCCAGGTCGATCTGCGCGTGCACCTCGCTGAAGGCGCAGTACAGGCCCGCGGGTTTGCCGTCGGGCCCGCGTACGGCGGACGACTGGGTGCGGACCAGCACGCGTCCGCCGTCCTTGGTCAGCAGCGCGAACTCGTGCACCTGGCGCCCGGCCGCGTGCATGGCCGCCATCAGCCGTCCCTCGACCTCTTCGGCGTCCGCGCTGCGCACCGCCCAGCCCGCGAACCCGCGCCGGCCCACCGCCTCCTCGGCGCTCCACCCGAGGATCCGCTCGGCCTCGCGGTTCCAGTGCGTGACGACCCCGTCGGCGTCGAACGCGCACAGTGCCGCGTCCATCCCGTCGAGCAGCGCGGCCAGCAGGTCGAACCCGTACGGCCCGTCCCCTCCGGGCTCGTCCGGGCCCAGCTCATCAGTGGTCCCGCTCCGCCGGGAAGCACTCACCTGGACCCCCTACGCACTGCCTCCGTACTCGCTTTCATTCAACTGGAACGTGACACAGCCCACACGGTGTTCCCGAAACCCGGCGAAAGATTCGCCGACCGCGGGTTCCCCCGTCGTCGCACGCGTGCGCCTCGACCATGGAAAGCCGGCAACCACTTCGGCCCTCCAGGAGGCAGGCATGATCGACACCCGGCTGAGCGGCAGGAACGTCCTGGTGACCGGCGGCGCGGGGAACATCGGCGCGGCGGTGAGCCGTGCGTTCGCCGCGCAAGGTGCGCGCGTGGCGGTGCACTACCTGCCGCGGGACCCGCTCGCCCCGGAGGGCGTGTCCTGGGCGCACGTCACGCCCGGCGAGGAGACGGCGGTGGCGCTGGCGGGGAAACGGGGAAACTCAGCGAGGGCTGCCGCGCGATCGGCGCGGACCTGTCCCGCGCGGACGAGGTGCGCCGCCTGGTGGCGGCGTCCGGCCCCGTTGACGTCCTGGTGAACAACGCGGAGCACTGCGAGACCCCGGACGACCTGGAGTCCCTGACGGCGGAGTCCCTGGAGCGGCACTACCGCGTGAACGCGATCGCCCCGGCCCTGCTGATCGCCGAGGTGGCCCGGCGGTACGTCAGCGGTCCCCCGCCGGCCGTCGTGAACGTCTCCACGGACGCCGCCCGCGCCTTCCCCGGGCAGCTCGGCTACAGCACCTCCAAGGCGGCCCTGGAAGCGCTCACACGGGCCACGGCGCTCGATCTGGGCCCGCGGGGCATCAGGGTCAACGCGGTCGCTCCCGGGCCCGTCCAGACGCGCCTCGCACCAGGCGCGCTGGATCACCGGGCAGGTCGTCCAGGTGGCGGGCGGGCACGCGCTGTGACGCCGGGCGGCCTTGCGCGCGTGCCAAAGAGCGCGAGGAAAAGCCGTGCCGAAAAAACCGCTTGAGCCGTCCGGGAGGCCCTTCCTAGGGTGTGGGGCACACGAGAAGGGAGGTGGTTCGGCAGATGTATGGAAACCGGACGCGTGAGGTGACTGCGGGCTAGCGCCCGTCACCCACTTTGTGCGGTGCCGGACCCGCGCGCGGAAGACCGCGTGCAGCCGGCCCAGTCCCAAGCAGTCACCCGACCCGCGAGCTGCCGGCACGTCCGGCCGGCTCCTCCCCGGAGGAACCCAGCTCGCGGGTCGCCTGCGTTTGCGGGCGCCTCCCGGGGGCGTGATCCGCGCCACGTGTGAATCGTTCGCCGCGCAGTAACCTGGGCGCCATGCTTTCGCTCGTTCGACGCCGCCACGTGGACTACGTCCGCGTCACGAGCATGGGCTGTCGACGCTCCCTCTGAGCCTCCAGCCCTCTTTTCCAGCCGTCCTCGGCTTCACCTCTGCTCACCGGCACCCGTGCCCGCGCCCCACCCACGGCGTCGGGCCCGGTCCCCGTACACCTACGGACGCACCATGACGAACCCGTCGTACCAGCAACTCCCGATCATCGACCTCTCGGCCGCCGACGCGGGCCCCCGCGCGCGTGCCGAACTGCACGCGCGCCTGCACAGCGCGGCGCACGACGTGGGCTTCTTCCAGCTCGTGGGGCACGGCGTGACGGACGAGGAGACCGCCGCCCTGCTGACGGCGATGCGGCGCTTCTTCGCGCTGCCCGAGGCGCAGCGGCTCGCCCTGGACAACGTGAACTCGCCGCACTTCCGGGGCTACACGCGCACGGGCGACGAGCGCACCGGAGGCCGCCAGGACTGGCGCGACCAGCTCGACATCGGCGCCGAGCGCCCCGCGCGCGTGCCCGGCGCGGGCGAGCCGCCGTACTGGTGGCTCGAAGGCCCCAACCAGTGGCCCGCGTCGCTGCCCGAGCTGCGGACGGCCGCCCTGCGGTGGATCGACCGTCTCAGCGGGGTCGCCGAGAAGCTGCTGCACGAGCTGCTGGCCTCCATAGGCGCCGCGCCCGACTTCTACGACGCGGCGTTCGGGGAGCACGCGCACCCGCACCTGAAGCTGGTCCGCTACCCGGGGAACGCCGGGAACGGCGCCGACCAGGGCGTCGGCGCGCACAAGGACTACGGCTTCCTGACGCTGCTCCTCCAGGACCAGGTGGGCGGCCTCCAGGTGCAGCGCGAGGACGGCCTCTTCCACGACGTGCCGCCCCTGGAGGGCGCGTTCGTCGTCAACCTGGGCGAGCTCCTGGAGGTCGCCACCAACGGCTACCTGATCGCCACCAACCACCGCGTGGTCTCCCCGCCGACGGCGGTGGAACGTTTCTCCATCCCGTTCTTCTACAACCCGCGCCTGGACGCGCGCGTGGAGCCCCTGCTCTTCCCGCACGCCTCGACGGCCCCCGGCGTGACGACCGACCCGGCGAACCCGCTGTTCGCGGAGTACGGCTTCAACGAGCTGAAGGGCAAGCTGCGGGCCCACCCGCTCGTGGCGGAGCGGCACCACGCGGGCCTGCTGACGCCCGCGTAAGCGCTCCGGACCGGCTCCGTGGGCCCGCGGCGCCTCCACCGGTGCCGCGGGTCCCACGCCGCCGTCAGCGGGCGCCGTCGTACCCCTCGACGTCCCGAGGGCTGCGCGCCCCGGGCCCGGTGTACCGCGCGGACGGCCGCACCAGCCGCCCCGTCCGCTTCTGTTCGAGGATGTGCGCCGACCAGCCCGCCGTCCGCGCGCACGTGAACATCGACGTGAACATGTGGGCCGGCACCTCGGCGAAGTCCAGGACGATCGCCGCCCAGAACTCCACGTTGGTCGCGAGCACCCGGTCGGGCCGGCGCGCGTGCAGCTCGGCGAGGGCCGCCTTCTCCAGGGCCTCGGCGACCTCGAACCGGGGCGCGCCGAGGTCCCGCGCGGTACGCCGCAGCACCCGCGCGCGGGGGTCCTCGGCGCGGTAGACGCGGTGCCCGAAGCCCATCAGCCGCTCGCCCCGGTCGAGCGCCTGGCGGACGTACCCGTCGGCGTCCCCGGTGCGCTCGATCTCCTCGATCATGCCGAGCACGCGCGAGGGCGCGCCGCCGTGCAGCGGGCCCGACATGGCCCCGACGGCGCCGGAGAGCGCGGCGGCGACGTCCGCGCCGGTGGAGGCGATCACGCGCGCGGTGAACGTCGACGCGTTCATGCCGTGCTCGGCGGCGGACGTCCAGTAGGCGTCGACGGCCGCGACATGCTTGGGGTCCGGCTCGCCGCGCCAGCGGATCATGAACCGCTCGACGACCGAGCGCGCCTTGTCGATCTCCCGCTGCGGCACCATCGCGCGCCCCTGCCCGCGCGCGGACTGCGCGACGTACGAGAGGGCCATCACGGCGGCGCGCGCGAGGTCGTCGCGGGCCTGGGCCTCGTCGATGTCCAGGAGGGGCTTGAGGCCCCACACGGGGGCCAGCATCGCCAGCGCGGACTGCACGTCGACCCGGACGTCCCCGGAGTGCACCGGGATCGGGAACGGCTCGGCGGCCGGCAGCCCCGGGTCGAAGGCGCCGTCGACCAGCAGGCCCCAGACGTTGCCGAACGAGACGTGCCCCACCAGGTCCTCGATGTCGACGCCCCGGTACCGCAGGGCGCCGCCCTCCTTGTCCGGTTCGGCGATCTCCGTCTCGAACGCGACGACTCCTTCGAGCCCGGGTACGAAGTCGGACATCAGGCGGCTCCTCGATGTGTGCGACGGGATGCTTGTGTGCGGTGGAGCGGGTGCGGCGGTGACAGGGCGCCTGGGCGCGTGTGGACGGTCGGCGTCGCCCGGGCGGGCGGTCCTGGCCCTGGGGACGACGCGGGGCGCGCAGAGGGCCGATCACGTCCCGCCGGCGCGGCATCAGCACCATATCCCCGGGTGCCGTCCTCGGGGAGGTCTTACGGCACTGAGTGCCATCCATAGGGTGCCCGGTGGCGCGCCGGGCCATGCCCGGACCGTACGGCGGCCTCCCGCGCGATCCGGCGGGGCGTCCCGGGTGATCCGGCGGAGCGTCCCGGGTGGTGCGGCGGGGCACCCTGGGTGATCCGGCCGAGCGACCCCGCCGGCCGGCCCCGATGCGGCAGGATGACCGCGTGAACGACCACGACAGCGCTTCCCCCGACCCCGCCGCGATGCGCACGCAGTACCGGGCGGAGGGTCTTGCCGAGGACGACCTGGCGGCCACCCCGGTGGAGCAGTTCGCCCGCTGGTTCACGCAGGCCGCCGCGCAGGCGCGCCTGTTCGAGCCGAACGCGATGGTCGTCTCCACCGCCGACGCCGAGGGACGGCCGAGTTCCCGCACGGTGCTGCTGAAGCACTTCGACGAGCAGGGCTTCGTCTTCTACACCAACTACGGCTCCCGCAAGGCCCAGGACCTCGCCGAGAACCCGTACGTGTCCCTCCTGTTCCCCTGGCACCCGATGGCCCGCCAGGTCATCGTGCGCGGTGTCGCCCGGCGCACCGGGCGCGACGAGACGGCCGCGTACTTCCGTACCCGCCCGCACGGCTCCCAGCTCGGCGCCTGGGCCAGCGTCCAGTCCTCCGTCGTCCCCTCCCGCGCCGAACTCGACGCCTCCTACGCCGAACTCGCCGCCCGCTACCCCGAGGGCGAGCAGGTGCCCGTCCCGCCCCACTGGGGCGGCTTCCGCGTGGCCCCCGAGTCGGTCGAGTTCTGGCAGGGCCGCGAGAACCGCCTGCACGACCGGCTGCAGTACGTCGGCGAGGCGGACGGGGGGTGGCGGGTGGAGCGGCTGAGCCCGTGAGCCGGCGCCCGCGCGGGAGGCGTCAGATCTTGCCCCAGAGGTACGCCGTGCGGTGCCCCTCCAGGACGGCGGCCATACGCGCGCGGAACGCCTCCGAGAGGTCGGGCCAGTCCCAGAACTTCAGGGCCAGGTGCCCGAACGCGAAGGGGGCGTTGTCCCACTCCCAGTCCGGCAGGGACGCGGTCCGCGTGCAGGTCGGGCAGGTGAGGGTGGCGGTGCCCGCCTCGGACCAGGTCTCGATCGCCTCGCTGGCCCAGGCCCAGCCGTCCGCGTCCAGCTCCCGGTGGGCGGCGCACGCCGGGCAGCGGGCGTGTGCCGGGGCGTCCGCGCCGCTGTGGAAGGCGCCTCGCCCCACGTGCACGGCGAGCCCGCCCGCCGGTTCCCGATCCCAGTCGTCGTCCACGGCCCGCTGCCAGCCGGGGCCGGCCGCGTACCCGGCCCCGTCCGCCACGACGATCCCCTCCCCCACCAGCCACGCGACGGCCCTCTCCTTGAGCCGGGCCGCCTCCGCCTCGCCCGCTTCGAGGTCGACGATCACCTGAAACCGATCTCCCATGCCACCACCGTAGAACCCCCCACTGACAACGCCCCTCCCTCACCCCAACTCCGCCTCCACCAACGCCACCCACTGCCCCACGACCCGCTCGCGCCGGGCCCGGTCGTCGGTGAGGAGGTTGGCGAGGCCGAGGCCGCGGGCCATGTCCAGGAGGCCCTGGACGGTCTCGCGCGCGCCGGGGCGGCTCTCGTCGGCGCCGAGGAGGTCGACGGCGATGCGGTGGGTCTCGCGGCCCACGCGGGCCTCCAGTTCGGTCACCCGGGGCCGCAGTTGCTCCTCGTTGGAGGCGGCGACCCAGAGGTGGAGGGCCGCGCGGAACAGGGGCCCGGTGTAGAGGTCGACGAGCGCGCCGACGACGGCCGCGCGGTCGGTGGCCCCCTGCGGGAACAGCGCGCGCAGGGCCCCGGACCGCTCCTCGGCGACGTACTCGACGGCGGCTGTGAACAGGTCCTCGCGCGTGGGGAAGTGGTGCTGCGCGGCGCCCCGGGAGACGCCCGCGCGCTCGGCGACGGCGGAGACCGTGGAGCCCGCCCAGCCGTGCTCGGCGAGGCAGGCCACGGCGGCTTCCAGGAGCCGCTGCCGGGTCGCCCGGCTGCGGTCCTGCTTGGGCACGCGCTCGCCCGCCGCGCGGTCGGCCGCGGTCACAACACCCATGCGGGATCCCGTCGTTCGAGGAAGGCCGTCATCCCCTCGCGGGCCGTCGGCGAGGCGAACAGCCGCGCGGAGAGCGCCGTCAGCTCGGCCGCGTCCCGGTCGAAGGCTTCGAGCACCTTAGCCGTGAGCAGCCGTTTCGTCTGGGCCAGCCCGTCGGGCGCGGACCTGCGCAGTCCGTCGAGCACGGGCGTGAGGACGGCGTCGACGTCGTCGCCCGACGCCGTGACGAGCCCCGCCCGGACGGCCTCGGCGGCGTCGAAGCACTCCCCGGTGAGGCAGTACCGCGCGAGGGCGCGGGGGTCGGCGCGGGGCAGCAGGGGCAGCGAGATGACGGCGGGCGCGACCCCGATGCGCACCTCGGTGAACGCGAACGTCGACCCGGCCGACGCCCCGGCGACGTCGCAGGCGGCGACGAGCCCGAGTCCGCCCGCGCGGACGTGCCCCGCCACGCGCGCGACGACCGGCTTGGGGAGTTCGACGAGCGCGCGCAGCAGCCCCACGAACTCCCGCGGCGCGGGCGGGTCCTTGAGGTCGGCGCCCGCGCAGAACGTGCCCCCGCTGTGGGTGAGGACGACGGCCCGTACGCCGGGGTCCTTCGCGCAGTCGGCGAGCGCGTCCGTGAGGGCGCCGACGAGGTCCGCCGAAAGGGCGTTGCGGGTGGCCGCGGCGTCGAGGCTGAGGTGTTCGACGCCGCGTTCGCGGCTGCGGCCGACCGGGTTCACGCGCGCTCCCTCAGCTGCCGTCGCAGGATCTTCCCGGAGGCCGCGCGGGGCACCACGTCGATGAACGTGACCTGGCGGACGCGCTTGTAGGGCGCGACCCGTTCGGCGACGTACATCATCACCTCTCCTTCGGAGAGGTGTTCGGCGCGGGGCGCGCGCACCACGTACGCGTGCGGGATCTCGTTGCCGTCGGCGTTGTGGGCGCCGATGACGGCGGCGTCGGCGATGTCCGGGTGGGTCAGCAGGAGGGCTTCGAGTTCGGCGGGGGCGACCTGGAAGCCCTTGTACTTGATGAGTTCCTTGACCCGGTCGACGACGAACAGCCAGCCGCCCTCGTCGACGTACCCGATGTCCCCGGTGTGCAGCCAGCCGTCGGCGTCGATCATCGCGTCGGTGGCGTCGGGGCGGCCCAGGTAGCCCTTCATCACCTGCGGGCCCTTGAAGAGCAGTTCGCCGGCCTCGCCGACGCCGAGGTCCTTGCCGGGGTCGTCCAGGGAGACGACGCGCATCGCGGTGCCGCCGATGAGCTTGCCGACGGTCCCGGGCGGCGCCTCGCGCATGGCGTCCCGGGGGACGACGTGGGTGCCCGGGGAGAGTTCGGTCATGCCGTACGCCTGGCCGAGGGGCGGCAGGCCGAGCCGTCGCGCGCACGCGGCGGCGAGTTCCGCGTCCAGGGGCGCGGCGGCGCTGATGACGTACGTGAGGGACGACAGGTCGTAGCGTTCGACGGCCGGGTGCTTGGCGAGCGCCAGGACGATCGGCGGGGCGACGTACAGGCCGGTGATGCGGCGCCTCTCGATCGCCGTAAGGAACGTCTCCAGGTCGAAGCGGGGCAGGACGACGACGGTGGCGCCCAGGCGCAGGGGGGCGTTCATCAGGGCGGTCAAGCCGTAGATGTGAAAGAACGGGAGTACCGCCAGGATCCGGTCACCGGGGCCCGTCGGCATCAGGGGCGCCAACTGGGCGAGGTTGGTGGCGATCTGGCGGTGGGTCAGCATGACGCCCTTGGGGGTGCCGGTCGTCCCGGAGGAGTACGGGAGGGCGGCGACGTCCTCGACGGGGTCGATGTAGAGGGTCGGTTCGGGGGCCTGGGTGGCGAGCATGTCGGCCAGCGAGCGGTGGCCGCCGGCGGCGTCGCAGACGAAGATCTCCTCGACGCCGCCGGCGAGTTCGGCCGCCCTGCGGGCCGTCTCCAGCAGGGGCGAGACGGTGACGATCCACCGGGCGGCCGAGTCGCGGAGCTGCCCCGCGAACTCCTCGGGCGTGCACTGGGGGTGGACGGTGGTGACCGAGGCGCCCGCGCGGGTGGCCGCGTAGAAGGCGATCGGGAAGGCGACCGTGTTGGGGCTGTGCAGGGCGAGCACGTCCCCCTTGCGCACGCCCGCGTCGGCGAACGCGGCGGCGACGCGCCGGTGGAAGCGGTCCACCTGCTCGTAGCTGAGGGTCGTGCCGTCCACGCCGTCGACCAGCGCGGGCAGGTCGCCGAACTCGGCGGCGCGGCCCAGGACGGCGTCGTGGATGGGCAGTTCCACTGCCGGGACGTCTGCGTACTCGCTGCGGAACACGGTTCCTCCTCGCACAGGGGCGGCGGTCAGTACGACTTGGGCAGGCCCAGGCTCTGGTGGGAGACGTAGTTGAGAATCATCTCCCGGCTCACCGGGGCGATACGAGCCACGCGCGAGACCGTTATCAGCGAGGCGAGGCCGAACTCGCGCGTGAGGCCGTTGCCGCCGAGGGTCTGGACGGCCTGGTCGACGGCCTTCACGCACGCCTCTCCGGCCGCGTACTTCGCCATGTTCGCCGCCTCGCCCGCGCCCGTGTCGTCGCCCGCGTCGTACAGATGGGCGGCCTTCTGGGTCATCAGGCGGGCCAGTTCGAGGTCGATGTGCGCCTGCGCGAGAGGGTGGGCGATCGCCTGGTGGGCGCCGATGGGGGTGTCCCAGACAGTGCGGTCGCGCGCGTACTCGACCGCTCGCGCGAGCGCGTACCGGCCCATGCCGATCGCGAAGGCGGCCGTCATGACGCGTTCGGGGTTGAGGCCGGCGAAGAGCTGCATGAGGCCCGCGTCCTCGTCGCCGACGAGGGCGTCGGCGGGGAGGCGGACGTCGTCGAGGGTCAGCTCGAACTGCTTCTCCGCGCCGTGCAGTTCCATGTCGATCTTGCGGCGGGTGAACCCTGGCGCGTCGCGCGGGACGATGAACAGGCAGGGCTTGAGGCGGCCCGTGCGGGCGTCCTCGGTACGGCCGACGATCAGGGTGGCGTCGGCGGCGTCGACGCCGGAGACGAAGACCTTGCGGCCGGTGAGGAGCCAGTCGGCGCCGTCCCTGCGGGCCGTGGTGGTGATGCGGTGGCTGTTGGAGCCCGCGTCCGGTTCGGTGATACCGAAGGCCATCAGGCGCGAGCCGTCCGCGAGCGCGGGGAGCCATGCGCGCTTCTGTGCCTCGGTGCCGAAGCGGGCGATCACCGTGCCGCAGATCGCCGGGGAGACGATCATCATCAGCAAGGGCGAGCCGGCCGCTCCCAGCTCTTCGAGGACCAGGGCGAGTTCGGCGATGCCGCCGCCTCCGCCGCCGTACTCCTCGGGCAGGTTGACCGAGAGGTAGCCGAGTTTCGCGGCCTCCTGCCACAACTCGGTGGGGTGGCGGCCCTCGTCGATGACCTTCGTGAGGTAGTCGCGGCCGTAGTGCCTGCCGAAGGCCGCGACCGCCTCGCGCAGGGCCTTGTGCTCGTCGGATTCGATGACCGGGCTCACGGTGCTCCTTCGGTTGCGTCCTGTCGCTCGGGGGTGTCCTCGCGGGGGCCCTCGACCACGGCCAGCAGGGCCCCCACCTCCACCTGCTGTCCCGGCCGGACCTCCAGCGCCGTCAGCGTTCCCGAGACCGGGGCCGTGATAGCGTGTTGCATCTTCATCGCTTCGAGCCACACGACCGGTTCTCCCGCCTCGACACCCGATCCGGTGACGAGGCCGGGCGCGACCTTGACGACCGTGCCGGGCATCGGCGCGAGCAGCGAGCCCGGTGCGCGCTGGGGCGCCGGGTCGGGGAAGCGGGGCAGCGCGGTCAGGGCCGTCCCGTTCACGTACACGCGCGCGCCGTACCGCGCGACCTCGAACCGGCGCCGCACGCCGTCGGCTTCGAGGACAACGGTCCCCGCGTCGGCGTGGACGACACGCACCCCGTCCGCCTCCAGTCCCGCGCGGGTGTGCCGGTACTCGACCTCGTGCTCCTCGCCGGCCGTCTCGTACCGCTTGCGCTGCGGCTGCGCGGGGACGTTGCGCCAGCCGCCGAAGCGCGAGCGGCCGTGCGCGTCCGCGAGGGCCGCCGCGAGGGGGGCGAGGGGGTCTGCGGACGCGTGGGCGAGGGCCGTGAGGTGGCGGTCGTAGAAGCCGGTGTCCATCCGGGCGTGCGTGAACTCCTCGTGGCGCAGGGAGCGCAACAGGAGGTCCCGGTTGGTGACCGGGCCGTGGACGGCGGCCCGCTCCAGGGCGCCGGCCAGCTTGCGGACGGCCTCCGCGCGCGTGGGCGCGTGGGCGACGAGTTTGGCGATCAGCGGGTCGTAGTGGACGCCGATCTCGTCGCCGTCGGTGTAGCCGGTGTCCAGGCGGACGCCCTCCGGGACGGCGAGGCGGTGCAGGGTGCCGGTCTGCGGGGTCCAGTCACGCGCGGGGTCCTCGGCGTAGAGGCGGGCCTCGATCGCGTGCCCGCGTGCGGGCGGGGGCTCATCCGCGAGGGCCGCCCCTTCGGCGACGCGGATCTGCTCCGCGACGAGGTCCAGGCCGAACACGGCCTCCGTGACGGGGTGTTCGACCTGGAGGCGGGTGTTCATCTCCAGGAAGTGCGCCGTGCCGTCGGGGGCGAGCAGGAACTCGACGGTCCCGGCGCCGACGTACGACACCGCGCGCGCCGCGCGTACGGCCAGGTCCCGCAGCTCCCGCGCGGTGGCGTCGCAGAGCCTTGGCGCGGGCGCCTCCTCGATCACTTTCTGGTGGCGCCGCTGGAGCGAGCAGTCGCGCGTGCCGAGCGCCCAGACGGTGCCGTGCGTGTCGGCGAGGACCTGCACCTCGACGTGGCGCCCGTGCTCGACGTACGGCTCGACGAACACCTCGCCGTCCCCGAAGGCGCTCGCGGCCTCCGCACGGGCGGCCTCCAGGGCGGGGGCGAGGTCCCGCGCGCGGCGCACGATCCGCATGCCGCGCCCGCCGCCCCCGGCCGCCGCCTTCACCAGCACCGGCAGGTCGGCCTCGGTCACGTCGGTCAGCGGGGCGAGCCCCATGAGGGCCTTCGCGCGCGTCTTGGACGCCATCGTCTCGATCGCCCCGGGCGGCGGGCCGATCCACAGCAGGCCCGCGTCGAGGACCGCGCGCGCGAAGCCGGCGTTCTCGGACAGGAATCCGTACCCGGGGTGCACGGCGTCCGCGCCGGCCGCGAGCGCCGCCTTCACGATCAGGTCGCCGCGCAGGTACGTCTCGGCGGGCGCCGCTCCGGGCAGCCGTACGGACCGGTCGGCCACACGCGCGTGAAGCGCGGTCTCGTCGGGGTCGGAGTGCACGGCGACGGTTCGGATTCCCAGCTCACGGCAGGTGCGGAAGATCCGGCAGGCGATCTCGCCCCGGTTCGCGACCAACAGCGTGGAGATCATCTGGGCCTCACATCCGGAAGACGCCGAAGCCGCCGCGCGCGCCTTCGTAAGGGGCGGTGTGGATCGCCGAGAGGCACATCCCGAGGACGGTGCGCGTGTCGCGCGGGTCGATCACGCCGTCGTCGTACAGCCGGCCGGACAGGAACATCGGCAGGGACTCCGACTCGATCTGCCGCTCGACCATGGCGCGAAGGCCCTCGTCGGCCTCCTCGTCGTACGGGAGGCCCTTGGAGGCGGCGGACTGCCGGGCGACGATCGACAGGACGCCCGCGAGCTGCTGAGGGCCCATCACGGCCGACTTGGCGCTCGGCCAGGCGAACAGGAACCGGGGGTCGTAGGCGCGCCCGCACATGCCGTAGTGGCCGGCGCCGTAGGAGGCGCCCATGAGGACCGACAGGTGCGGCACCCTGCTGTTGCTCACCGCGTTGATCATCATGGCGCCGTGCTTGACGATGCCGCCCTGCTCGTACTCCCTGCCGACCATGTAGCCGGTGGTGTTGTGCAGGAACAGCAGCGGGACGTCCCTCTGGTTGGCCAGCTGGATGAACTGGGCGGCCTTCTGGGACTCCTGGCTGAACAGCACGCCCTGCGCGTTGGCGAGGATCCCCACGGGATAGCCGTGCAGGGCCGCCCAGCCGGTCACCAGGCTCGTCCCGTACAGCGGTTTGAACTCGTCGAAGTCGGAGGCGTCGACGATCCGGGCGATCACCTCGCGCGGGTCGAACGGGACCTTCAGGTCGCCGGGGACGATCCCCAGCAGCTCCTCCTCGTCGTACTCGGGCGGCGCGGCCGGGGGCGGGTCGTCGTACGCCTTGCGGTGGTTGAGGCGGGCCACCACGCGGCGTGCCTGGCGGAGGGCGTCCCGCTCGTCCACGGCGAAGTGGTCGGCGAGGCCCGACACGCGTGCGTGCATCTCGGCGCCGCCCAGGGACTCGTCGTCGCTCTCCTCGCCGGTCGCCATCTTCACGAGCGGCGGGCCGCCGAGGAACACCTTCGCGCGCTCCTTGACCATGATCACGTGGTCGGACATCCCCGGCACGTACGCGCCGCCCGCCGTCGAGTTGCCGAACACCACGGCGATCGTCGGGACGCCCGCCGCCGACAGCCGCGTGAGGTCCCGGAAGACCGCGCCGCCGGGGATGAAGATCTCCTTCTGCGACGGCAGGTCGGCGCCGCCGGACTCCACCAGGCTCACGCAGGGCAGCCGGTTGGCGAGCGCGATGTCGTTCGCCCGCAGGGCCTTCTTCAGGCTCCAGGGGTTGCTCGCGCCCCCGCGCACGGTGGGGTCGTTGGCCGTGATCAGGCACTCCACGCCCTCGACGACCCCGATCCCGGTCACCAGTGACGCCCCGACGGGATACTCGCTCCCCCACGCCGCCAGCGGCGACAGCTCCAGGAACGGCGTGTCCGGATCGCCCAGCAGCTCGATCCGCTCCCGCGCGAGGAGCTTCCCCCGCGCGCGATGCCGTTCCACGTACTTCGGTCCGCCCCCGGCGAGCGCCTTCGCGTGCTCGGCCGCCAACTCGTCGAGCTTCGCCCGCATCGCCTCGCGGTTGGCCCGGTGCTCCGGGCTGTGCGCGTCCAGGGCGGTCGGCAGGACGGTCACGGGGCGGCCTCCAGGGGGTCCGTGGCGGGCTTCGGGGGTGGGGGTGGGGTGATCCGGGGCGGCGGGGCCGGAACGGGGCGTGAGAGGCCGCTGGGGGCCGGGGCGGGGTGTGAAGGGCCGTCGAGGACGGTCGCGGGCTCCGGGGGCGGGGGCGGCGGTGGCGGGCCGTCGGAGGCTTCCACGGGGAGCAGCTGGCGCTCCCGGGCGGCCCGGTGACTCGACGGGTGTCCTGCGGCAGTCGCGGGACGGAAACGGCTCACCCGCGTCCGCGGGGAGTCCAGCGGGCGCCGCTCGGGCGCCGGGGTGCGCGGCTCGTCGTCCGAGACCTCCGGTGGGGACGCCGGGGCCGTCGAGGCGTCCGCCCGGAGCGCCCGAGGGAGCGGCGCGTGCCGTGAGTCCCCCTGGGCCGTGACGTCTTCGGTGCGCGCGGGCGGTGGGGGCGCGGAAGCGGCCTTCGGCCCGCGCGTGGGCCCGGCGTCGGCAGGGGCCGCCACCGCCGTCGGCATCGCGCGTGAGCGCGTCGGCAGCAGTGCCTCCGGGACGTCGACGTGCCGCGCGCGCAGCCACTCGCCGAGGGCCTTGGCCTGGGGGTCGAAGCGGTGGTGGGCGGCGACGCCGGCG
The DNA here is from genome assembly GCF_014489635.1 of Streptomyces roseirectus. Classification (NCBI taxonomy): domain Bacteria; kingdom Bacillati; phylum Actinomycetota; class Actinomycetes; order Kitasatosporales; family Streptomycetaceae; genus Streptomyces; species Streptomyces roseirectus. Next base: position 5,437,684 of record NZ_CP060828.1, on the reverse strand, counting down.
CCGAGGATGCCCTCGACGACGAAGTTCAGCGCGCGCAGGCCGGGGAGGAGGTGACGGGTGACGGTGAGGTCGCGGCTCTCGGGGATCAGTTCGCGGAACCTGTCGACCGTCAGCTCGTGCGCCAGCCAGCGCCACGCCTCGTCGCTCCGCACCCAGACCCCGACGTTGGCGTCCCCGCCCTTGTCACCGCTGCGCGCCCCGGCGATCGTCCCCAGGGGTACCCGTAGTACCGGGCCTGGGGCCGGCGCCGGGGGCAGGTCCGGGGCGGGGGCCGGTTCGAGGACGAGGGTGTCGGCGGCCGGAGGTATGACGATCCGCCGTCCGCCGTCGAGGACGGCCCGGTGCTCGACCTCGCCCTGCGGCACGTACGCGGCCTCGAACACCCCGTAGGGGGAACCCCTGCCGGGCGGCGCGAGCACGTGGAACCCGGGGTAGCTCCCGAGAGCCAGCTCGACGGCGGCCCCGCTCAGCGCCCGTCCGACGGCCTCTTCCCGTACGTCCCGTACGACCAGCCGCAGTACCGCGCTGGCCCCCTCCTCGGTCCCGGCGTCGGCCCGGTCGCCACGGACGAGGTCCCAACGCACCTCGGCGGGGCGGGACTCGGCGAAGGCGTAGGTCTCCATCTGCTCCCGCACCAGCGCGGCCTTGGCCTCGATGTCGAGGCCGGTCAGCACGAACGCGACCTCGTTGCGGAACCCCCCGATCCGGCTCAGGCCGACCTTGAGCTCCGGGGGCGGCGGCTCCCCGCGCACCCCTACGGCCCTGACCCGGTCGGGCCCGTCACTCTCCAGTCGTACGGAGTCGAGGCGGGCGGTCACATCGGGGCCCGCGTACCGGGCGCCGCCCGTCTCGTACAGCAGTTGGGCGGTGACGGTGCCGACGTCGACCAGACCCCCCGTACCGGGATGCTTGGTGATCACGCAGCTTCCGTCGGCGTGGAGTTCGGCGACCGGGAAGCCGGGGCGGCGGACGTCGGCCTCCCGGAAGAAGGCGTAGTTGCCGCCGGTGGCCTGCGTCCCGCACTCCAGCACGTGCCCGGCGACGACCGCGCCCGCGAGCCTGTCGTGGTCGTCCGGCGTCCAGCCGAAGTGCGCGGCGGCGGGCCCGGTGACGAGTGCCGCGTCGGTCACCCGGCCGGTCACCACGATGTCGGCGCCCTCGCGCAGGCACGCGGCGATCCCGAACCCGCCGAGGTAGGCGTGCGCGGCGAGCGCGTCGGGGAAACGGCCGCGCAGATCGTCGCCCTCGACGTGCGCGACCCGGGCCGGAACTCCCAGCCGGTCTGCCAACTCCCGTACGGTGTCGGCGAGTCCGTCCGGGTTGAGCCCTCCGGCGTTGGTGACGATCCGCACCCCGCGCTCGTGCGCGAGGCCGAGGCAGTCCTCCAGTTGGCGCAGGAAGGTCCGCGCGAACCCGGCGGTGGGGTCCTTGAGTTGGTCGCGGCCGAGGATGAGCATCGTGAGTTCGGCGAGGAAGTCGCCGGTGAGGACGTCGAGTTCGCCTCCGGTCAGCATCTCGTGGAGGGCGTCAAGACGGTCGCCGTAGAACCCTGAGAAGTTGCCTATCCGGAGGGTCATCCGGCCTCCCCGGCGGGCGGTCCGGCGGCCTGCGACTTCGGCGGACGGCCGCCTCCGGGCGGTCCCGCGAACGCCTGGGCGATGCCCAACCACTGTTCCGCTTCCGGGCCTTCGGCGTTCAGCGCGAGGTCGGATCGGTGGGCTCGCTGGGTGACCAGGAGGCAGAAGTCGAGCGCGGGGCCGGTGATCCGCTGATCGGCGTCCTCGGGGCCGTACGTCCACAAGTCGCCCGAAGGCGCGGTGAGTTCCACCCGGAACTCCTCGAAGGGCGCCCCGAGTCCGTGCACGCCGAACGCGAAGTCCCTGGTGCGGACGCCGAGTCGGGCGATGTGGCGGAGGCGGTCGGTGGGGACCGGGGTGACGCCCAGCGTGCCGGCCACGTCCAGGCCGTGGGCCCAGGTCTCCATCAGGCGGGCGGTGGCCATGGACGCGGTCGACATCGGCGGCCCGTACCAGGGGAAGCGTCCACGCTCCGGTGCCGTCCGCAACACCTTCTCCAGCGCCTCGCGTTCGGCCCGCCAGCCCCCGAGCAAGCGCTCGGGCGGCCGCTCGGCTCCGTCCCGTGCCCCGTTGTCCACGAAGTCGCCGGGCGCGGCCATCGCCTTCTCCAACTCCCGCGAGAACGCCGCCTGGTCGGTCATCGCCAGGCGCGCGGAGCGGTCCGTCCAGGCGAGGTGCGCGATCTGGTGGGCGATGGTCCAACCGGCCGCCGGCGTCGGCAGTCTCCACTGATCCGGGGTCAACTCGGCCACCAGCCGGTCGAGTTCGTCGCTCTCGGCGCGCAGGTCGTCGATGACGGGGGTGGGGTCGGCCATGGGGCGAGCATGGCAGCGGGGGTGGAAACAATCAAGCGTGCTTGCATGAATTGGTGCGCGGCAGGGTGCGGAGACGGTCGGCTCTCGCCGGACCCGAGGGGCGGCGGGCGCCAACAGCCTTGATCCGTACGGACTTTGTTCAGTCTGCCGCCGCGACCGTGTCGACCAGCAGGTTCACCGCGCTCAGCCTCGGGATCGTCCGCATGCAGGCGACCGCCTGCCGGGCGCCGAACACCCGCTGTTCCTCGGTGACCGTCGGCTCGACCGCGCAATCGGCCTGGACACGCACGTAGTTCACGGCCGTCGCGAAGAGCATCGAGAACGACCGGGGTCCTCGGATCACGCCGGGGCCGCCGGCCGCGCGGTAGGCCCGGACGATGCGCCGGGTCCGCCCGGTGTCCGGCTCGTTGCCGCCCGACCAGACGAACAGGGCGCGTGCCAGCTCCTGTTCGGCCGAGAGCGGGCCGGCGTTGTCCCAGTCGAGCAGGACGGGACCCGCGGGGCCCACCAGGACGTTCTGCGGCTGGAGGTCGCAGTGCGACATCACCAGATCGGCGTCACTCGAAGGTCCGACCCAGACGGACAGCTCAGGTACTACGTCCCTGACGAAGCGGTCCAGGTCGTCGGCCCAGGGAAGCCCGGCGCGCCGCACCTTGTCGCTCAGTTCCTTCCACTCGGCGTCGTCGGGGCACCGTTCGTACCAGTCGTCCACCGGCCCCTCGGCGCCCTCCCCCGCGCGGTGGATGAGTCCCGCCGTCCGTCCGAACCAGTCGAGGATCGCGGGGTCGGAGGCGTCGGCCGTGCCGCCCTCCACCCAGTCGTACAGCTTGACCGCGGAGGACGCGGAGGAGCCGAGCCGGGTGACGTGGACGCCGTCGCGGTTGGTGTGGAGGCGGGGCGCGGAGATGCCCAGCCGCTCCGCCGCGTCCCGGAGCGCCGCCTCCCGGCGGACCTGCTCCTCGTCGCACCCGAACAGCATCTCCTTCACCGCCCAGGCCGAGCCGGCGCCGGTCAGCTTCCAGATCTGCCCGAGGGCACCGCGGGTCACAGGGGTGACGCTCCAGGGACCGGGACCGAGGGAGTAGGCGTCGGCGAGGGCGGCGGCTTCGACTGTCCTGGTGGGTGCGGGCATGACCGACGACTGTAGTTCCCGTAGTACTCACGGGGTACGGGATTTCCCGCGCCGGATCACGGCCGCGTTGCCGCTCGGTCGGCTTACACCCCGAAATTGGTCAATACCTCCCCAACTCCCCTTGGCCCCGGCCCCGCCCCGGCAGTTCACTGCGCCGTATGAGAGCCATACGAGCCATGAGACCCGCCAGAGCCCCGGGCCCCGCCCGGCCGGGCACCCGGCGGGCCCGGACGGTCACCGTGCTGACGGCGGCGGTCGCCGCGTTCGGCCTGTCCCTCGGCAGCGCCTCGGCCGCCACCGTGCCGGCGGAGTTCGGGACCGACTACCACGACCCCGTCACCGCCGCCCCGCCGATCGCCGCCCCGCACACCAGGTCCTGCACGGTCACCGTCGCGCAGACGCGCTTCAAGGACTTCACCCCCTACACCGGCACCTACACCCCGCCGACCGGCTGCGGCACCCCCGGCCGCTGGTCCAAGGTCGTGCTGCGCCTCGACGGGAGCGTGAAGGGGCGGCAGTTCGACCGGCTCGGGTACCTGGACATCGGCGGCGTCCAGGTCCTGCGCACCTCGACGCCCGAGCCGTCGCAGGACGGGATCGACTGGTCCGTCGAGAAGGACGTCACCCAGTACGGGAACACCCTGAGTACCCCGCAGCCCGTCGACATGCTGATCGGCAACGTTGTCGACGACACCTACACGGGCGTCCTCGATGTCAAGGTCACTCTCACGTTCTACGCCCCGCGGCCCGGCCGTACCTCCTCCGCTCCCGACCGCGTCATACCTCTGAGCGACGGCAACAGTGTGACGACGGGTGCCTCGCTGACCGTTCCGCGCAACTCCGAGCGGATTCTCGCGGAGGTGTACGCCACCGGATCGGGCGGCGGTTGCGAGGAGTTCTGGTACTCGGCGGTCACCCCGTCGGCGTCGTACTCCTGCAAGGGCGGGGACGACGGGCCGTACCGCGAGGTGCTGATCAGCGTCGACGGGAAGGTCGCCGGGATCGCCTCCCCGTACCCGAACGTGTGGACCGGCGGCTGGTCCCCCTACCTCTGGTCGGTGATCCCCTCGCCCCACTCCTTCGATGTACGTCCTCTGGTGTACGACCTGACGCCGTTCGCGGGAGTCCTGAACGACGGCAAGGCGCACAAGGTCGACGTGTCGGTGATCGGGGTGCCGGCCGGGCAGACCGGGTGGAGCGCGCCGACGAACGTCCTCGTCTGGCAGGACGCCCACAAGGCGGTCGTGACCGGCGCCGTCACGTCGTACAAGCGGACCGGGCCGGCGGTGAGCAACCACTACACCGACGGCGCGCGGCGCGAGCTGGTGACCTCCGGCGCGGACCGGCTCAAGGTCACCGGGTACGTCGACACCTCCCACGGCCGGGTCACGACGACGGTCGAGCGGACCCTCACCACCGCGATCGACCACACGTGGACGCCGGACGAGAACTCCGACGACCAGACCGGCAAGTGGACCGACCACCAGGCCATGACCACCGGCGGGCGCGTCTCCCGCACCGACCGCGCCTACGCGCTCGACGGGCGCGCGACCATCGACAGCGCCAACCGGCTGCGCGTGGTCATGTCCGTCGGCGACCGCGCGACGCTCGGCGCGACCCGGACCGACGACGAGTACCGCGGCGACGCCACCTTCACGCTCGGCGTGGCCCGCGACCAGCGGCACGCCGTCGCCACCACGGGTGAGCGCTACCGGGTCCGCGGGCCCGGGGTCTGCTACGACCACGCGCTCGCGACCGAGCAAGGGGTGCTGACGAAGGACGTCCGGGGCTGCTGAGCCCGGTACTCCAGGGGTACCGGCCGTCCCTCTCCGGTCCTACGGGTACGCCCGCTGGTCCTACGGGGTACGCCCCGCAGGGGACGGCCGGTCCACCGGGGCCGGCGCGGAGTGGCCGGCCGCCTCGATCACATCCGACCACCTAGATCCCGTCCGGCCCTCTCACGTCATACGGGTACTCCCGTAGGGGACGGCCCCGCCGGCTCAGCCGACGGTGGGGCCGTCCGGCACCTTCGCCCTGCCCCCACCCACCTTCGCCTTCCCCCGCCCCACCTGTGTCCGCACCGCCCCCATGCTGGCGGCGATGACCAGGGCGATCGCCAGCGCCTGGAGCGTGGTGAGGGTCTGGTCGAGGATGAAGAAGCCGGCCGCCGAGGCGATGGCGGGTTCGAGGCTCATGAGGATCGCGAAGGTGGAGGCGGGCAGGCGGCGCAGGGCGAGGAGTTCGAGGGTGTAGGGGAGGACCGAGGAGAGGATCGCGACCGCCGCGCCGAGTCCCAGGGTCTGCGGGTGCAGCAGTTTCGTGCCCGCGTCCATGATCCCCAGGGGCAGGAAGAGGATGGCCCCTACAGCCATCGCCAGGGCCAGCCCGTCCGCCTGCGGGAAGCGCCGGCCCGTACGGGCGCTGAAGACGATGTACGACGCCCACGCCACGCCCGCCGCCAGCGCGAACGCCACGCCGACCGGGTCGAGGCTGTCGAAGCTCCCGCCGCCGAGCAGGAAGACCCCGGCGAGGGCGAGGGCCGCCCAGACGGCGTTCACCGCGCGGCGGGAGGCGACGACCGACAGGGCCAGCGGACCCAGGACCTCCAGGGTGACCGCCGGGCCGAGGGGGATGCGGTCGAGGGCCTGGTAAAAGAGGCCGTTCATCGCGGACATCGTGACGCCGAAGACGATCACCGTGCCCCAGTCCGCGCGCGAGTGGCCGCGCAGCCGGGGGCGGCAGATCAGCAGCAGCACGACGGACGCCACGACCAGCCGCAGCGTCACCACGCCCAGCGCGCCCGTCTTCGGCATCAGCAGCACGGACAGGGCGCCGCCGAACTGCACCGAGACGCCGCCGGCCAGCACCAGCCCGATGGGGCCGAGCGTCCCCGCTCCGCCGGTGCGCGCCGTACCCCGGCCCGGGGTGCCGCCGTCCCTCCGGAGTCCTCCGGGTACACCACTAGGGGTCGTGATCGTCGGTTCAGGGGTGGTCACTGGCGGTCCCGGTGCTCGGCTTGAGTTCATCATGGTGCACTTCCAAGTCCACGGTAATGGACTCGGTCAGGCGTGTGAACCACGTTTGCCGCTGTCTCGGAGCGTGAGATGTCCGTCAGGCGCCGGGCCAGGTGCCGTCGCCCTGGGGAGCGGGCGGGACGTGGCCGTAGTAGGGGTTGTACGGGTCGTACGGGGTGCAGGGGATGCCGCCGGGTGCGGGCGGGGAGGCGTCGTACCCGTAGTACCCGGCGCCCTCGCCGCCACCGCCCGTCCCCTCCTCCACGAACACCGGTTCCTCCGCGAACACCGGCATCCGTAGTTCCCCCGTGTCCATCACCGCGTTGTTCTGCGACCGGTGCAGCCGCGCGTACGCGCCACCGCGCGCCAGCAGTTCGTCATGGCGGCCGGTCTCGACGACCCGCCCCCGGTCGACGACGAGGATGCGGTCGGCGTCGGGGGCGAGGTTGAGGTCGTGGGTGATCATCAGGGTCGTCCGCCCGGCCGTCAGCCGGCGCAGCGGCTTGACCACGCGGCGGGCGGACATCGCGTCGAGGCCGGTCGTCGGCTCGTCCAGGACCAGTACCGGGGCGTCGCGCAGGATCGCGCGGGCGATGGCGAGCCGCTGGAGCTGGCCGCCGGAGAGCCGGGCGGTGCCGGGGTCGATCCTCGTGTCGTAGCCCTCGGGGAGGCGGACGACGAAGTCGTGGGCGTCGGCCGCCCGCGCCGCCGCCTCGATCGCCCGGTCGCCGGCGCCGGGCCGGCCGCAGGCGATGTTGGCGCGGACGGTGTCGTGCAGGACCAGGGTCTCCTGGGGGAGGAGGGTGACGTACTCCCTCAGCCGGGCGACAGGGAAACCCCTTAGGGGGACGCCGTCGAGGAGGACGTCTCCCGAGTCGGGGTCGTAGAACCTGAGGAGGAGTTTCGAGACCGTGGACTTCCCGGCGCCGCTCGGGCCGGTGACGATCACCAGCTCGCCGGGGCTGACGCGGAAGGAGAGCCCCTTGAGGGCGTCCCGCTCCGCGCCGGGGTAGCGGAAGGAGACGTCGCGGACTTCGATCGCGCCGTCCGGCCGGCCGGTGTCGGCGGCGTGGAGCGGGTCGGCGACCGAGGGACGCACGTCGAGGATCTCGATCAGCCGCTCGGCTCCTGCGGTGGCCGCGGTGACGGTGAGGCCGAGCTGGGCCAGTCCGCGCACGGGTGGGTAGAGGTAGCCCAAGAAGGCGGCGAACGCGAGGAGTTGACCGAGCGTCATGCGCCCGGTGGAGATCTCCCAGGCGCCGATCCCGATCACCGCGAGCACGCACACCGTCTCGATGACCTGCACCAGTTGCTCGTACGCCTCGTTCAGCCTGGCCGAGCGGACGGAGGCGCGGAACCACGCCGTCGCCTCCTCGTGCAGCCGTCGCCGCTCGGCGTCGCGGCGGCCGTACGCCTGGGTGAGGACGATGTTGCCGAGGGATTCCTCGACGACGGAGGTGATCGCGCCGTCCGCGACCCGGCCCGCGCGGGAGACGTCCTTGATGGAGCCGGAGAAGCGGCGGGCGGCGAGCCAGAAGAGCGGGGCGAGGACGAAGGTCGCGGTGGCCAGGTCCCAGCGCAGCCAGAACGCGGCGGCGGCGTAGAAGAGAGCGCTGAATCCGGCGGAGGCGGCGCCCACGAGGCCGGAGACGACCATCGTCTCGATCGCCTCGACGTCGCTCGTGAGCCGGGACAACAGGTCGCCCTGGCGGTGGAGTTGGAAGAAGTGCGGGGGCAACTGCTGGACGTGGTCGAAGACATGCTCGCGCAGTCTCATCACGAAGCGTTCGGTGGCCCAGGCCGCGAGGGAGTTGCCCGCGTAGGCGACGAGCGCGCCGACGATCGCGACGGCCAGCCATTTCGCGGCCGGTGCCCGGAAGGCGTCCAGGGAGCCCTTGTTGAGGGCATTGTCGGTCAACTCGCCGAAGAGCAGGATGGCTTCGGTCTCGGCGAGGGCGGCGACGATCGTGCACACCCAGACGAGCAGCAGCCATTTCCGCAGGCCCTTGGTCAGCGGCCAGAAACGGCGGAACGCGACGCGGGACGGAATGGTCGGGGTGTCGTATTCGTATTCCTCGAATTCTGAATCGGTATCGAGATCGCCGCCACCCTTATTCCTGTAGGCCATATGACACGCCCTTTCCTGACCACCGGCCCACCATTTGCGGATGGTGGGCGAGTGAACTGAGAAAGGGGCCGACAGTGCACCATCGGCCCCTTTCGGGTTCAGCTGGGATCAGCCGTCCTGGCGGGGGATCGGCTTGGGCAGCGGCTTCTTCTTCGCCTTGTGCTTCGGCGGGGGCGGCGGCGGGAGCTGCTTCGACTTCGGCTTAGGGGGCAGCGGGGCAAGCTTCTTGAAGCTCATTCCGACTCCTTGGGGGATTGCGCTGTACCTTCGATTTCGTCGAATTCCGCGTCCGGAACCCGATACCAAGAAACCTACACGCCCCTCACGCGCCTGAACGGCAAAATTGGCAAAGACGCACTGTGAATCCCCTTGGAAAAGCTGGGTGTTTCCTTTATCGTCCGCCCTGCGGCTGTCAGCCGCCTTGCGACCGCCGCCCGTCGCGCGGCCCGAACGCCTCCATAGCCATCGCGTCCGTCACCCGCGCGTGCAGATAGGTGTCCGCCCATTCGGTAATTCCCGGATACCCGCACTCCGCGACCAGTCGCTCCACGGCCGCCGGGACGTCGTACGGCGTCACCCGCAGGTCCGCCCCCGGCCCGAGGAGGCACCAGTGGGCGCCCGCGCGCCCGTACGGCATGCCGACGCTGCCGGGGTTGACGACGAGGCGGCCCTCGGCGAGGCGGAGGTAGGGCATGTGGGTGTGGCCGCAGACGACGGTGCGGACGTCGGGATCGAGGCCGGCGAAGACCTCGGTCCAGCGGGCGGGGCGGGAGTCGACGAGGACAACCTCCTCGTCGTCGCGGGGAGTTGCGTGGCAGAACAGGGTCTTCCCCAGGCCGCCGACGGTGAGTGTCAGGGTCGTCGGGAGGGAGGCGAGGAAGTCGACGTGCTCCTCGGTCAGGGCGTGTGCCGCGAACGGGCCTATGGGGTCCGGGATTTCGTCGCGGAGGCCGCGCCGGTACTCGACGAGTTCCCGGTCGGCGTTGCCCGAGACCCACCGCACGCGGTCACCCTGTTCCCTCAACAGGTCCATGACTTCGGCGGGTTGGGGCCCTGCGGCGATGTCCCCGGTGAGGACGATCAGGTCGGCTGCGGCGACGTCCGGTTCGGCCAGCACCGCTTCGAGGGCGGGCAGCACGCCGTGGATGTCGGAGAGGACGGCGACCGACTCGGCTTCCTCGTACGTCACTTGGTGTCCCTCTCCGCGTCCAGCGCCTCGGCCAGCACCTCCGCGAGGTGCCTCCCGCGCACCCCGGCCAGTTGCTCCAGCTGGGTCCGGCAGGAGAAGCCGTCGGCGAGGACGACCGCGTCCTCGGGCGCGTCCCGTACGGACGGCAGCAGTTGCTCCTCGGCGCAGGCGGCGGACACCTCGAAGTGCCCTTTCTCGAAGCCGAAGTTACCGGCCAGGCCACAGCATCCACCGCTCAGTTCCCCGCTGAGACCCGCGACTTCACGCAGGCGCCGGTCGGCGGTGTCGCCGAGGACCGCGTGCTGGTGACAGTGGGTCTGCCCGACGACCGGCCGGCCGAGCCGGGGCGGCGTCCAGTCGGGGGCGTGCTTCTCCAGCGCCTCGGCGAAGGTGAGGACGCGGGCGGCGAGGCGGGCGGCTCGCGGGTCGTCGGGGAGGAGTTCGGGGAGGTCGGTGCGGAGTGCCGCCGCGCAACTGGGCTCCAGGACGACGAAGGGCGGGAGCGCCAAGTCGTCGTCCTCGCCATCGAGTTCACCGAAGCCGCTGCCGTCACCGCCGAGTTCACCGAAGCCGCTGCCCTCGCCGCCGAGTTCGCCGAACCCCCCGCCTGCCTCCTCCCGCAGCTCCTCGGGCGGGATCAGGTACGGGTCGAGCAGATCCAGCGTCTCCCGCAACACCGTACGCGCCCGGTCCAGTTGGCCGGTGGAGACGTAGGTCAGCCCGCAGCACACCTTGCCCCGCCGCACCGTCCACGGCGCCGTTCCGCCCTTCCAGCGCACGGTCGGCGGCAGCAGCACGGTCATCCCGGCGGCTTCGAGCACCCGAACTGCCGCTTTGCCGACGTCTGGTGACAGGTGTTCAGTGAAGGTGTCCGGCCACAGGACGACCATCGCCCCCGGCTGCCGCCACGCGCCCGGCAGCCGCCGCTCGGTCCGCCCCCGTTTCAGCAGCGCCTTGAACCGGCGCCGCCACCAGCGGCTGAACGGCTCCGGCGCCACACGCGGGACCTCCCGCTCGGGCGCGACCCCGCCGAGCCACTTCCCCAGCGCGGCCAACGGCCATACGGCGGCCAGGGAGTTGACGAGTCGGGCGGTGCGGGTGCGTGCGATCCAGCGCAGCCACAGGGGCAGTCGGCCCATGCTGTGGTGGGCGGCGGGGCGGCGCCGGTCTTTGTAGTGGTGGTGAAGGAACTCGGCCTTGTAGGTGGCCATGTCGACGCCGACGGGGCAGTCCGAGCGGCAGCCCTTGCAGGAGAGGCAGAGGTCGAGGGCGTCGCGGACCTCGGTGGACCGCCAGCCGTCGGTGACGAGTTCACCGGCGAGCATCTCGTGCAGCAGCCTCGCCCGGCCCCGCGTGGAGTGCGCCTCCTCGCCGGTCACGCGGAACGACGGGCACATGACGGCGGGGCCCGACGCCGTCGTCGTCCGGCACTTCGCGACGCCCACGCAGCGGCGGACGGCGGCGGAGAAGTCGCCGTCGTCGTCCGGGTAGCCGAAGACGACCGGGACGGGTTCGCGGGGCAGCGGGGCGAAGCGGAGGTTCGCGTCGAGCGGGGCTGGGCGTACGAGTACTCCGGGGTTGAGGAGGTCGTCGGGGTCCCACAGGGCCTTGACGCGCGCAAAGAGGGCGACCATCTCCTCCCCGTACATCCTGGGTAGTAGTTCGGCGCGGGCCTGGCCGTCGCCGTGTTCCCCGGAGAGGGAGCCGCCGTGGGCGACGACGAGGTCGGCCAGCTCCTCGGAGAACCGGCGGAAGCGGGCGATGCCGGGGCCGGTGAGGAGGTCGAAGTCGATCCGGACGTGGATGCAGCCGTCACCGAAGTGCCCGTAGGGGGTGCCCCGTAGTCCGTGCGCGGCGAGCAGGCTCCGGAAGCCGCGCAGGTAGGGGCCGAGGCGGGCCGGGGGCACGGCGCAGTCCTCCCAGCCGGGCCATGCCTCCGTGCCGTCCGGCATCCGGGTCGCGGTGCCGCTCGCGTCCTCGCGGACGCGCCACAGGGCGCGCTGCCGGGCGGGGTCGGTCACGACCACGGCGTCGACGGCGTCCGCCGCCCGCACGATCGCCTCGCCCCGCGCGCGGGCCTCCGCCGCCGTCTCCCCTCCGGTCTCGACGAACAGCCAGGCACCCCCACGGGGCAACCCGTAGGCCCTGGGTACGAGGTCCGCCGCCATACCTTCGACCGTCAGGGGCCCGTACGGCAGCAGCCCGGCCGCCGCCTCCGCCGCGCCGCCCTCGTCGCCGTAGCCGAGGACCGCGAGGGCCCGCGCGCGCGGGGACTCGACGAGGCGCACGGCGGCCCGGGTGAGGACCGCGAGCGTGCCCTCGGAGCCGCAGTAGGCGCGGGCGGTGTCGGCGCCCTTCTCCGGGAGCAGCGCGTCCAGGGCGTACCCGGAGATCCTGCGGGGCAGTTCGGGGAAGCCGGTGCGCAGGCGGGCCAGTTCGGTGTCGACCAGCCGGCGTAGTCCCTCGGGGGTACCGGACCAGTCCGGGCCGAGGGTCAGCCGGGCGCCGCGCGCGGTGACGACGTCCAGGGTGAGGACGTTGTCGGCGGTCGTCCCCCAGGCCACCGAGTGCGAGCCGCAGGAGTTGTTGCCGATCATGCCGCCGAGGGTGCAGCGGCTGTGGGTGGAGGGGTCGGGGCCGAAGCGCAGGCCGTGCGGGGCGGCGGCGTCCTGGAGGCGGTCGAGGACCAGGCCGGGCTGGACCACGGCGGTACGGGTGGCGGGGTCCAGGTCGAGGACGCGGTTCATGTGCCGGGTGAAGTCAAGCACCACCCCGGTCCCGGTGGCCTGCCCGGCGATGGAGGTGCCCCCTCCCCTGGGTACTACGGGTACTGCGTGCTCCCGGCAGATCTCCAGGGCGGCGGCCACGTCGGCGTCGTCCTTCGGAGCCACCACCCCGGCCGGGACCCGCCGGTAGTTGGAGGCGTCCATGGTGACCAGGGCGCGGGAGGTGGTGTCGAAGCCGACGTCGCCTCGGAGGGCCTTGCGCAGATCCGCTTCCAGGTTCGGCATGGGTACAGGAAATCAGGCCGGGCGCCCCAGAACAGCGGTCGAGCGGTTCAAGATCCCCCAAGGAACATCCCGTCATACCTGCGAGGTAGCACCCCGCGCACCTGGGAAGCGGTACCCCGTCGGGCGTCCCGCACCACGTCTCACCCGACGGACCACGTTTCGCTCACGTTTCCCCTACGGGCTACCCTCCCCCCGTGGCTGAGATCCGGATTCCCTCTGACATCAAGCCCGCGGACGGTCGTTTCGGCGCGGGTCCCTCCAAGGTGCGGACTGAGGCGCTGGACGCCCTCGCCGCCACAGGCGCATCCCTCCTGGGTACCTCCCACCGCCAGGCCCCGGTGAAGAACCTGGTCGGCGAAGTCCGCGAGGGCATCTCCGAGCTGTTCTCCCTACCTGAGGGCTACGAGGTCGTCCTCGGCAACGGCGGCTCGACCGCGTTCTGGGACGTCGCGACCCACGGTGTGATCGAGAACAAGTCGCAGCACCTCACGTTCGGCGAGTTCAGCTCCAAGTTCGCGAAGGCGGCCAAGCTCGCCCCCTGGCTGGCCGAGCCCACCGTGATCTCCTCCGACCCCGGCACGCACCCCGAGGCTCAGGCCGAGGCCGGGGTCGACGTGTACGCGTTCACCCACAACGAGACGTCGACGGGCGTCGCGGCCCCGATCCAGCGCGTCGCGGGCGCCGACGAGGGCGCGCTCGTCCTGGTCGACGCGACCTCCGGCGCGGGCGGCCTCCCGGTCGACATCGCCGAGACGGACGTCTACTACTTCGCCCCGCAGAAGTCCTTCGCCTCCGACGGCGGCCTGTGGATCGGCGTCTTCTCCCCGGCCGCGATCGAGCGCGCCGAGCGCGTCCACGCGTCCGGCCGGCACGTCCCGGAATTCTTCAGCCTCCCGACGGCGATCGACAACTCCCGCAAGAACCAGACGTACAACACCCCCGCGCTCTCCACCCTGTTCCTGCTGAACGAGCAGCTCAAGTGGATCAACGGGCAGGGGGGCCTCTCCTTCTCCACCGCCAGGACGAAGGACTCTTCCACCCGTCTCTACACCTGGGCCGAAGAGTCGAAGCACGCGACGCCGTTCGTCACCGACCCGGCGAAGCGCTCGCAGGTCATCGGCACGATCGACTTCGCGGACGACATCGACGCCTCGGCGATCGCCAAGGCCCTGCGCGCCAACGGCATCGTCGACACCGAGCCCTACCGCAAGCTCGGCCGCAACCAGCTGCGCGTCGCCATGTTCCCGGCGATCGACCCGGCGGACGTCGAAGCGCTCACCAAGTGCATCGACTTCGTGATCGACAGCCTCTGACTCCCTTGCCGCACGGCACAGTTGGACGACGGCCAGGCGGACGACACGCAAGCGCACGCCGCACCAGCCGACGCCGCGCAAGCGGACGACGTTGAAGGGCGCCCGGTGAACTCCGGGCGCCCTTCGCGCTGTTCAGGCCGCCGTGCAGGTGAGGCTCGGCGCACTGGCCCCGCCGGGCGCGGCCCCGAACCCGAAGGTGGCCGAACTCCCCGCCGACAAGGCCCCGTTGTGGGCCGCGTTGACCGCGTTCACCGCCGCCCCGCTCTGGGTGTACGAGGCGTTCCACATGCTGGAGATCTGCTGGGAGCCGGGGAAGTTCCAGGCGACCTTCCAGGACGAGATGGCCGCGGTCCCCGAATTCACCACTTTCACCTCGGCGTTGAAGCCGCCGCCCCAGTCGCTGCTGACGGTGTAGGTCGCGGTGCAGGCCGCGGACCCACCGCCACCACCGCCACCACCTCCGCCGCCTCCGCCCCCTCCGCCGCCTCCGCCGCCGACCGGCGGGAAGGCCGGCGCCTTGACGCTCGCGAGGTAGCCGTCCTTGACGGTGTCGACGGTCTGCCAGTCGTCCTTCAGAATCCCGCCGGTGTCACCGGAGTTGGGGTTCCACGACCAGAAGGTCCAGTGGAAGGAGTCGGCCCCGTACGTCGAGGTCGGACGCAGGTAACTCACCAGCGCGGCAAGCCACTTCTGGTCCACGGACGCCTGGAGCGTCGTGCCGAACTCGCCCACCCACACCGGGGCGATGTTCTGCTTGAAGATGTAGCCCCAGTACTTGTCCCAGATCCCCGGCATGTTGTTCGGGAAGGTGGGGTCGTTGAACCAGCTCTGCTGGGCGACGCTGGTCGCGTAGTCATGCGCCGAGTACACCACCCGGTTGGCAACGGAGAGTTGGACCGGATACTGGGCGACGCCCATCAGGTTTCCGCCCCACCAGCCCGACACGCCGTTGAAGGTCTGGACGCCCTCGACGAAGATCAGCAGGTTCGGGTTGACCGACAGGACCGCGTTGCCCGCGCGCTGGGCAGCCAGCCGCCAGTCGGTCGCCGTGTCGCCGCAGCCCCAACAGGCGGGATCGTGCGGCTCGTTGTGCAGGTCGATGCCCACGACGGTCGGGTTACCGGCGTAACGGGACGCCAGGGACTTCAAGTTGGCGATCCACGTCGACTCCGGGACGGCGGCCGTGTACCAGAGCGCGGACTGCCCGCCGGAGTCCGGACGGTGCCGGTCGAGGATGACGCGCAGACCGTCCTGACCGGCGTACGACACGATCTTGTCAAGCACACCAAGGGAGTTGAGCCCTTGCAGGTCCGCGTTCTTGCCACCGGAGAAGTCGATGCTGTTGGGGACGGTCGAGGCTTTGAAGATGTCGTCGCTGAACGGGATGCGGATCGTGTTGTAGCCCACCGACTTCATCTGGTCGATCATGCTCTTGTAGTCGCGCGACCACAGGCCGTGGACCACGTAGTTGCCGGTCTCGAAGCCGAACCAGTTGATCCCGGCGACCCTGACCGGCTGCCCGGCCGCGTCCAGGATCTGACGGCCGCTGGTGTGCCAGTACCCGGCTCCGGGTGCCTCGGCGGCCCGCGCCGGCTGCACGGCCGTCAGACCCAACGGCACCAGTAACGCGGCTGCCACCGCGCACAGCGCTCTTCGCACGTTGCGGAACATGTCCCTTGCTCCCCTCGGAGGCGCGGATCCGGAACGGTGGGAGCGCTCCCACACCCGCACCTCCCAGGGAAGACCGGTCCCTTCATCCCGTCAAGGCGTACGACATCACTTCCCGAGCTTCCTGAACCTCCCCACCGCCAGCGGAAGGAAGACGGCGGTCAGCACCAACGGCCATACACCGGCCATGAGTTGAGCGTGCTGTTCGACCCAGGTGTCACCCACCCCGCCCGGCGCCCCGAGCAGGTCCCGGACCGCCGCGGCGGTCGCGGAGATCGGGTTCCACGCGGCCACGAACCCCAGCCAGTCCGGCATGAGTTGGGGCGCGACGAACACGCTGGAGATCATCGTGAGCGGGAACGCCACCGCGAACAGCCCGCCCGCCGCCTCGGGGTTGGGCACGATCAGGCCGAGCCACACCCCGAGCCAGATCAGCGACATGCGCAGCCACAGCAGCAGTCCGACGGCGGCGACGAATCCCCAACCCCCGTCCGGACGCCAGCCCATGGCGAACGCGGTGGCCATCATGATGCCCAACTCCGCGCAGGCGCCCAGGAGATCGGTGACCCCGCGTCCGGCGACCACCGCCGAGGACGCCATCGGCATGGAGCGGAACCGGTCGATGACACCCTTCTGGGCGTCGTACACGACGACCGTCGCGGTGTTGATGAAGCCGAACGCCATCGTCATGACGAACATGCCGGGCATCAGGAAGTCCTTGTAGTCCCCGCCGCCCGGCACCCGCATCGCGCTGCCGAAGACATAGCCGTAGAGCAGGACGGAGAGGATCGGGAAGCCCAACTGCCAGAGGATGTTGACCGGTTGGCGCCGGTAGTGGGTGAGTCCCCGGCGGACCAGGTTCCAGCAGTCGGCCGCGGCCCAGTACGCGCGGCCGTGCGGGCGGGGCGGGGTCAGGTCGAGCG
Source organism: Streptomyces roseirectus (assembly GCF_014489635.1). Taxonomy (NCBI): domain Bacteria; kingdom Bacillati; phylum Actinomycetota; class Actinomycetes; order Kitasatosporales; family Streptomycetaceae; genus Streptomyces; species Streptomyces roseirectus. The sequence goes on along the minus strand of NZ_CP060828.1, from coordinate 5,420,914 downwards.
CGCTCACGCGACTCCCTCCTTCGTCGTCGGGGCCGCCTGCGCGCGATGGCCGGTCAGGCGCAGGAAGACGTCGTCGAGGCTCGGCCTGCGCAGTCCGATGTCCTCCGCCTTCACGCCCTCGTCCTGAAGGGTGCGGGCCACCGCGGTCAGCGCCGCGACCCGGTCGGTGACCGCGGCGTGGACCCTCAACTCGCCCTCGTCCACCTCCGGTTCGCCGTCCGACACCCGGGCGAGCACCTTCACCGCCCGCTGTATGTCGGCGCGTTCGGCGAGCACGACCTCGATGCGGTCACCGCCGATCATGTCCTTCAGGCCGTCGGGGGTGTCGTCGGCGATGGCCCGGCCTTGGTCGAGCACGGTGACGCGGGAGGCCAGCCGGTCCGCCTCCTCCAGGTACTGCGTGGTGAGCAGGACCGTCGTGCCGTCGGCCACCAACGCCCGTACGGATTCCCAGACTTCACCCCTGCTGCGGGGGTCGAGGCCGGTCGTCGGCTCATCGAGGAAGAGGACGGCGGGGGCCAGGATCATCGACGCGGCGAGGTCGAGGCGGCGCCGCATGCCGCCGCTGTAGCCGTCGACGCCCCGGTCGGCGGCCTCGGTCAGGCCGAAGCGCTCCAGGAGTTCGGCGGCGCGCTGCCGGGCCCGCCTGCCGCCGAGGTGGAAGAGGCGGCCGAACATCTCCAGGTTCTGCCGCCCGGTCAGGACCTCGTCGACCGCCGCGTACTGGCCCGTCAGCCCGATCCGGGCCCGCACCTCGCGCGCCCTGCGGACGACGTCGAGGCCCGCGACCTCCGCCCGGCCGCCGTCGGGCCTGCGCAGGGTGGCCAGGATGCGGACGGCGGTGGTCTTGCCGGCTCCGTTCGGGCCGAGCAGCCCGTGCACCGTGCCCTCGCGGACGGCCAGGTCGAAGCCGTCGAGGGCGGGTTTTCCGGCGTAACTCTTGCGTAATGCCTCGGCGCGGACGGCGTACGCGGTGTCCATGGGATCCCCTCGCTCGGTGGTCGTAACTCTCGGGTCGTGGCTCTCGGGTCGTGGCTCTCGGGTCGTGGCTCTCGGGTCGTGGCTCTCAGGAGGTAGCTCTCGGGAGGTAGCTCTCAGGGTCTGACCCTCAGGAGGTAGCCCTCAGGGCGTGCCTCCCAGGGCGTGCCTCTCAGGTACTGGCCCGCAAGCGGTAGCTCTCGGGAGGTAGCCCACAAGCGCAACCCCGCAGGCCGCACGCCTCGGACAGCCCAGAGAGCCCAGACAGCCCGGACGGCTCCCGCCCACCCGATAACCGAGTACACCGTACCCGATAACGCGTACGTCGTACCCGATTTTTTCTCCCGGAACTAGACTGAGCCCCATGACGAGCGGCACGGAGACCACGGAGACCGGCGACACCGGCGACGACACCCACTGCCAGGACCGGATCACGCGCACGCTCGAACTCCTCTGGGAGGGCGCCCGGCGCCCCGCGCGCGGCCCGAAGCCGACGCTCACCCTGGACCGGATCGTCGAGACGGCGGTCGAACTCGCCGACCGGGAGGGCCTGGACGCGGTGTCGATGCGCCGGGTCGCGGCCGAACTCGGCACGGGAGCGATGTCGCTCTACCGCTACGTCCCCGGCAAGTCGGAACTCGTCGAACTGATGCTGGACCGGGTGAACCGCCCCTCGCAGGACCCGGACGACCTCGGCGACGGCACCTGGCGGGCCGCCCTGGAGGCCATGGCCCGCTCCATGCTCGCCCTCTACCACCGCCACCCCTGGGTGCTCCCCGCCAGCCGCACCCGCCCGCTGCTCGGACCGAGCGCGCTGGACGGCTTGGAGAAGGTGCTGGCCCGCATCCGCCCGATGGGGCTCGCCGATACCGAACTCGTATCGGTGATCATCATGCTGGAGGGCTACGTCGTCGGCGCCGCGCGCACGCAGGTGTACTACCAGGAGGCCGAGCGCACCTCGGGTATGACGACCTCGGACTTCTACGAGGCCCAGTCCCCCTACATCTCAAGGATGATGGAGACGGGCCGCTACCCGGTCCTCGCCTCCCTCGACCCCGACACCTGGACCTCCGACTTCGACCACTTCGACTTCGGCCTCCAGCGCATCCTGGACGGCCTCGAAACGCTCGTCACCCGCCGCGCCCAGGAGTGACCCGCACCGCCGAGGCGACGGCACGCGTCGGCCGCGGCCCGCCACCCGCCCCTGACACACCGGCCACCCCCGGCCACCCCCGGCTGACGACCGGCTGCCGCCTCCCCGGCACGTCAGCTGCGGCGCAGCAGCCGTCTCAGACCGAACACGGCGGCGCAGGCGACGGCGACGGCGATCGCCCCCTTCGTCACCCCGCCCCCGGAGTCGCCGCCCGACTCGGAGCCGGTGGCGGACGAACTCCCCTTGGAGGGCGAGGACTTGTCGGCGCCGGGAGCGTCACGGGCGACCACGCCGCTCTGCTCGCCCTCGCTGCCGAACAGCAGCTTCTTGCCGTCGGCGGAGTAGGTGACGGACTCGCCCTGCCGTTGCAGGGGGACGTCGAGGCGGCCGGTCTTCTTGATCCGGCCGCCGTTCCAGTCGTAGGCGATACCTCCGAAGTACCCCCGTACGGCGAGCTGTCGCCCGTCCGGGGAGAGCGCGGCGTCGGTGGCCCAGAGGTCTACGGGTACTACGGGACGGAAGATGTTGTCGCCGGAGGCGGAGAGCCTGGCCGGGCCCTCGTAGAGGTGACCGCCGTCCTCCTTCTTGTCGACGATGTAGACCCGGCCCGTCTTCGGGTCGACGACCATCGACTCGGCGTCCCGCCCGCCGTCGGAGTACTTGACGATGTACTGGGTCGCCCGGACCGTCTGGTCCTTGAGTACCTTCGGCTCGGGCAGCCGGTAGATCCAGTAGTACGGCCAGCGCCCGCCGAAGTTGTCCCCGATGTCCCCTACATAGATCTGGTTGTCGGGGCCGATGGAGATCGCCTCGACGTCGCGCGGGGTGCCGATGCCGCGCAGTGTGAGCGTGGCGACCGTCTCGCCGGTGGCGCTGTCGACGGCGTAGATCTGCGGGCCGTACCCGCCGCTGTCGTTGTGCGTCCAGTACACGCCCGGGTGCTGGCGGGAGGCCGCGAGGCCGCTGGACTCCTTGATCCGCGGGTCCTTGATGGTGAAGCCGCCGTCATCGGCGGAGGCGGGCGCGGCGAGGGCCCCCACGAGCAGGAACCCGGCGAGGACGGCGAACGACGGTCGGCGCATGCTCCCAGCCTGCCATCCCGCCCGGTGCGACACACGAGGTGTCGGGACTCACACCCCGCCCCCGGCGGTGATCGTTCATCATGAGCGGATGCTCAGGTTCATGCCCGTCGGTGATTCCATGACGATCGGCAGCGCGGGCGACCACACGTGGCGGTACCGCCTCTGGCGGCACCTGTGCGCCACGTACGGCGGCCCGTTCACGCTGGTCGGGCCGCGCGAGACGCTGTACGACCAGGGGGCGGACGCGCCCGTCTCGTACGCCTACGCCGACCCCGACTTCCCCTGCGGGCACCTCGCCGGCTGGGGCGAGGGCTGGCTGCACATGGCCCCGCTGATCGGCGACGCGGTGCGCGCCGGGCGCGCGGATGTGCTGCTCGTCTCGCTGGGCCTGATCGACCTGGGTTTCTACACGAACGCGGAGCAAACGGCGCAGAACGTCCGCGCGTTCATCGCCGCGGCCCGCGCCGCCAACCCCCGCGTGCGCGCCGTCCTCCTCCCCGTCATCCCCAACGTCCGGGCCGGCGCCGATCCTTCGTTCGCCGAGCAGGTCGACCACTTCAACGAACTCCTCGCGAAGGCGGTCGCCGACCTCGACGAGCCGGGGTCCCCCCTGCTCCTCGCGTCTCTCCCTCCCTCGTACGACATCCACGTCGACACGTACGACGGGACGCATCCCAACGAGAGCGGCGAGCACAAGCTGGCGGAGGCGTTCGCGGAGGCGATGTACGAGGGGTGGGGGGTGGGCGGGCCCTACACGCAGGGGTAGGACCCGTAGTACCTCAGGGTGCCCGTAATACTCCTGAGCTACGCCGTTCTCAGCCGCTCGATCGCCTCGACCATCGCCTCCGCGCATCCCCGCGCCCCCTCCCCCAGCTCCCCCGTACCTCCCAGGTATGCCTCCCGGGCCCGTGCCAGTACCGCTCTCCGCTCCGTCGGCAGCCGCTCCAGCGCCCACCCCGCGGCCTCGTCCTTCGCCCGTACCTCTCCGGTACTCAGGGTCGTCCAGATCCGGGCGAGGGTCAGCAGGACGTTGCGGGTGTCGTGGTCGAGGTCGGCCAGGAGTTCCGGGATGCCGGCGGTGATCCCGCGCAGGAGGTCGGCGTGCGGGACGGGGTCGAGGAGGGCGGCCGGGGGCGGGCCGAGGAGCGGGGCGTCCCCCTGGAGGACCATCGTGAGGAGCGGCGCCAGATCGGGGCTGACCTCACGCGCTGGCAGCACCCCCCGCTCGAAGTCACCGCGCAGCCAGTCGCCGTAGAGGAAGTCGCAGACCGGCGGATAGCGCCAGGGCCGTACGTCGTCCTGCACGACGACGGTCAACTCGACGTACCGATAGCCGCCTTGCCCGGACAAGGGAAGCAACTCCCGCAGCAGCGCACGGCGTTGACGTTCCGTCAGAGACCGCCGCACCACACCGAGCACGTCGATGTCGCTGTCCGGCCGAAGCCCGCCCAGCACCGCCGACCCATGCAGATACGCCCCGAGCAGGTCCCCCTCCCCGACGACCTCCCGCAGCAACTCCGCTTCCCTGCGCCCCAGCACGCCCACGCTCCTCCCGTCCGGCACCGTGAGAGCACGGTAGGCGGCACGGGGGCGGCGACGGCAAGCACATATGTGCGGGCCCCGCGAGCCCGTGCGTGCCCTTTCCGGCGTACGTATCGTTGTACCGCGCGGTCGCGCCCGCACGAGGGCGGCCGGGGAGGAGCGCCACGATGACCGTCCTCGACGACAGGATCGCGATGGCCGACGCCAACACGAGCAGCTTGGACGAGTGGTTCGAGCGGCTGGAGCGGATGCCCGTCCCCGAAGGATTCCGGGTCGAGATCGTCGGGGGCAGCGTCTTCATGACACCGCAGCGGGACACCCACTGGGCCATCATCCGCAGGATCGTGCGGGCGATCGAGGACAGGTTCGGGATGGACGTGGGCGTCCTGTCGGACGTCCGCATCGACTTCCCCGGCCAGGGGAACGGCTTCTGCCCGGACGTCGTCAAGCTGCGCGACTCCGCCGAGAAGACCGACGGCCGCTGGAGCCACAAGGACGTCGAGTTCGTCGCCGAGGTCATCTCCCAGGGCACCGCCGCCAACGACTACGGCCCCAAACTCACCGCGTACGCGGTCGCCGGGGTCCCCGTCTATCTGGTCGCCGACCCCTACCAGGGCCGGTGCAACCTCTACACCGACCCCACCGACGGCGACTACGCCAAGATGCTGCGGGTCGACTTCGGCAAGGACGTCGACCTGACCGGTACGGCCATCGACCTGGTCCTCAAGACCGACGGGTTCCCCAGGGACTGACCCCTAGGGGACCCAGGGGCCCGAGGAGTCCCAGGGGCCCTAGGGAGCCAGCCCTCCCCCAACTTCCGTCCTAGAACATCGTGTTGTCGTTCGCCGAGTTCTCCGGCACGTCCTGCACGACGTCCCAGTGCTCGACGATCTTCCCGCCCCGCACCCGGAACAGGTCGACGATGGCCTGTCCCCGCTGACCCGGCGCCGGGATGTAGTGGCTGTGGACGGCGACGAGGTCGCCCTCGGCGATCACCCGCTTGGGCTCGACCTTCAGCTGGGGGAACGCGGCGAAGTACCCGCCGAGCCCGGCCTTGGCGCCCGAAGTCCCGTTGGCGATGGCCGGGTTGTGCTGCTGGTAGTCGGCACCCCAGTACCGGTCGATCGCGCCGAGGTCCTTGCGCACCAGCAACTGGTCGAACGCCTTCACCACGAGCTTCTTGTTGTACGACGTCAGCCAGGGCGCGCCGGGCGCCGACGTGCCCGGCCAACTCACCGTGGAGAACATGTCGTTGCCGTTGGCGGAGGTGTCGGGCACGTTCTGCCCGGTGTCCCAGTGCTCGGCGATCTTCCCGCCCTGGAACCGGAAGATGTCGAAGACGGCACTGCCCCGACTCCCGGGCGTCATCACCACGTTGGAGTGGACGACGACCAAGTCCCCTTCGGAGATGACCCTCTTGACGTCGTACTTGGCGTCGGGGAACTGCTGGTGCACGGACGCGCCCAGGTTCTTCAGCGTCTCGGCGCCGTCGGGCGCGAACGGGTTGTGCTGGATGTAGTCGGCGCGCACGTAGCGGTCGACGACGGCCCCGTCCCCCCGCTCGAAGACACCCTTGAGGACGCGGACGGCGACGTCCTTCTGGTACGCGAGCCGGAACGGCGAGTCGACGGACGCGTGCGCGGGCCGGTCGTACGGCGAGGCGACGGCGGGCACCGCGGCGGCGGTGACCGTCAGCGCGGCGGCGGCGAGCACCGCGGCGAGGGTGCGGCGGGCGGACGTGGTGGGGGTCACGGCGTTTCCTTCCAGTGCGGAGCCAGCTTGAACTTTCAAGCTGAGATCTCGACCCCGATACTAACCACAGGAAAGCACTAACTTCTAGATAGCAGACCCGTAGATCCCGTAGTACTCAGAAGTCGCTTGCTTCGAGTCCACTCGAAGTCGTTGGCTTGAGGACCATGAAGTACACGCAGCTCGGACGCACGGGACTCAAGGTCAGCCGACTGGTCCTCGGCACGATGAACTTCGGTCCGCAGACAGACGAGGCCGACAGCCACGCGATCATGGACGCGGCGCTGGACGCGGGCATCAACTTCTTCGACACGGCGAACGTCTACGGGTGGGGCGAGGGCAAGGGCCGCACCGAGGAGATCATCGGCAACTGGTTCACGGCCGGTGGCCCCGCTCGCCGCGACAAGGTCGTCCTCGCCACCAAGGTCTACGGCAACATGGCCGCCGAGGGTGACGCCTGGCCCAACCACGACAAGCTCTCGGCGGCCAACATCCGCCGCGCGGTCGACGCCTCCCTCAAGCGGCTCCAGACCGACTACATCGACCTCTACCAGTTCCACCACATCGACCGCCTGACCCCCTTCGAGGAGATCTGGCAGGCCATCGACGTCCTGGTCCAGCAGGGCAAGATCCTCTACGCCGGTTCCTCCAACTTCCCCGGGTACAAGATCGCCCAGGCCAACGAGACGGCCGTACGCCGCGGGTCGTACGGGTTGGTCAGCGAGCAGTGCATCTACAACCTCTACGAGCGGCGCGCCGAGATGGAGGTCATCCCCGCGGCGCAGGAGTACGGCCTGGGAGTGATCCCGTGGTCGCCGCTGCACGGCGGGCTGCTCGGCGGGCTCCTCAGGAAGGCCGTCCAGGGCGGGCGCCGCGGTGAGGGCCGTGCCGCCGACACGATCAAGGACGCCGGTGTCCGCGCCCAGATCCAGGCGTACGAGGACCTGCTCGACAAGCACGGCGTCGACCCCGGCGAGGCCGCGCTGGCCTGGCTCCTCACCCGGCCCGGCGTGACCGGCCCGATCGTCGGCCCGCGTACGGCCGAGCAGTTGGAGTCGGCGATCCGCGCGGTGGAGCTGGAGCTGAGCGAGGACCTGCTGACCGGCCTGGAGGAGATCTTCCCGGGGCCGGGCCCGTCACCGGAGGCGTTCGCCTGGTAGTACGGGTCATGACGGGCAGGTAGTACGGGTACTGGAGCCGCCCCCGGCAGACGGGAAGACGACGACAGACCCTAGGGGGCCTCGGAGCCGACGGGGGATACCTCGGAGCAGTCCCCCTACCTCCCCGGTCGTACGCCCCTGAGGGGAGACGCGGGGCCGCCGCACACCGCACGCGGCCCCGCCACGCCACGACGCTTCACTTCCCCACAGCCGCCGCCACCGCCACCACGACGAACATCAGCACAAGCGCACCGGCCATGATCCGGTTCCGGGTCTTAGGATCCACGCCACCGAGCCTAACCGGCCCCGCCGAGCGCCCACCGCCCGGCCACCTCATAGCGGGGCCGCTCCCCCGTCACCCCGGACACCGGCAGGTGGCTGCGCACCAACGCCAGCTCCCCCACCCGCCACGTCCGCCCGGCGAACCGGTCGAGGACGTCGGCGTACGGCCCCGTGTCCACCGCGTCGCGCCCGCGCGCCAGCGTCAGATGGGCCTTGTACCGCCGGTGCTCCCCCATCTCCACCCCGGCCCTGCGCCCCGCCGCCTCCGCCCGCTGCGCGAGCAGCCGCAGCTCGGCCACCTCGCCCGCCACCCCGGCCCACACCACCCGCCCGTGCCCGAACTGCCCGCCCCCGCGCACGGCGAGTCCGAACGGCGTGCTGCGCCGGGCCGCGCGCTCCAGCCGGGCCGACAGCTCGGGAACGGTGTCCTCGTCGACGTCCCCGTAGAACGCGAGAGTGAGGTGCCACCCCGCCCGCTCGGTCCACCGCAGCGCCTCAGCACCCGGCAGCGCGCGCAACTCGTCCACCACGGAGGCGAGTTCGGCGGTGACGTCGTCCGGAGGCAGCACGGCGGCGAAGAGTCTCATACCCGGGATTGTCCCGCCCGGCATGATGGCCGGCATGGAGATCGCGATCCGAGAAGGCACCCCTAGGGACATCCCCGTCATACTCGCCATGCTCGACAGCGGCGTTGCGTGGCTGGCCGCGCAGGGGCGGACGGGGCAGTGGGGGTCGACGCCGCTCTCGCAGAACCCGGGAACGGTGGAGTCGGTGGCCCGGTACATGGACGAGGGCGAGACGTACATCGCGGAGGTGGACGGCGTACCGGCGGGCACCCTCACCCTCACCGACGCGCCCGGCGCCTACCTCGCCCACCTCCCACCGCCCGGCGAGCCCGAACGCTACGTCCACTGGCTGGCCAGCGACCGCCGCTTCAAGGGCACCGGCGTCGGCAGCGCCCTCCTCGCCCACGCCGCACACGCGACCCGCGACGCGGGCGTCTCCCTCCTGCGCGTCGACTGCTACGCCGGTGACGACCGCAAACTCGTCGCCTACTACGAGGCCAACGGCTTCACCCCGACCCACGCGTTCACAGTGAACGACACGTGGCCGGGACAGCTCCTGGAACGCCGGCTCTGAGAAGCCCCGGCGCCGGAGCGGGGAGGACGTACGGGGTAGGGGCGGCCCCTCTCAAGTCGTACGGGTACACCCCCGCCACCTCTGAAGTAGTACGGGTACGCCCCCGCCCCCTGAAGTAGTACGGGTACGCCCCCGCCCCCCTCTCAAGCCGCTCGGGCCAACCCCGCCGACTCGGCCCGAGGCACGAACCGCACCCGCGGATGCCCCCCGTGCCACCCGAACGACAATCGGAACCCGCCGACACGAGTCAGCACCAGCCCGATCGTGACGGCGGCCAGGAGGGCGATCGCGCCCCCTACGGCCAATCCCGCACGCACCCCGTACGCGTCGGTGATCCAGCCGGCGATGGGCGCGCCGACCGGCGATCCGCCGAGGAAGACCATCATGTAGAGGGCCATGACGCGCCCCCGCATCGCGGGATCCGTGGAGAGCTGGATCCCGGTGTTCGCGGTGACGTTGACGGTCATCCCGAACATCCCGAGCGGGATCATGAACAGCGCGAACACCCACAGCGAGGGCGCGAACGCGGCGACGACCTCGATCGCGCCGAAGGCGACGGCCGCCCCGATCAGCACCCGCATCCGCGAGGTCCCGCGCCGCGCGGCGAGCAGCGCGCCGGCCAGCGAGCCGACGGCCATCAGCGTGTTGAAGAGGCTGTACGACCCGGCGCCCGCGTGGAAGACGTCGTCGGCGAACGCGGAGAGGTAGACGGGGAAGTTGAACCCGAACGTGCCGACGAACCCGACCAGCGCGATCGTCCAGATCAGGTGGGGCCGCCCGGCGACATAGCGCAGCCCCTCGCGCAACTGCCCCTTCCCGCGCGGCGCGCGCTCGACGGCGTGCAGCTCACGCGCGCGCATGAGGAGCAGTCCGGCGATCGGCGCGACGAAGGAGAGCCCGTTGAAGAGGAACGCCCAGCCGGTGCCCACGCCGGTGATCATCAGACCGGCGACGGCGGGCCCGACGAGCCGCGCGGACTGGAAGTTCGCGGAGTTCAGGCTGACCGCGTTCTGCAGCTGGTCCGCGCCGACCATCTCGGAGACGAACGACTGGCGCGCGGGGTTGTCGACGACCGTCGCGAGGCCCACGGCGAAGGCGGCGACGTACACGTGCCACACCTGGACGTGGCCGGAGAGCGTCAGCGCGGCGAGCGCGACGCCGGCGAGGCCCATCGCCGACTGCGTGACGAGCAGGGTCCGGCGCTTGGGGAGCCGGTCGACCAGGACGCCGCCGTACAGCCCGAACAGGAGCATCGGCAGGAACTGGAGCGCGGTGGTGACGCCGACGGCCGTCGCGGAGCCGGTGAGGCTGAGGACGAGCCAGTCCTGGGCGATGCGCTGCATCCAGGTGCCGATGTTGGAGACGACCTGGCCGAGGAAGAAGAGCCGGTAGTTGCGGACCTTCAGCGAGCTGAACATCGACGCCTTGCGAACCGGCTCGGCGGCGCCGGAGGTACTACGGGTATTACGGGTACTGCCGGTACTACGGGGACTGCCGGTACTACGGGTACCGCTGGTATTACGGGTACCGCTGGTGTCCCCCGGAGGTCCCTCCGGGGTCGTACGGGTCGGTGCGGGTGCGGAGTCTGCTCCGGGTCCCGAACTCAAAACGGTTCGCCTCCTTGTGCCTGCCTATAGATGCGCGAGCTTCTCCAGCACGGGGGCGGCGGCCTTGAGCTTCGCCCACTCGTCGTCGTCGAGCTCTTCCGCCAGGCCGGCGAGGAACGCGTTCCGCTTGCGGCGGCTCTGTTCCAGCATGCTTTCGGCCTGCTCGGTCTGGGTGACTACCTTCTGGCGCCGGTCCTCGGGGTGCGGCTCCAGGCTGACGAGCCCCTTGGCCTCCAGCAGCGCGACGATGCGGGTCATCGACGGCGGCTGGACGTGCTCCTTGCGGGCGAGTTCGCCCGGGGTGGCGCTGCCGCAGCGCGACAGCGTGCCGAGCACCGACATCTCGGTGGGGCTCAGCGATTCGTCGACCCGCTGGTGCTTCAGCCTGCGGGAGAGCCGCATGACGGCCGATCTGAGGTCGTTCACGGCGGCAGCGTCGTCGTCGTGGGTGAGGTCCGGCATGTTTCTTAGCCTAACTCATTACTCTCGCTAAATACCAGTCGGGCGCGCCGAGCCGCCCGTGATACCCACCACTGGCCGCCCCCACAGCACTTTTTCACTCATACGGGTGACAGGGCCCCAGAAGCCCTCCCATCACCCCGAACCGTGCCGCGACCCTCGTACCCATGGGGACCACAGTGCTCAGCCTGCGAATAGACCACGACCTGCTCGAACGGCTCCGGCAGCACGCGGCCAGAAGAGGAATGAGCGTCCAGGACTATGTCGTCCGGACGCTCGTTCGCGATGACTTCGACGAGCGGTTCCAGGCCGCCGTCGAGGAGACGGAGAAGTTCTACGGGCTCACCTGACCCTGAGGTACTACCTGCCCTGAGGTACTACCCGCCCTGAAGTACTACCTCAGGTAAGACCCAGGGCCGGCATCAGGTAGTAGAACCCGAACACCGCGGCCACCACGTACATCGCCACCGGCACCTCCCGGCCCCGGCCCGCCGCCAGGCGCAGGACGGCGAAGGCGATGAAGCCCATGCCGATGCCGTTGGTGATGGAGTAGGTGAACGGCATCATCACCATGGTGATGAAGGCCGGGATCGCGATGGTGTGGTCGGCCCAGTCGATCTCCTTGACCGAGCCCGCGAGGATCAGGAACCCGACCGCGAGCAGCGCGGGCGTCGCGGCCTGCGAGGGCACCATCGTCGCGACCGGCGTGAGGAACAGCGCGACGGCGAAGAGCGCGCCGGTGACGAGGTTCGCGAAGCCGGTCCGCGCGCCCTCGCCGACCCCGGCGGTGGACTCGACGAAGCAGGTCGTGGCCGAGGAGGAGGTCGCGCCACCGGCGGCGACGGCGATGCCGTCGACGAACAGGACCTTGTTGATCCCCGGCATCTGACCGGACGCGTCGGTCAGCTTCGCCTCGTCCGAGACGCCCATGATCGTGCCCATGGCGTCGAAGAAGCAGGACAGCAGGACGGTGAAGACGAAGAGGATCCCCGTCAGGACGCCGACCTCGCTGAACCCACCGAAAAGGCTGACCTTGCCGATCAGCCCGAAGTCGGGGGTGGCTACGGGGTTGCCCGGCCACTTCGGGGTCGTCAGACCCCAGGACTGCACGTGTACGACCGCCTCGATGATCATCGCGAGGACGGTCATGGCGACGATGGAGATGAGGATCGCGCCCGGCACCTTGCGGACGATCAGGGCGAGGGTGAGCAGCGCGCCGAGCACGAAGACCAGTACGGGCCATCCCGTAAGGTGCCCGCCGGTGCCGAGCTGGAGCGGCACGGTCGTCCGGGCGACGTCGGGGATGCGGGTGACGAACCCGGAGTCGACGAGCCCGATCAGCATGATGAACAGGCCGATACCGATCGAGATCGCCTTGCGCAGCCCGAACGGCACCGCGTTCATGACCCGCTCGCGCAGCCCGGTCGCGACCAGCAGCATGACGATCAGACCGGCGAGGACGACCATCCCCATCGCGTCCGGCCAGGACATCCGCGGCGCGAGCTGGAGCGCGACGACGGAGTTGACGCCGAGGCCCGCGGCGAGCGCGATCGGCACGTTGCCGATGACGCCCATGAGCAGCGTGGTGAGCGCGGCGGTGAGGCAGGTCGCGGTGACCAGCTGGCCGTTGTCCAGCTGATGCCCGTACATGTCCTTCGCGCTTCCGAGAATGATCGGATTGAGCACGATGATGTACGCCATCGCGAAGAAGGTGGCGAAACCGCCCCGAACCTCCCGGGACAGCGTGCTGCCGCGTTCGGAGATCCTGAAGTAGCGGTCGACTGCGCCGGTGGTCGGGGTAGACATCGTTTGGTGGTTCCTACGACTGGAAGCGGTCACGTGTAATCGGTTTCAGTATGAACATATGACGACGGAAACAACCATCTCCGCGCGTAGATGTAATCGCCTCGTAAGCTAAGGCCATGGCGAAGTGGACCCCGAAGCACGAGGCGCCGGAGCCCCTGGAGGGGCCCGTGGTCGCGACCATCACCGGCGGCACGATCCTGTGGTTCGTCCTCTTCCTCGTACAGCTTCCGTTCTACGGGTGGTACGAGGACCACGGCCATCTGTGGTGGGTGTGGACGTGCCTCGCGGGCGGCGCTCTCGGCCTGCTGGGCACCTGGATCGTCCGCAGGCGCGACGCGGCGATCAAACGGCACGCGGCGCTTGAGGAGGAGTCGGCGGCGGCCTCCGAGTAGTACGGGTGCCCCCGGGGTAGTACGGGCACCCCCGGGGCAGTACGGGCGCCCCGGGCCGGTCCCCTGGGTGACACCCCGTACAACCAGGGCACTACACGCCTCCTACCCGAGTCGGATCTTCGGGGCCTTCGGCGGGTGAACGGGGCGATCCGCACGTACCGTCGTTGGCATGGCCCACACCGACGCGGCGGACGCCGCACCCGTAGCCCCGGCGCCACCGGCGAGCGGGCTGACCACTGCCGAGGTCGCGGAGCGCGTCGCGCGCGGCGAGGTCAACGACGTCCCGGTCCGCAGCAGCCGTTCGTTCGGGGAGATCGTCCGGGCGAACGTCTTCACCCGGTTCAACGCGATCATCGGCGTGCTCTGGCTGATCACCCTGGTCGTGGCGCCCATCCAGGACGGCCTGTTCGGGTTCGTGATCCTCGCGAACACCGGGATCGGCATCATCCAGGAGTGGCGGGCCAAGAAGACGCTGGACTCCCTCGCGGTGATCGGCGAGGCGCGGCCGACGGTCCGGCGGGACGGCGCGGCCGTCGAGGTCGGCACCTCGGAGATCGTGCTCGACGACCTGATCGAGATCGGCCCCGGTGACAAGGTCGTCGTGGACGGCGTCTGCGTCGAGTCCGACGGCCTGGAGATCGACGAGTCGCTGCTGACCGGCGAGGCGGACCCGGTCGTCAAACGCCCCGGCGACCAGGTGATGTCGGGGAGTTTCGTGGTGGCCGGCGGTGGCGCGTTCCGGGCGACGAAGGTCGGCCGCGAGGCGTACGCGGCCCAACTCGCCGAGGAGGCGTCCCGGTTCACGCTGGTCCACTCCGAACTGCGCACCGGTATCTCGACGATCCTCAAGTACGTGACGTGGATGATGATTCCGGCCGCGATCGGCCTCGTCATCACCCAACTCGTCGTCAAGGAGAACGACTTCAAGGACTCCGTCGCCCGCACGATCGGCGGCATCGTCCCGATGGTCCCCGAGGGGCTGGTGCTGCTCACCTCGATCGCCTTCGCGATCGGCGTCATCCGGCTGGGCCGACAGCAGTGCCTTGTCCAGGAGTTGCCGGCGATCGAAGGGCTCGCCCGCGTCGACACGGTCTGCCTCGACAAGACCGGCACCCTCACCGAGGGCGGCATGGACGTCACCGAACTGCGCGCCCTCGACGGCTACGCCGAGCCGTACGTGCGCCAAGTCCTGGGCGCCCTGGGCGAGTCGGACCCGCGTCCCAACGCCTCGCTGCAGGCCGTGATCGACGCCTACCCGGCCGCGGAGGGCTGGCGCTGCACCGAGTCGCTGCCCTTCTCCTCCGCCCGCAAGTACAGCGGCGCGAGCTTCGGCGAGGCCGAGGGCGAGTCCAGCACCTGGCTGCTGGGCGCGCCGGACGTCCTGCTGACGGCGGCCGACCCCGCCCTCGCGGAGACCGAACGCCTCAACGAACAGGGCCTGCGCGTCCTGCTGTTGGCGCGCACGGCGCGCGATCTGGACGATCCCGAGGTGGCCGTCGGCGTCGAACCGGCCGCGCTCGTCGTGCTGGAGCAGCGGCTGCGGCCCGACGCGGCGGACACGCTGCGGTACTTCGCGGAGCAGAACGTCCAGGCGAAGGTCATCTCCGGGGACAACGCGGTGTCCGTCGGCGCGGTAGCGGGCAAGCTCGGCCTGTCCGGATCGGCCGTGGACGCACGCCAACTCCCCGCCGCGCAGCAGGAGATGGCCGAGTCGCTGGACGAGAACACGGTGTTCGGGCGGGTCACTCCCCAGCAGAAGCGCGAGATGGTCGCCGCGCTCCAGTCGCGGGGTCACACCGTCGCGATGACCGGCGACGGGGTGAACGACGTCCTCGCGCTGAAGGACGCGGACATCGGGGTCGCGATGGGCTCGGGGTCCGAGGCGACGCGGGCCGTCGCCCAGATCGTGCTGCTCAACAACAGCTTCGCGACGCTGCCTTCGGTCGTCGCGGAGGGTCGACGGGTCATCGGGAACATCACGCGCGTCGCAACGCTGTTCCTCGTCAAGACCGTCTACTCGGTGCTGCTCGCGCTGCTCGTGGTCTGCTGGCAGGTCGAATACCCGTTCCTGCCACGGCACTTGACGTTGCTGTCGACGCTGACGATCGGTGTCCCCGCGTTCTTCCTCGCGCTCGCGCCCAACAAGGAGCGTGCGCGGCCCCACTTCGTGCGGCGCGTGATGCGGTACTCGATCCCGGGTGGTGTCATCGCGGCCGTCGCAACCTTCGTGACGTATCTGATGGCCCGTCACTACTACACCGGCGCCGACGCGTTGGACGCCGAGACCAGCGCGGCGACGCTCACCCTGTTCCTCGTCTCGATGTGGGTGCTCGCGATCGTGGCCCGCCCCTACACCTGGTGGCGGATCCTGCTGGTGGCCACGATGGGCCTCGCCTTCCTCGTCGTCCTCGCCGTGCCCTGGCTCCAGCACTTCTTCGCCCTGAAGCTGGTGGGGACGACGATGCCGTGGATCGCGGTGGGGATCGCCGTGGCGGCCTCGGCGGTCCTGGAGGTCGCGTGGCGGTGGGTGGACCGCCGGTATCCGGCGTAGGGCGGACATGAGCGAGAGGGTGCGGCACCGTTTCCCGGTGCCGCACCCTCAACCCCTAAGGGACGCGGTTCAGCTTCAGCGGACGTCCACGTAGTCGGCCGCAGAGGCGACCGCGCCCGTCGTCGACGTGGCTACGAAGTTGTAGCGGTAGTACCCGTCGGCGGTGGCCTTGACGGTGGTGCTGAGGGCGCCCTTGGCCGACGTCTTGACGGTCTTGACGGTCGTCCAGGTCGTGGCGCCGGCCTTCTTGTACTGGAGCTGGACCGTCTGCGCGCCGTAGCCGGCGTACTTGTTGGTCTCCCAGTTGGCGCGGGTCAGGCTGCCCTTGACGGTGAGGAGCTTGCCCTTCTTCACCGGCTCGGGGGTGGCGTCGGTGGTCAGCCGGGCCTGGCGCAGGAGCTTGGTGGCGCCGAGGTCGCCCTGCCAGGCCAGGTTCTCCTTGGAGTCGACGGCGACGCCGCCGACCCGCCAGGCGCCCGACTCGGAGTTGACGAGGTCGCCGTCGGTGACGTTGAAGACGAGGGCGGCGGAGCAGTTCAGGACCGTCGAGGAAACGGTCTTGCAGGTGCCCGGCTTCTCGCTGACGAAGAGGTCCGAGGGCTTGGTGATCGTGGTGCCGCGGTAGATCGCGGGGCCGGTCTTGAGGTTCTTGTCGCTCAGGGCGGCGGGCTTGGTCACGGTGTACGTGACGGGGAAGGAGGCCCGGCCGGAGGCCCCGACCACGAGGACCTTGCCGATCTTGACGTTCGAGAAGGTCACCTTGAGACCGGCGGCCGGAGCGGCCTGCGCGGCCGGAGCGGCGAGGGCGGAGACAGCCACGGCGCCCAGGACGGCGGCGGCGGTGGCGGTGGCGCGTATGCGCATGTGCATTCCCCAGTGGGATGAATGTTCGTGGAGTCTGTTGACCCGTAAGGGTCGGACCCGTAGTACCTGTGAACGGTTGTACGGGTGTGAAGATCTTGGTGAGACTTTTGAGCTACGGGTGCTACGGGAGCTGCGAGTACTACGGGTGCTACTTGACGTCGACGTAGTCGGCGCCGGAGGCGACCGCCGCGGTCGTCGAGTTACCCGGGAAGCTGTAGCGGTAGGAGCCGTCGGCGGTGGCCTTGACGGTCGTCTTGAGGTTGCCCTTGCTGTCCGCCTTGACCGTCTTGAGGGTGGTCCAGGTCTTGGCACCCTTCTTCTGGTACTGGAGCTGGACACCGGCGCCCGCGTAACCGCCGAACTTGAGGTTGTCCCAGTTGGCGCGGGTCAGACCGCTCTTGACGGTGAGGAGCTTGCCCTTCTTCACCGGCTCGGGCGTCGCGTCGGCCGCGGCGAGCTTGGCCGCGCGCTGGAGCCAGAAGGAGCCGGCGTTCTCCTTCCAGACGAAGTCCTCGTCCTTGGCGTCGATCCAGGCGTCCACGTGCCAGATACCGGCGTTGGAGGTCACGATGTCGTCCGACCTCGGGTCCAGTCTGACCGAGGCGGTGCAGGTGGAGGTCGTGGCGCCGGCGGCCTTGCAGACGGGCTTGCCGGTGGTGAGCAGGCCGTAGCCGGGGCCGTACAGGTCGAACGGGTCCGCCCCCGCGATACCCGAGTTGTCCGTGGCGGTGACGCTGACCGTGATGGTCTTCACCCCGGACGTCGAGAGCTGCACCTTGTTGTCGCCGTCGACGACGACCTTGGTGATCCGGGTGTTGCCGTAGCCGCCGTCCGCCTGCGCGGCGGGGACGGCGAGCCCGGTGACGGCCAGGGCGCCGAGCGAGACGGCGACAGTGGCACGAAGGCGCATGAGATTCCCCCCAGTTGTGGGTCCACCGGACCGGCGGTGATCGCCGATCCGGTGCTTGAGACTCACAGCACTGTCGAACGGTTGCACGGATCGTGGATGAATCCGGGGAATTGTGTGCGTGACGTGAACATCACGGAGCGTCGATCGGCTCAGTCGAACCAGCGGTCCCGCGCCAACTCCCCTGTCCTGGACGGGTCTTCGAGCAGCGCCGCCACCTCGAACCGCCGGGGCCACTGCCCCGCCGCCCAGGCGAGACCGGCGGCGACGCCTTCGAGGGTCGCCGCGTGCAGCACGCCGTCGTCGGTCAGCCGCCAGTCGATCTCGACGCCGTCGACGATCAACTCGTCGTGCTCCAGGTACGACGTGGGGGTACGGGCGCCGAGGAGGACGGCGACGGACTCGGGGACGGCGTGCTCGGTGCCCTCGGAGTCGACCTCGCCGGTGACGGACTCGCTCAGGCGCCGCACCTGGAAGAGTTCCGCCAACTCGGCGGCCCTGGTGGGGCGTACGGGCAGGAGGGGGGTGCCGTCGGTGAAGGGGAGGAGGTCCGGGGAGTCGACGACGACGGCGTCCGGCGCGTCCACGACCTCGACCGCGCCGTCGACGACGGCCCTCAAGTCGTCCGGGAGCGTGACCTGTTCGGGATCGAGGTCGGCCAAAGCTCCGTAGAGGCCGTGGAGTTGGGCCGGGGTGACCTCGCGGTCCGGGTCGGCGAGGCGGTCCAGGAGTTCGGCGGCGCCGCCCGGCTCGTCGAGGAGCGCGGGCACCGACGTACGGACGCCCAGGGCACGCAGGACCTGTTCGTCGTCGAAGCCGGTCGCGTCGGCCTCGTCGTACAGCCCGCGCAGGAGCGGGTCGCCGCCGGCCGCGAGGAGGCCCGCCGGGCGGCGTCCGTCGAGGACGGGGTGGTCGCGCAGCCACCAGGCGGTGTAGGGGCGCACGGTCTCGTGGGTGCCGTCGGGCAGCAGGATCCGCAGCGGCTGGACCAGCGCGTCGCGCAGCGGCGGCCGCGCCAACAGGGCAAGGGCCTGGGGCCACTTGTCGTCGTCGACGAGGTCGAGGTCGCGGACGGCGACGAGTTCCGTCGCGACCGGGGGCACCGGCGAGTCGGGGAAGCGGTCGAGGACGTCCTCGGCCCACACGTCGACGGCGTCCAGCAGGCCGGCGTCGTCGGGTTCGGCGAAGTCGCCCTCGCGGGGCTCCAGTTCGTCGGGGTCGAGGACGACGTCGGTGGCGCGGACCAGGGCGAAGGTGGCCAGCACTCCGCAGGCGGTGAGCGGCTGTTCGCCCCACTTGTCGGCCAACTCGGCGTCGACCTCGGCTAGTTCACCCTCGCGGATGACGGACGCGAACGGGCTGCCGGGCAGGACGAGTTCACCGGCGGGGACGAGTTCGCCGTCCTCGTCGGGCAGGGCGAGGGCGCCGAGCCAGGGTTCGTCGCCGGGTTCGAGGCCCGCCTCGCGGACCAGGGCGAGGACGGTGTCCGCCAACTCCTCGGCGTCCGGGGCGTCTTCGTCCCAGGCGCCACCATCGTCGTCGAGGGAGGCGGCGACCGCCGCGCGGACCTGGGGAGTTGTCAGGACGGCCCGGGGGGTCGCGGGGAGGGCGCCGAGTTTTTCCAGGAGGGGGTGGGCGGCGTCCTCGTGGGCGACCTTGAGGCCGAGGCGGGCCAGGACCTCGGGGTCGGCGCCGGTCGCCGTGTCGGGGAGGGGGAGGAGGACCTGGCGGGGGCCGATGGACGTGCGGCCGTCCACGAGGGGTACGGGTAGCCCCGAGAGGCGGTCGGGGTCGACGCCCGCGAGGCTGTCGTACAACCGGTACCACCAGTGCGGGTCCTTCTCCAGACCGGCGAGGCGGTCGATGACGTCCGCGAGGGGGACGCGGGCGACGCCGAGGGTGCGCAGTTCGACGCGGCGTTCCAGACCGGCGGGGAGGAGGGTGGGGAGGACTTCGGCGAGGACGCGTACGGTGTCGGCGCCGGCGCCCTCGACGACCTCGGCGTCGCGGGGGCGGAGGGCTTCGGGGAGGTCCAGGCCCTCGGGGGTAACCCCTGGGTCGTCGTCCGGGAGGGGTAGGACCTCGGAGGTACGGGGGGTGTGGGGGTCGGTGGCGGGGGCGGTGCCGTGGGTGCTGGTGGTGCTGGTGGTGCTGGTGCCGGTGTGCAGGGTCTCGGCGGTGCCGAAGGCCGGGCCGGACGTCTCGTCGCGGGCGAGGCCGAGGGCGGGGCCGGTGCCGGTGGTCCCTGGTGTCACCGCGGGCGGCAGGAACGCCGTGCGCGGCAGCCGGTCCAGGACGGCCTGGCGCAGGGCGCCGTCCAGTTCGCCCTTGCCGAGCGGGCCGGGGACGAGGTCGATGACGCTCGCGTCCACCGGGCGCCAGGCCGCGAGGAGTTCGGCGTAGGCGTCGGCCGCGCGCTGGACCAGGAAGTCGGTCAGGGGGCCGGGGGCGGCGTGGCGGCGGGTGGTGTCGAGGGGGAAGGAGGCGATGAGGAGGGCGGGGACCCCTAGGGGTTCGTCGCTGGGGGTGGGGGCGTGCAGGACGGGGGCGGTCCTGGGTCGTACGGGTAGCCCCTGGGGGTCTACGGGTACGGCCCAGGTCAGCGACCAGTGCGGGCGCAGGCGTTCTTCCGTCGGGCGGTCGGCGAGGAGGTCGGGCGCGGTCTCGCCGTGTGCGGAGAGGGTGCGCCAGGCCGTCGTGCCGTCGCGGGAGTCGTCGACGACGGTGAGGGGGCCGTCCGTGCGGCGGGTCAGGGTGCGGGCGGGGGTGTCGCCGATCTCGACGACGACCTCCGCGAGGCCCGGCAGGGTCAGCAGCAGGCTGTCGTCCACGGCGTGCAGCAGGCGCTCGGCGAGGTCGGCCGCGGCGGCGTCCCGTAGGGGGAGGATGACGGCCGTGTCGTAGGGGTCGGGGGCGGTGCCCTCGGCGGCGTACGGCAGACGTAGTACGGGTACGTGTCCGTCCCGGCGGCGGATCTCGTCGCCCAGGCCGGGGCTGTGGCGGGCGGTCTCGCCGGCCAGCTCGCGGGCCTCCGCGAGGGACCAGCGGACGCCGCCGTGCCTGCCGACGACCGCGGGCTCGTCGGTGACGGACAGGACAGCCGCGAAGCCGACGCCGAAGCGGCCGACGGAGGGGGTGTCCCGTTTGGCCGAGGCCCTGAGCGTGGCCAGCGACTCGACTCCGGCGGCGTCCAGGGGGGCGCCGGTGTTGGCGGCGACGAGGACGTTCTCCCTGAGGGTGAGCCGGAGGCGGCCCGGCACGCCCGCGCGGGCGGCGGCGTCGGCGGCGTTCTGGGCCAGCTCCACGACCAGGCGGTCCCGGTAGCCCCCGAGTACGAGGTCCTCCTCGGCGTTCGCGTCCTCCCGGAACCGGGCGGGGCTCGTCGCCCAGGCGTCCAGGACCCCGCGACGTAGCCGGGCGGTGCCGAAGGGGTCGGCGCCCTCGGCCGCGGGCCGCACGAAGTTGCTCACGTCTGCTCTCCTCATCGGCGTGAGGAGACCGTACCGCTCAGGTCTTACGGGGGCGTACTTCGGTATTACGGGGTGCGCGGGAACGCCTGGAGGAAGCCGGTCCAGGTGTCGGGGGCGACGGCGAGGCGGGGGCTGGAGTCGCGGTACTTGGAGTCGCGGATGTGGATGGTGGCGGGGGTGGTGGCGACTTCGACGCAGGAATCACCCTCGCTACTACTGCTGTAACTGCTCTTGAACCAGTCGAGCGCCACCTCGACGCAGGAGTCCCCCTCGCTGCCGCTGCTGTAGCTGCTCTTGAACCATGCGAGGTGAGAGGTGCCCCCGGTCGAGGTGGTGCGGGTCATCTTTCCCCCAGCAGTTGTTCAATGTGGGCCGTGGTCTCACGAGGCGTGAGAGCCTGCGATCGGATAATGCCATATCGCGTCTCAAGGATACGGATGTGCTTCGGGTCGTCGACCGGTCGACCATTGGCCACCTCCGGTGAACGCCCCTTCGCTGAACCGTCCTTGAACTTCAGCAGTTCGATGCCACCGGCCGTGCCCGCGTGCTCCTCCAGATTCATGGGCATCATCTGGATCTCGACGTTGCGCAACTTCCCTAGCTCCAGCAGGTGTTCAAGCTGCCTGGCCCGCACCTCCCGCCCGCCGAGCGCACGCCGAAGCGTCCACTCCTCCAGGATGAAGCTCAACTCCAGCGGCTGTGCGCGCTCGAACACGGACTTGCGAGCCATCCGTGCGGCAAGGAACCTCTCCACCTCGGCGTCCGTGTACGCGGGCCGCCGCATCATGAGCAACGCACGTGCGTACTCCGGCGTTTGAAGCAGCCCATGGATGTTCAGCGGGTCGTACAGCAGGAGGTCGGTCGCCTTCGACTCCAGGTCGCCCAAGTCCCGCACCTTCTTCGGGTACCGAACCTTCTCCACGTCCTCCCACATCGCCGAGACGAGGCCGCCCGCGTCCAGGATTCTGTCGGCCCTGTCCAGATACACCTGCTTCGGGATGCGGGACCCGGCCTCGATCTTGTAGACCATGTCCTCGCTGTAGCCGATCGCCTTGGCGAACTCCGGGACCCGCATCTTTTTCGCCTCGCGGCGGAGCTTCAACTGCCGCCCCACGCTGACGAGTACGGCCAACCCCCACTCGTCGTCCGGGTCGACCTCCCACCCCTGCTCGTCCGCCTCGGTCGTCAGCCGCCCCGCTTCACCGTCACCGCTCATCCTTGCCCCTTGGTCGTACGACGCTGTACTCGCCGCCTCTACCCCGAGCACCGCCTCTACCCCGTCGACACGATTGGACAACGGTTGGACAGTCGCTCTACGTAGCCGCGATATGACTGAAAAGTGAAGCGCATCCGGCCACGCTGCATCACATGGTTCAGAAAACTCCCCCACCCCAGTCCACCGCCCAACCCACCACACCCGCCCGCCACTTCAGTGTCCAACTCTCCCCCACCCGGCGTGGTGCGCGCCTCGCTCGGCTGCTTGCTGCGGAACAACTCCGGGATTGGGGGCTGCCGTTGGATCCCGCGCGGATCGTGATCGCGGAGCTGGCCAACAACGCCGTGCAGCATGGGCGGGTCCCCGGGCGGGATTTCCTGCTGGTCGTGCGGGATTTGGGGGGCGTTCTGCGTATCGAGGTGTCCGATACGCGTGGGGACCGGATGCCCCGGCCTCAACTCGCCTCTCCCGACGCCGAGTCTGGGTACGGGCTCGCGCTTGTGCAGGCGTGTACGACCGCTTGGGGCGTCACCGAGGGGCCGTCGCCGCGGAAGACTGTCTGGGCCGAGATTGCGGTGGGATGACCGGGGTCCGGGAATCCGTGCTCCGGTGGGGCCAGCTCCTTTTGGTAAAGGAACGGGGCTAAAGGAACCCGCCAAACCCCACCCCTCCCGCCCTGGCCGGCGAGGCGGGGAGCGCGCTCACTCCGGCGGGTGAACGCGGCCAACCGGACTTGATCCGGGGCGGGTTGTATGCCTTACGCTCTGCCTCAACACAACTCCAGACATACGACGGCCCTCGCGGGGACTGGCATCCCACAGCGAGGGCCTGACCACCTAGGAAGACAAGACCTTCCCGATGGATACCCCTGAGATTAGCGTGCCCTCGCACGCCCAGTCCCGCCCAGGTGCCCGCAAACACCCGAACCGGCGTCACCCGCACGCAGGTCTGGTTCACGAGAACACCCGGCACACCAACCGCTTCACGGTGATCGGCAACCACCTCGCCCAGCACCCGGACATGTCGCTGCTCGCGATCGGACTGGCCGTCCACATCCAGTCGTTGCCCTCGGGCACCCCCATCGCCATCAAGTCCCTCGCCGCACGTTTCCCGGAGGGCGCCGTCCGAATCGCCGCCGGGCTACGGGAGTTGGAGGCCCACGGCTACCTGCGCCGCGAACGCGAGCACATCCAGGGCGGACGCATCATCACGCGAACGGTGTCCTGCAACCAGCCGGGGCGGGTCAGCCGCAGGGCGTCAGGGCATGGCAACGGCGACGCCGACCACGACCACGACCACAGCCACGACCACAGCCACGGCCACGGCATCCCGGATCACCCGACGTCCCCGTCCTCGTCCCCCTGCCCCGGTCCCAGGCCCGCGCAGCAGCCCCGCAAGAAGGCGCTCCCCGTAGTACCCCAGCCCTCCTGCACAGCCCCGGCGCTCTTCCAGCAGGCGTCCGACGTGCTGGCGAGGCTCCGCCGCCACGACCCCCGCCTGTTCCTCTCCGCCGCCGACGTCGCCCACCTGGCCCCCGGCGTCGCCGCCTGGCTGGAACGCGACGTCTCCCCCACGGCCGTCCGCCGGGCCCTGACCGAGAACCTTCCCGTAGAACCCCTGCACCGCCCGGCCGCCTTCCTGGCCCACCGTCTGACGGCCCTGCTCCCACCCGTGCCGTACCCCGGCACCGGGCGACCCGTAGTACCCGTAGACCCAGGGGACCTCACGCCCGTCCCCGTAGGACCCGTAGGACCCGTAGTACCCGTAGTACCTCCGGACCCCCGCGTACCCGCCCCCGTCTGCCCCGGCTGCGAACGCCCCTACCGGCGCCCCACCACCCCAGGCACCCCCTGCCTGGACTGCCGCCCCCACCCGAGCCCACCCGGGACCGGACGCGCCGCACAGCACGACTGGGGCCCCGGGACCGACGTCCACGCCCACATCCGCGAGAGTTAGCCCTCAGGTACTCAGCCGAAAGGGCTCCCCCGGAAGAGCTACGAGTGCCCCAGTTCCGCCGTCTCCTCGTCCCCGGCCCCTACGGGGACGGACCCCGAGTCGGCTGCGGGGCGGAGGGGGAACGGGTCCACCCGGGTCTCGTCGACGACCGGCTCCGCCGGACGCGGCGGCGCGGGCATGACAGCCGCTTCCGAGTGGCCACCGCACCCGTACGTGAGGGAGACGACACGGCCGTCGGCGGGCGAGAACTCGTTGGCGCAGACACCGAACGCCTGGCCGAGGCTGCCGCCGATCGGCGTGAGGAAACCGCAGCTCACGCAGGTCGCGGGGGCGGCCTGGGCCATCGGGGTCTGCGCGCCGAACGCCTCTTCCCAGCGGTCGGCGGCGATGTGCAGACCGTAGCGGGACAGCACGCGGGCGCGGCGCAGCCCGAGCTCGTCGGCGACGGCGGTGATCGTGCCGCGCGCGGGCGGCGTGGCGAGGCCGGGGGTGATCTCGGCGTCCTCGGCGTCGGCGAGTTCCACGAGGCCGGGGGTGAGCTGCGGCTCGTCCTCGCCGGAGTCGCCGGGGGCGAGGCGGTCGTCGGCGTCGGCGGTGAGGCCGGGCTCCAGGCGCTGGTCCTCGGCGTCGGTGGGCAGGAGGTCGCCGGGGCCGAGGTCGCCGGGGCGCAGGCGCTCGCTCCAGGGCACCCACTCGGGCGCGAGGACGGCGTCGGGGCCGGGCAGGAGGACGACCTCGTCGAGCGTCACGAGCTTGGCGCGCGACGCGCGGGCGACCGTCGCGGCCCAGCGCCAGCCCCGGTAGCCGAGTTCCTTGCACTCGAAGAAGTGGGTGACGACCCGGTCGCCCTCGGAGACGAGCCCCACGTGCTCACCGACGACACCCGGTGCCGCCGCCTCCTCGGCTGCGGTGCGTGCGAGGTCGACGGCCTCGGCGCACAGGCGGTCGGGGGTGCGGCTTCGCGTGGTCGCTGCGCTCACAGGTATCGCTTCTCTCCTACGCCGTCTGTCGGGTGCGGTGTCTCGGGCCGCGGAACGGACGGAGCGGACCTGTGGGCCGCGTCGACGTCCGCGTCCGATCGTGCTCGGGCGCACCTGTGCCATCCATTGTGCGGGATGGCTGAGATACGCACGCTACCTGTTCACGGCCGCTCAGCCCACACCGACGGGACACGACGATCGGTACGGGACCCCCGAGAGGACCCGTAGACGCCCCGCAGACGACTCGCAGAGGCCCGGCAGCGGACCCGCAGAGGACCCGTAATACCTGGGAACCAGCGGTGAAAACGGCGAGAAGTCCCCACCCGTACGCGCGGTAACCGCACTACGCACCGCCTTCTCGGGGCACTATGAACGTCGTGGCTACCGCGCGGACACCCCAGGGCGCGACCGGAATCGGCGGGCAGGGGAAGGGGCGAGGCGGCGGTTCGGGCCGGATCGGCGGACCCGTCCGCTCGCTCGGCCGTGCCCTGCACTTCCCGTTCACCGGGACGGCCCGGGGCATCAGAAAGGCCACGCACGCGCACGGCGCGGGCGAGTCGGGCCTCGGCAAACTCATCGAACTGCACGCCGTGAACGGCGCGGGCGACGTCATGATCACCGTCGCCCTCGCGTCCACGGTGTTCTTCTCCGTCCCCACGGACGAGGCGCGCGGGCGCGTCGCGCTGTATCTCGCCATCACCATGGCGCCGTTCACCGTTCTCGCCCCCGTCATCGGCCCGCTCCTCGACCGGCTCCCGCACGGGCGGCGCGCGGCGATGGCCGGGGCGATGCTCGCGCGGGCGCTGCTCGCCCTAGTACTTTCGGGGGCCGTCGCCACAGGGAGCCTGGAGATGTACCCCGCGGCCCTGGGGGTACTCGTAGCCTCCAAGGCGTACGGGGTGGTTCGCTCTGCGGTAGTACCCCGACTACTGCCGCCGAAGCTCTCCCTGGTCAAGGCCAACTCCCGCGTGACCCTGGGGGGACTTCTGGCGACCGGGATCGCGGCGCCCGTCGCGGCGGGGCTGCACCAGATCGGCTCCGGGTGGCCGCTCTACGGGGCGTTCGTGATCTTCGTCGTGGGGACGTTCCTGTCGTTCACGCTGCCGCCGAAGGTGGACTCCGCGAAGGGGGAGGACGTCGCGCTGCTCGCCGCCGACGCGGAGCATCTGCACGGGCCGCTCAAGTCCGCCAAGCGGCCGGGGCTGCGGACCGTCGGCATCGGCGTCACGCACGCGCTCGGCGCGAACGCGGCCCTGCGCTGGCTGTCGGGGTTCCTCACCTTCTTCCTCGCGTTCCTGCTGCGCGAGCATCCGCTGACCGGGCAGAGCGCCGCCGTGTCACTCGGCATGGTCGCCGTCGCGGCGGGCGCGGGCAACGCGCTCGGGACGACGGTGGGGGCCTGGTTGCGGTCGCGGGCACCGGAGTTGATCGTCGTGACGGTCGTCGCGGTGGTCCTCGGGGCGACAGTGACGGCGGCGCTGCTGTTCGGGGCGTTCCTCGTCGCCTGCCTCGCGGCGGTCGCCGGGTTCTCGCAGGCGCTGGCCAAGCTGTCGCTGGACGCGCTGATCCAGCGGGACGTGCCCGAGTTGGTGCGGACGTCGGCGTTCGCCCGCTCGGAGACGCTGCTCCAGGTGTCGTCGGTGTTCGGCGGGGCGGTGGGGATCGTGATGCCGCTGAACGGGACGCTGGGGCTGTCGGTGGCGGCGTGTGTGGTGGCGGTGGGGTGGGCGACCACGGCGAAGGGGCTGCTGGGGTCGGCGCGGCACGGGGGTAGTGGGGGTGGGGGGCGAGGGCGGGTGGCGTAGTACCCGTAGTACCTGGGGGTGAGGTGCGCGGCGAGGCGGGGTGGCCCGTAGTACCTCAGCGCTACGGCCACCCCGCGTGGCCTAACGCACAGCGACGCCGCACCCCGCATAGGAAGAGCGCCGGGCGGGCCCGATAACCTTCGCCCATGACCAAGCAATCCGCTGCTGTGCGACGCCGCCGCGCCGTCGCCGCCGCCGGCGCCGTGTCCGCCGGACTGCTCGTGCTCTCGGCCTGCGACAAGCCGACCCCGTTCTCGACGATCTCCGTCGGGTCGTCGTCGGTCAGCGAGGAGGCCACCTGCGGCGGTGAGGACTCCGTGCTGGACACGTCGAAGCTGACGGCGTGCCTGAAGGACGAGGACATCAAGTCGATCGACGTGGACTCCGAGGTCGACACCGTCCGCTTCGGCGTGGACCCCGACGTCGCCAAAAAGCGCTGGACGGTCCTGATGAACGGCCAGCCGCTCACCGGTGAGAACACGAAGACCTACCTGACGATCCCGGGCAGCGTCTTCTTCAACGCCCAGTACGGCGCCCAGGGCAACTCGACGCTCGTCACCATCAAGGCGGGTGACGGCAAGAAGGACAGCCAGGCCGTCACGGGTCTGTGGTCGTTCCGCCTGAAGAAGACGGACAACTGACCACGTCAGCCGTCCGCGTCCTGGTCGCCACCGCGGTCCCCGCCGAACGGGACGCGGTGGCACAGGCGTTCCCGGACCCCTACGGGGAGACCCGTACCCTCCCGGGGGGACTGACCCTCCATCACCCCACGGGTGCCCCCGGCCGCTACGACCTCCTCGCCGTCGGCGTCGGCCCCGCCCTCGCCGCAGCCTCCACCGCGACCGCTCTCACCGCCGCGTCCCTTACGGGAGACCCGTACGACCTGGTCGTCTCGGCCGGTATCGCGGGCGGCTTCGCCCCGGACGCCCCCGTAGCCTCCCTGATCCTCGCGGACCACATCACGGCGGCCGACCTGGGCGCCGAGACCGCCGACGGGTTCCTGCCCGTGACCGACCTCGGCTTCGGCACCGTCACCCACACCCCGCCCCCGGACCTCGTACGCCGCGCCGCCACCGCCACCGGGGCCCGCACCGGCACCGTCCTGACCGTCTCGACGGTCACCGGCACCGCGCGCCGGGCCGACGACCTGCGCGCCGCTCACCCCGGCGCGCTCGCCGAGGCGATGGAGGGCTTCGGGGTCGCGGAGGCGGCCGGCGCCCACGGCGTCCCCGTCCTCGAACTGCGCGCGGTCTCCAACGCCGTTGGTCCGCGCGACCGTTCGGCCTGGCGCATCAAGGACGCGCTGGAGTCGCTGACGGCGGGGTTCGGGAAGCTGGCCCCCGTCCTGGAGAGTTGGAGACGACATGACTTCTGAGCACACGCCCGCCGAGTCCGTGCCCGCGGAGCAGCCGCTGAAGATCGCCTACTCCCCCTGCCCGAACGACACGTTCGTCTTCGACGCCCTCGCGCACGACCGCGTCGCGGGCGCCCCCGCGCTCGACGTCACGTTCGCGGACATCGACATCACCAACGGCATGGCCCAGCGGGGCGAGTACGACGCCCTGAAGGTCTCCTACGCCGTCCTGCCGTACGTACTCGAGGACTACGCCCTCCTGCCGTGCGGCGGGGCGCTGGGGCGCGGCTGTGGGCCCCTGGTACTCACGAGGGAGGCCGGGGTCTCCCTCGAAGGTCGTACGGTGGCTGTGCCGAGCGAGAAGTCGACGGCGTACCTGCTGTTCCGGCTGTGGGCGGCGGAGACGGTGCCCGGCGGGGTCGGGGACATCGTCGTGATGCCGTTCCACGAGATCATGCCCGCCGTCCGGGACGGGAAGGTCGACGCGGGGCTCGTCATCCACGAGGCGCGGTTCACGTACCAGAACTTCGGCCTGCACAAGCTCGCGGACATGGGCGAGCACTGGGAGTCGACGACGGGGCTGCCCATCCCGCTGGGCGCGATCATCGCCCGACGGTCCCTGGGCGCCGAGCGGTTGGAGCTGCTGGCCGAGTCGATCCGGGCGTCCGTGCGGGCCGCCTGGGACGACCCCGAGATGACCCGGCCGTACGTCATGGAACACGCGCAGGAGATGGACCCGGCCGTCGCGGACCAGCACATCGGGCTGTATGTCAACGAGTTCACGGCCGACCTCGGTGAGGACGGCTACGCCGCCGTACGCGGGTTGCTCACGCGCGCGGCGGCCGAGGGGCTGGTACCGCCCCTCGGCCCGGACGCCCTGCGGTTTCCCTGAGGCCGTAACTCCCGTCCCTGGGGCCGTAGCTCCTGGGACGTACGGGTATTCCCTAGACGTCGAGTTGGTCCGCGACCGCCCTCAGCAATCCGGCGATCTTCGCTCCGGAAGCCTTGTCCGGATAACGCCCCTTCTCCAGCATGGGCGTGATGTTTTCCAGGACGGTGGTCAGATCCTGGACGATGGAGGCGAGTTCGTCCGGCTTCTTGCGCTGAGCGGCGGCGACGGAAGGAGTCGGGTCGAGGAGAACGACCGAAAGGGCCTGATCGCCGCGCTGACCGGCGACGACTCCGAACTCCACGCGCTGGCCCGGCTTGAGTGTCTCGACTCCGTCGGGGAGGACCGAGGAATGGACGAAGACGTCACCGCCGTCGTCGCGGGAGAGAAAGCCGAAGCCCTTCTCGCTGTTGAACCACTTGACCTTGCCGGTAGGCACGTCTGTCCTCGTCCTCGTACTCGTCGGAAAACTGCTTCTGTCGTAAAACCGCTTCTGAAAACCGTCCGTGGAACCTGGCGCCTCGGCGCCTTGGCACCGCGTGAACGGCTCCGGATAGCAGTACAGCGGGTCGACCATGACCCGCCGGTACCAAGGCTAATGGTCTGCGCGCGGGTGACAAGACGTCCCCCGGCTGTTCCTTCGGGCTGGGAACTACCCTGGTCCGGTGCGTGACAAAACCCAAACGAATTCCGCCGCCCCCGGTGACCGGCTGATCCGCGCCGGTGCGATCGTGTTCTTCGCCGGTACGGTGGCCACTCTCGTCACCGTGACCCCGTTGTTCCTCGGAACGACGCCTTTTCCTGCGTACATGTTCGGATTGAGCATGCTCATGGGTGTCGGCTTCCTGATCGCGGGCGCGGGTGTACTGCGTTCGATCGCGGCCGGGCGGCGTCAGGCGAGGGAGGGATCAACGGCTTCCGGGGCATCCGCGAGATAGGCCGAAAGCCATCCCGGGAACGCGAGAAGATCGTCGAGCACCACATCCGCACCGGCCGTGCGCAATTCCTCCGCATCGCACGGTCCGGTGATCACTCCGACGGAGAGCGCGCCGGCCGCGCGGGCACCCCTGACGTCCCCTACGTGATCACCGACATAGACGTGGGCGCCGTATTCCCTGAGCGCTTCCGCCTTCTGCTCGGCCCACAGGTCCCCGACCACGACGTCAGGGTCAAGCCCCAGGTGTTCCATGTGGAGCTTCGCGTTGGGCTCGTGCTTCGCGGTGACGACGATGGCGCGGCCGCCCGCCGCGTGGACGGCCGTGATCGCCTCGCGGGCTCCGGGCAGGGCGAGGGTCCCTCTCACGGCGTACTCGGGGTACAACCTGCGATAGAGGGCCGCCATCTCCGCGACCTCCTCGGCCGGGAACCAGTGGGCCATCTCGTCCTCGACAGGCGGGCCGAGCCGGCTGACCACCAGGTCGGCGTCTATGTGCACGCCGGTCCGCTGGGCGAGAGTCACGTAGCACGCGCGGATTCCGGGGCGGGAGTCGATGAGGGTCATGTCGAGGTCGAAGCCGACTACGGGGTGCGCGGGGGCGGGGTGCGCGGGAGAGGTCATGCCGATCAGTGTCCCAGCCGGGGCGGTGACCGTCTCGGGAGTATTAGGGGTACTAGGGGTCGCCGTTCCCCCTATGCCCGTCAGCTTCCGCAGGACCCCGTCAGCTCTCGCAGAACTCGGTCTCGACGAGCGCGTCCTCCAGCCGCTGGTCGCCCCAGTCGCCGTTGCGGTTCATGGTCAGCACGTGGCGGCCGTCCGCCGTGGCCACCGTGCGGGTCGCGGAGCCGGGGATCATGCCGCCGTGACCCCAGGCCCAGCAGCCGTCCCTCAGTTTGAAGTGCCGGATGCCCAGGCCGTAGACGTCCTCGGGACCGCCGTGGCCCTTGTCGCCGTCGACGGCCACGGCGTCGAGCAGCGCCCGTTGCTGGGCGGCGGGCAGCAGGTCGCCGGCGAGGAGCGCGGACATGAAGGTGTTCACGTCGCCGACGGTCGAGATGATCTCTCCGGCCGAGAAGGCGACCGTGGGGCTGAACTCGGTGACGTCGCGCGTCTTCGCGTCCGGGCCGTCCTCGAAGAGCGTGGAGTAGTGGGTCGCGTGCGGCCGGGGCAGCTTGGGTGAGGTGCCGGGGACTTTCGTGCCGCGCAGCTTGAGCGGTTTGACGACGAGGTTTTCGACCGCCTCGCGGTAGGTGCCGCCGGTGACCTTCTCGATGATCATTCCGGCGAGGACGTAATTGGTGTCGGAGTAGTCCCACTTGCCGGGGCGGCCGGGGCGACTGCCCTGCTCCGGCTGGAAGTTGGCCGGGTGCGCCAAGGCGATGGCCACCAACTCCCCCGGGGCCCAGCGGTGGTGGCGGTTCTTGTCGAACTCGTCCCCGTAGTACTTGGCGCGGAAGCCGTCGTCCATGTTGTAGTCGTAGATCCCGCTCGTGTGGTTGAGCAGGTGGCGGACGGTGATGCGCTCGGGGTGGTAGTCCTTGCCGCGTACTACCCCGGGTAGCCACTTCTCCACGCTGTCGTCCAGGGACAGTTTCCGCCGGGCTTCGAGCTTGAGGAGCACCGTGGCGGTGAAGGGCTTGGTGACGCTGGCGACGCGGAACCTCTCGTGGACGGCGCGCTGTCGGCCGGTCGCAAGGTCGGCGACGCCCGCTCGGCCGTTCCACCTGCCCCGGGGGTGTTTCACCTGGGCGATGACTCCGGGGGTGCCCTGGGCGGCGATCTCGTTCAGGGCGGCCTGAGTTGGGGCGTGGGGCCCCGGGGACGGGCGGGGCGGGGCGGAGAGTGCGGGGGCGGTGAGCGCGGGGGCGGCGGTGGCGGCGAGCGCGCCGACCGCGGTGAGGACGACTGTGGTGAGGGCGACGACCGTGCGAGGTAAGTGCCGTGTTTTTCCCATGAGTCGAGCTGACCAGTTCCGGGGACCGGACGGCATCGGGGATGCCCCGGACGCCGTTCGGGGATGTCCCCTACGGCCCGGGGCCCCTACGGCTCGGGGTGTACGGCTGCCCGTCCCTCCGTGGAGCTACTTGTTCCGCTGCGAGCGCCAGACCAGGTACAGAGCGGACGTGATGGCCGCGACCCGTAGTACCCAGGGCCAGGTCTGTGAGACCGCGTCGTTCATGTGCCCGGCGACGATGGGATCGCCCCAGCGGCCCTCGTTGCGTCCCCACAGCCACACCAGGCCGGCCCCGACCGCGCAGCCGGGGATCCAGAAGACGGCCGTCTTCTTCTCCTGGACGCTGAGCCGCCGGGACACGTAAGCGATGAGCCAACCGGCGCCCAGCGGGATGAGGTTGCCGAGGACCGCGCCCGCGACGAGAGAGGCGGCGGCGAGCAGGAGGAGGGGGTTGCTCCACTGGCCGGAGGGAAGGGGGACGAGGCGGCGGCGCCGGGGTTCGGCGTCGGCGGACTTGCGGGCCTTGGCGGTCTTGCCTGGCTTCTCGGCCTTGCCGGACTTGCCGGGGGCTGTGGCGGTGGCGTCGGTCTGGTCGTCCGCCGGGGGCGTGGCCGGGGTCTCGTCGTCGGTCTTCTTCTCCAGGGTCCTGCCGCGCGGGGACTTGAGGAGTTCGGGGATCTCGACGCCGCCGACGAAGCCGGGGACCTCGTCGAGGTCACTCTCCAGACCTACGGGTCCGCCCCGCCACCAGTCGGGCAAGGCGTCGTCGTCGCCGGATCGGGGGGCGGGGAAGGCGGGGCCGTCGGAGTCGGCGTCGGCACGGGCAGCGGGTCCGGCGGGTGTGGTGGGTGCTGTGGGTGACGTCGGCCCGGCGGGGCCCGCCGACCCCGAGGGGGATCCCGGGGAGTACGAAGGTTGTACGGGTACGGCGACGGCCGGTGTCCCGGGCCCACCCTGGCCCCCCGCCGCGGCGACGACGTCGTCCGGGCTGCCCAGTCTCGCGATGATCTTCCGGACGGCCGCCGGGCTGTCCACCGTGGCCTTCGCGCGGCGCTGGTCGATCTCGTTGCGCAGCTCCGACACGAGCCGCATCCGCGCTGAGGACGCCAGTTGCTGCTGCTGAGCCACGTCGCCGACGCGGCTCAGGTACTCGTAGACGACTTGGTCGCTTTCGATCCCCACGGGAAGAAGCTACCGCGCGGGGGACTTCGTCCAGTAGATCCAGTAGATCTGGAGTTGTAGGGGGCTTACGGGAGAGGCGGCGGGCCGTCCTCGTGTGACTGAGCATTTCAGTTGGCCAGTAGAGCATTCGAGCCGGCCGGTTGAGCGTTCCGCCAGATGACCGGTCACACCTGGCCCAGGGGGAAGTCACGTTGCCCCAAAGTGTGCCCACCGGCGCTCTGCGTCACCGCGCGCGACTCCCTAACATCGACATGCCACCGTGTTTCGCGTGGATCTCGTACTTGATGGGAGTGACCTGATGCGCGCGTATGAAGAGGCCCAGGAACGTCGCGGGTCCCACAGAAGTCCGCGGCCGGTCTCCCCCGCAACGTTCACGTCACCCGCAGTGCCACAGGGGCCCGGTGCCCTGACGGGGCTTCAGCGCTCCGTCGGCAACGCCGCAGTGTGCCGGATGCTCGGCAGCCGGGCGGTGTCCGTGCAACGGATGCCGAACGACGCCTCCCAGGACCAGGACCCGGACGTGGCTGTGCTCAGCGGGCACGGGCGGTTCGGAGACAACCAGCGCCTGCCCAAGAATCCCGACAACCCGCGCAGCCGCGCGCTCAAGGCCACCTTCACCGTGCCCGAGGGCATCGAACTGGTCGTCTACGCGCCGCCCGGTGCATGGCTGGAGAACGAGGTGGCCAAGCTCGTCGAGTCCGGCACCCCGCCGACGGCGGACGACCTCGAACTGGTCGGCCCCACCAACAAGCGCAAACCCATGCCCACCGGCTATCCCAAGACCTTCCGCGCCGGTGAGGAGGTCATCAACTACAAGCTGATGCCGCTGGAAGCCAGGCATCTGGCCGAGGGCGCAACCTCGGTCGAAGGCGGCATGCTGCGGGACAAAGTGCAGGAACTTGCCACGGCGCGCCAAGACCGGGAAGACAACGCCCCGCCGCTGACCATCCATTACGCCTGCTGCGGTGTGGGCTCCTCCAGCGTCCCGGAGATCGACCGGCTCTTCGAGCACCGCAACTACACAGTCATGCTGCGCACCACATCCAGGACCCCGACTCCGGAGCCTGCGAACCCGTCCAAGCGCAGAAAGAAGTAGCAGCGCATCGTCGGCCCCCAGGCCGCGTCGTCCGTCGCGCGGCCACCTACGAGGCACAGAGTGGCCAACTGAAGTGCTCAGTCACACCTCGCTCGCGTGGCGTAACTCTCGCGGGGGACCCCTCACCCGGCCGTACCCGCTACCGTGGGTCAGATGAGCACCCCCCGCTCCCTCGCCGAGGCGCTGCGCTCGCGCGACGACCGGTCCCTCGCCGCGCTGCTGCGCTGCCGTCCGGACCTCATCACGCCGGTGCCGACCGACCTGACCCAGCTGGCGACGAGAGCGGGGACCCGCGCGTCGGTCGTACGGGCCCTGGAGCGGCTGGACCGGTTCACGCTCCAGACGGCGGAGGCGCTGGCCGTGGCGGGGGACCCGGCGTCGTACCGGGAGCTCCTGGGTCTGATGGCCGGGGACGAGAAGGACCCGGCGGTGACGGCGGCGCTGCCGGGCGCGGTGGCGGCGCTGCGTGAACAGGCGCTGGTATGGGGGGACGACGACCGGCTGAGGCTGGTGCGTACCGCCAGAGAGCTACTGGTCCCCTCGCCGCAGCACCCGTCCCCTACGGGTCTCGGGCCGAGCGTCCAGGAGGCGACGGCCGGGATGTCGCCGGGGCGGGTGCAGGAGATCGTGGCGGCGGCGGGGCTGCCGTCGACGCACGACTCGGTGAGCGCGGTGGCCGGTCTCACGGCGCTGTTCTCCAGCCGTCGCAAGCTGAAGGCGCTGCTGGCGAAGGCGCCTGCGGAGTCGCTCGAGGTGCTGGAGCGGCTGGTGTGGGGGCCGCCGTACGGGCAGGTCACGGCGGATCCGGCGCCCCGGCTGCGGTGGCTGCTCGACCGGGGGCTGCTGCTGCCGACGTCGCCGGGGACGGTCGTCCTGCCCCGTGAGGTGGCGCTGCATCTGCGGGGCGGGCGGGCGCACCGGGTGGTGGAGCCGTGGCCACCGGCCGTGGAGGCGGCGGGAGTTCACAGTCCGGAGGTCGTGGACGCGACGGCGGCCGGGCAGGCGTACACGGCGCTCGCGACGGTCGAGGAGCTGCTGAAGGACTGGGACGAGGGTGGTCCTGCGGTACTACGGGCCGGCGGGCTCAGTGTGCGTGACCTGAAGCGGACCGCCGTGGCGCTCGACGTGTCGGAGCCGGTGGCCGCGTTCTGGGTCGAACTCGCCTATGCGGCCGGCCTGTTGGCGTCGGACGGCGAGGCGGACGAGCGGTACGCGGCGACCCCCGAGTACGACGAGTGGCTGGAGCGTCCGGCGGCGGAGCGGTGGGCGCGGCTCGCTGAGGCGTGGCTCACGGCGACGCGGACGCCCGGTGTGGTGGGCGGGCGGGACGCGAAGGACCGGACGCTCTCGGCGCTCGGTCCCGGGCTGGACCGGTCGGCGGCGCCGGAGGTACGGCGGCGGGTGCTGGGGCTGCTGGCCGGCCTCCCGGAGGGGACGTCCCCTACCTCTGAGTCGCTACTGGCCCGGCTGCGTTGGGAGCGGCCGTTGCGCGGGGCCGATCGCGGGTCTGAGCGGTCGTCCGAGCGGGGTGAGGGCGATCTGCGGACGCGGCTCGCGCAGTGGACGCTGGCCGAGGCGGAGTCCTTGGGTATTACGGGTAGGGGGGCGCTGTCGGGGCAGGGGCGGGCCCTGCTGGGGGCGCCGGGAGCGCTGGGGGTGCCGGGAGCAGTACCTGCGGGCTACCCCTCAGGGGGTACGGGAGCGGGAACCCCGGCCACAGGAAGTACGGGCGACGGGACACCCGCCTCCGGCGGACCCGGCGTCCAGGACCCGTCCGGCGCGTCCGGCGCGGGCGACAAGCTGCCGGTGCACCATCACCACCCCGCCCCGCGACCCGTAGTACCCCTACCCCCGGCGGAGCAGGCCGTGGCGACCGCCGCTGCCGCCCGGCTCCTCACCCCGCTCCTGCCCGAGCCCCTGGACCACGTACTGCTCCAGGCGGACCTGACGGCGGTCGCGCCCGGCCCACTGAAGCGGCCGCTCGCGGACACGCTGGACGTGCTGGCGGACGTCGAGTCGAAGGGCGGGGCGACGGTGTACCGGTTCACCCCGGCCTCGGTGCGCCGCGCGCTCGACGCCGGGCGTACGGCGTCCGACCTGCACGCTTTCCTGGCGGCGCACTCGCGGACGCCGGTCCCGCAGCCCCTGTCGTACCTGATCGACGACGTGGCCCGCAGGCATGGCCACCTCCGGGTGGGCGCGGCGTCGGCGTACGTCCGCTGCGACGACGACGCGCTGCTGAACGAGATCCTGGCGGACAAGCGGTCGGGGCCGCTGCGGCTGCGGCGCCTCGCCCCGACGGTCCTCGCGGCGCAGGCCGACCCGGCGTCCCTCCTCGACGTCCTGCGCACGATGGGCTACGCCCCGGCGGCCGAGTCCCCCGACGGCGACGTCCTGATCCACCGCGCCGACGCGCACCGCACTCCGCCCCGTACCCCTCCGGAGCCAGTCCCGGACGGTCCCCCCGTCCCGGACGCGACCCTCCTGACGGCGGCGGTCCGCGCGATCAGGGCGGGCGACCTGGCCTCGACGACCCCGCGCAAGCCCGCCCCCGAGACGTCCCGTAATACCCCCGGCGAACTCCCCCGTACGACCGCCGCCGACACCCTTGCCACCGTCCAGGCCGCCGTCCTCACCAGCGAGCCCCTGTGGATCGGCTACGTCAACGCCGACGGCGCCGCCTCCCAGCGCGTCATCGCCCCCCTCCGCGTCGAGGGCGGCTTCGTCACGGCCTACGACCACACGGCGGACGAGATCCGCACGTACCCCCTGCACCGGATCACGGGGGTGGCGGAGCTGGCGGAGGAATAGCTCTCCGGTAGCCCTCCGTACGCCCGGCGTGATCGGCTCCGGATGAGGCACACTGGACGTTTGCCCCGGCCTCCGTCGAGGCTCCCGGCGGAGAGGACGTGCACCTGTGAACGGACCCCTGATCGTCCAGTCCGACAAGACGCTGCTGCTTGAGGTCGATCATGAGCAGGCCGACGCGTGTCGTCGGGTGATCGCGCCGTTCGCGGAGCTGGAGCGGGCGCCGGAGCACATCCACACGTACCGGGTGACGCCGCTGGGGCTGTGGAACGCGCGGGCGGCGGGGCATGACGCCGAGCAGGTCGTGGACGCGTTGGTGCAGTTCAGCCGATATCCGGTGCCGCACGCGCTGCTCGTCGACATCGCCGAGACGATGGACCGGTACGGGCGGCTGACGCTGAGCAAGCATCCGGCGCACGGGCTGGTGCTGACGACGACCGACCGGCCGGTGCTCGAAGAGGTGCTGCGCTCGAAGCGGATCGCGCCGCTGGTGGGGGCGCGGATCGACCCGGACACCGTCGTCGTGCACCCGTCGGAGCGGGGGCAGATCAAGCAGACGCTGCTGAAGCTGGGGTGGCCGGCGGAGGACCTTGCCGGGTACGTCGACGGGGAGGCGCATCCGATCGGGCTCGCCGAGGACGGATGGGCGCTGCGGCCGTACCAGAAGCAGGCCGTGGAGAACTTCTGGCACGGGGGCAGCGGGGTCGTCGTCCTGCCGTGCGGCGCCGGGAAGACGCTGGTGGGGGCCGGGGCGATGGCCCAGGCGAAGTCGACGACGCTGATCCTGGTCACCAACACGGTCTCCGCGCGGCAGTGGAAGCACGAGCTGGTGAAGCGGACGTCGCTGACCGAGGACGAGATCGGCGAGTACAGCGGGACGCGCAAGGAGATCCGGCCGGTCACCATCGCGACGTACCAGGTGCTGACGACGAAGCGGAAGGGGATCTACCCGCACCTCGAACTCTTCGACTCGCGGGACTGGGGGCTGATCGTCTACGACGAGGTGCACCTGCTGCCGGCGCCGGTGTTCAAGTTCACGGCGGACCTCCAGGCGCGGCGGCGGCTCGGGCTGACGGCGACGTTGGTGCGCGAGGACGGGCGGGAGTCCGACGTGTTCTCGCTGATCGGGCCGAAGCGGTTCGACGCGCCGTGGAAGGAGATCGAGGCGCAGGGGTACATCGCGCCCGCCGACTGCGTCGAGGTCCGGGTCAACCTCACCGACTCCGAACGGCTCGCGTACGCGACCGCCGAGGCCGAGGAGAAGTACCGGTTCTGTGCGACGACGGCGACGAAGCGGAAGGTGACCGAGGCGATCGTGCGGCGGTTCGCCGGGCAGCAGATCCTCGTCATCGGGCAGTACATCGACCAGCTCGACGAGTTGGGGGAGCATCTCGGGGCGCCGGTGATCAAGGGGGAGACCTCGAACGCCCAGCGGGAGAAACTGTTCGACGCGTTCCGGGAGGGCGAGATCAGCGTGCTCGTCGTCTCCAAGGTGGCGAACTTCTCCATCGACCTGCCCGAGGCGACCGTCGCCATCCAGGTCTCCGGGACGTTCGGCTCCCGGCAGGAGGAGGCTCAGCGGCTCGGGCGGGTGCTGCGGCCGAAGGCGGACGGCCATCAGGCGCACTTCTACTCCGTCGTCGCCCGGGACACCATCGACCAGGACTTCGCCGCGCACCGGCAGCGGTTCCTGGCGGAGCAGGGGTACGCGTACCGGATCGTCGACGCGGACGATCTGCTGGCGGAGCCCGGCGCGAGCTGAGGCCCGCCCCCGCCCCGGCGCCGGTCCGTACCCGGCGCCGGCTCATCTGCGGCGGCGGACGCCCGCTTCCTCGCCGTACTCACCGAGGATCATCACGTCGAAGGCGGCACCGGCGAACACGCGTATCGCGCGGACGGTGTCGCCGAGTCGGTGTCTGTGCGAACCGGTCAACGGGGTCGCGCCTGACGGGCGACCGGCGGCCTGGGCTGGTGTGAAGGTCGCTGCGCTCATGTCTCCATAGTGCGATCCGGGACATAAAGCGGGCATCGGTCCACAGAGCCAACTTTCCCGCCCGTTTCCTACGACTCCAGAGGTAGGGGATTCCCCAGGGGTACTAGGGGACGGTCTCAGGGTTCCTCCTGCTTCCCCCCTGCCTCGGCATACCCATCGGAAGATAATGGTGCTAGCTTCATTAGCACCATGCTGTTGAAACTGGACGTCACAGACAGCCGGCCGCTGCATGAGCAGGTGGCGGGCGCCATCCGGCGGGCCATCGCCGAAGGCGAGTGCGGGCCGGGCGAGCGGTTGCCGGCGGCCCGGGAGATCTCGGAGAGCCTGGGGGTGAATGTGAACACCGTCCTCAGAGGACTACGGAGACTACGGGACGAAGGAGTGCTGGAGTTCCGGCGGGGGCGGGGAGTGACCGTCGCCTCGGGCGCGGGCCGGCGGGCCGAGCTGGTCGGGCGGGTGCGGGAGCTGGTCTCCGACGCGGCCCGGCTCGGATACGGCAGGGACGACCTCATCGAGATGATCAGGGGGATGCCATGAACGGACGACAGGCCGGGAACGGGCGCGGGGGCCGGTGGGGCGTGGTCGCGGCGTGTGCCGGGGTGCTCGCGCTGCTGGTCGGACTGCCGGTGGCGGCGCGGGGGCGGCTGCCCGAGCGGGTGGCCACGCACTGGAACGGGAGCGGGGAGGCCGACGGGTCGATGCCGTTGTGGGCCGTAGCCGTGTTTCCCGCCGTGATCTGGGTGGTGGTCAGCGTGGTCGCGCTGCTCGTCGTCCGGCGCGCGGGCGCCGGTTCGGGTGCGTGGGTCGGGGTCAGGGCCGGGCTGCCGGCGGTGGGGCTCGGGCTGGTCGGCGCGCAGGCCGCCGTCGTCCGGGCGAATCTGGACGTCGACGACTGGCACCGGGCCGGTTCGACGGACGGGTGGGTGGTCGCGGTCGTCGTGCTGGCTCTCGTGGTGGGTGGGCTGGTGTGGCTCTCACGTCGTACGGGGGCGATGCCGGCGGCGGGGAGCGGGCCGGTCATGGAGATTCCCGCGGGGCAGCGGGTGGCGTGGTTCTCGCGGGTCTCCAGTACGGCGTTCCAGGTGGCCGCGGCAGTCCTCGGGTTCGTCGCGCTCGCGGCCGCCGCGGCATCCCTCGGAGGTATGACGGGTCCGGTTCTGGGAACAGCCCTGGCGGTCGCGTTCGGGGTCGCCTCGCTGCTGTTCCTCACGCTCGCGTCCGTCCAGGTCCGCGTCGGTGAGAGCGGGCTGCGGGTCACCCTCGGCCCGCTCGGCTGGCCCGCCCGGCGCTGGTCCGTCGCGGACATCGAGTCGGCGCGGGTGGAGCTGCGCACTCCCGCCCAGGCGGGCGGCTGGGGCTACCGGATCAAAGAGCACGGGACGACAGTGATGCTGCGCTCCGGCGAGTGTCTGGTCGTCCGCACCAGGGGGCGTGACTTCGCGGTGAGCGTGGACGACGCCGAGCGGGGCGCGGCGCTGCTGAACTCGCTGAAAGCACTCAAGGGGTAGTACTCAAGGGGTAAGGGACTACGCCGGGGGTCGTAAATCCGTTGGCCTCCTCCCCCGGCGCCGGTCTAGAATCTCCGCTCTTGCCGCCTCCCTCGCCGGAGTGCCGTCGGCCGGTCGGAAACCGGTCGGCTTCCCTGAGTCGCACCCCCAGCCGTACCCCCCAGCCGCGTCCACCCGCAGCTCGCGCACGCCCGGAGGCACCCCCTTGTCCACGCCCGTGTCCGCCGACGACCCCCTGTCCAAAGAGCGCTCGCACCTCACCGCCTCCCGTTCCGCGCTGCGGGCGATGCGGGAGGACGTGCAGGCGCTGGACATCAAGGACGTGACCGCCAACTGGGTCAACGCCGAGGTACTGACCCGGCAGATCGAGGAGCGGATCAAGGCGCTCGCCGACCTGAGCGACACCCCGCTGTTCTTCGGCCGGCTCGACTACCTGCACGCGCCCGGCGCCGACCAGGCCGAGGGCGCGGGCGGGGAGCGCTTCTACATCGGACGTCGGCATGTGCACGACGGCGACGGCGACCCCATGGTCATCGACTGGCGCGCGCCGGTCTCGCAGCCCTTCTACCGGGCGTCCAAGAAGGACCCGATGGACGTCGGGCTGCGGCGCAGGTTCGGGTACACCGGCGGCGACCTCACCGCGTACGAGGACGAGCACCTGTCCGACCCGGCGGAGGCGGCGCGCACCAGCAAGCTGCTCCAGCAGGAGATCGAGCGCCCGCGTGTCGGTCCGATGCGCGACATCGTCGCGACCATCCAGCCCGAGCAGGACGAGATCGTGCGCAGCGGCCTCCAGGGGAGTGTGTGCGTGCAGGGCGGGCCGGGGACCGGGAAGACCGCCGTCGGTCTGCACCGGGTCGCGTATCTGCTGTACGCGCACCGGGAACGGCTCGCGCGGACCGGGACGCTGGTCATCGGGCCGAACAGGTCGTTCCTGCGTTACATCGAGCAAGTCCTGCCCGCTCTCGGTGAGTTGGCGGTGCGTCAGGCGACGGTGGACGACCTCGTCGCGCACGTCGAGGTGCGC
The DNA here is from genome assembly GCF_014489635.1 of Streptomyces roseirectus. Classification (NCBI taxonomy): domain Bacteria; kingdom Bacillati; phylum Actinomycetota; class Actinomycetes; order Kitasatosporales; family Streptomycetaceae; genus Streptomyces; species Streptomyces roseirectus. The sequence continues at coordinate 5,379,067 of NZ_CP060828.1, read as the reverse complement.
GGCACGGACGACGCGGACGCCGCCGTCGTCAAGGGCGACGCCCGGATGGCCGAGGTGCTGCGGCGGGCCGTGTACGCGCACGTCACGCCGCCGGCCGAGCCGGTGGTCGTGGTGCGCGGGGCCCGGCGGTGGCGGGTGCCGGCGTACGAACTCGAAGACATCGTGCGGGAGTTGCTGGACCGCGACATCCGGTACGGCGCGGCGCGAGAGGCCCTGCCGCAGCGGATCGCGCACGCGGTGCTGGTGCAGATGGAGCGGGCCGGGGAGGCGCCGGACGACCGGGTGCAGGACCAGGTCGCCCGCAACAGCGCGGTGAAGGCGGCCGTCAAGGCGATCTGGCCCGCCGTCGATCCGGCGAAGCTCGTGCTGCGGCTGCTCAGCGAGCCGGAGTTCCTTGCCGAGCACGCGGCGGGTGTCCTCACCGAGGACGAGCAGAAGACGATCCTGTGGACCAAGCCCGCACGGTCCGTGAAGTCGGCCAAGTGGTCTGCCGCGGACGCGGTGTTGATCGACGAGGCCACGGACGTCGTCGAGCGCACGCACTCCCTCGGGCACGTCGTCCTCGACGAGGCGCAGGACCTCTCACCGATGCAGTACCGGGCGGTGGGCCGGCGCTGCACGACCGGTTCCGCGACCGTCCTCGGTGACCTCGCGCAGGGCACCACCCCCTGGGCGACGCGGAGTTGGGAGGAGGCGCTGGGGCATCTCGGCAAACCCGAGGCGGTGGTCGAGGAGTTGACCGCCGGGTTCCGTGTGCCGACGGACGTCATCACGTACGCGTCGCGGCTGCTGCCGCACATCGCGCCCGGCCTCACGCCCGTCGCCTCGGTGCGTGAGAACCCCGGCTTCTTCGAGCTGCGCGACGTCTCCGAGGTGGGGCAAGTCGTGGACGCCTGCCGGGAGTTGCTGGGCCGGGAGGGGTCGATCGGGCTGATCGCCGCCGACGCCCGGATCCCCGTGCTCGCCGAGGCCCTGGAGGCGGCCGGGATCTCCTTCCTCGATCCCGGCCAGGAGACCACGGCCGAGACCCGACTCACCCTGGTTCCGGCCTCGTTGGCGAAGGGCCTTGAGTACGACTACGTCGTCCTGGACGAGCCACGGGCCGTGGTGGACGGCGAGCCGGACGAGCGGACGGGGCTGAGGCGGCTGTACGTCGCGCTGACTCGTGCCGTTTCGGGGCTCGTTGTGGTGCACGGGGGTGAACTGCCGGAGCAGATCCGGTAGTTGGGTGTGCCCCGCTGTCAGGTGGCGTCGATCGCTCTGCGCCAGGTTCTGACCGCGTCCGGGGACACCGGTGTGGTCCAGCCGTCGGGGCGGGCCGCGCTGCCGATGTGGAAGGCGTCGACTCCGGCCGTGCGCAGGGGTGGTACGTGGGCGAGGGTCAACCCGCCGCCGGCCAGAAGGCGTTCCTCGTGGTGGCCCGCCTCGGCGAGGAGTGTCGTCAGGCCCTCGGACACGCCGGCCGCCGAGCCGGCCGTGAGGTAGGTGTCCAGGCCGGGGGTGCCGGTCAGGGTCTCGCGGAGGGCGGTGCGGTCGGCGGCGTGGTCGATCGCGCGGTGGAAGGTCCAGCGGCAGCCGTCCAGTTCGGCGGCGAGGCGCCGGATCACGGGGACGTCGGGGGCGCCGTCGGCGTCGAGGAAGCCGAGGACGAACTGGTCGGCGCCGGCGTCCCTGAACTCCCGTGCGGTGCGCAGGAGTCGGGCGAGGTCGCCGGCGGCGAAGCCGTCCGTGTGCCGGAGCATGACGCGGATGTCGATGTCCACGGCCGCGCGGACCGCCTCGTACACCGGCAGGGGCGGGGTCAGGCCGTCCGCCGCCATGTCGGTGACCAGCTCGATCCGGTCCGCGCCGCCCGACTGTGCCGCGACCGCGTCCTCGGGGGTGAGGGCGATCACCTCCAGAAGCGGGCGCGTGGTCATTACGGGTGCCTTTCGCCGACGGGTCCCTCTACAGGTCTAGTCCATTCAGGGTACGCCGGAAGAGGTAGCTCTCGCGTCGGGAGAGGTAGCTCTCAAGGGGGACGCCGTCCGCGTCACCCGAACAGGTTCAGTTCCCGCTCCCCCACGCCGACCAGTTCGTACGACGTCTCGTCGACCGGACGGCCGGAGTAGAGGCGGACGAGGGTGGCGGCGGGGCCGAGGTAGCGGGCCGGCGGGTGGGCGCCGTCGGGGAGGCCGAGGGTGACGGGGGCTTCGGTGTCGTCGAGGTCGGCGTGGAGGTGGGTGTGGGCGCGCTGCTGGGTGTGCCAGGTGAGGAGGGACAGGGCGGCGGGGAGGCCGGCGCCGGCGTAGGCGCCGGGTTCGTGCCACACCTCGCGGACGTCGCCTGCGTGGATCCACTCGCCGAGGGCGATGAGGTCGAGACGGCCGTCCCAGGCGGCGATCACCGGGCCCGCCTCGGTCATGCCGCGTTCCAGCTCGTCGACGATCCGCGCGGTGGGCCAGTCGGCGCGGTCGGCGATGTCGCGGTCGTTGGACTCGGGGGAGAACACGCCCCTCTCGAACCGGGTCTCCACCACGCGGATGAGGGCGGCGGAACAGTGGGCGAGGACGTCCCGTACGGACCATCCCGGGCAACCCGTGGTCGGGATCGCGAAGTCGGCGTCGGGGCGGGAGCGCAGGAGGGGTATGAGGGCGTCGCGCTCGGTCGCCAGGAGGCGGCCGGGGAGTTCGGGGTCACGGGGTAGCTCCGAAGTAGTAGTCATACGACCCAACGTAGGACCGGGTGCCGCTCTCGCGCCGGGAGAATGGGCGCATGGCCGATCTCGACGCCCTACGCGCCCGCTGGCTCCCCGCCCTGCTCTCCGCACGGGCCGACGACTCCTGCGCCATCGCACCCGAGCGTTACGCCGAGGAGCTGATCAGGCGCTGGCGGGAACCCCATCGCAGGTATCACACCCTCACGCACCTGACGGCGGTACTGGACCGCGTCGACCTACTGGAGAGCTACGCCGAGGAGCCCCACCTGGTGCGGCTCGCGGCCTGGTTCCACGACGCCGTCTACCTGCCCGAACGGTCGACGAACGAGGAGCGCTCGGCGCGGCTCGCGGAGCGGGCGCTGACCGAGGCGGGGGTGCCGGAGCGGGGCGTGGCGGAGGTCGCGCGGCTGGTGCGGCTCACGCAGGGCCACGACCCGGCCGCCGGGGACCGCAACGGCGAGGTGCTGTGCGACGCCGACCTCGCGGTCCTCGCCTCGCCGCCGGACACGTACGCGGCGTACACGGCCGCCGTGCGGGAGGAGTACGGGTTCGTCCCCGAGGACGCGTTCCGGGCCGGGCGGGCGGACGTCCTGGGCCAACTGCTCGGCATGCCACGGCTGTTCAGGACCGCGTACGGGCGGGAGCGGTGGGAGGCGGACGCCCGGCGCAACATCGCCGCCGAACTGGAGCTGCTGACCGGCTGAGCTGCTGACCGGCCCTACCCTCACGTCATGCAGAGAAGTCTTTCGGGCGCGGACCAGCTGGAGGCGGCCGTCGCGGGGAGTGCCGCGCTGCTGCGGTCGCTCGCCGGGCTGGACTGGGCCGGTACGCGGGCGGCGGGTCTGGAGTGGAGCTGCCGGGCGACCGCCGAGCACATCGCGGGTGATCTCCTGGGCTACGCCGGGCAGTTGGCGGGGCGGGCGCGCGACACGTACCTGCCGTTCGAACTCCGGATCGACCCGGAGGCCACCAACTCCGGTGTGGTGGAGGTGATCGAGACGGCCGGGGCGCTGCTCGCGGCGGCCGTGCGGACCACGCCGCCGCGTGTACGGGCGTTCCATCCGGCGCCGTTCCTCGCGGCGAACCGGCAGGGGTTCGCGGCGATGGGGATCGCCGAGGTGCTGCTGCACACGCACGACATCGCGCGCGGGCTCGGCGTCGTCCATCAACCTGCCCCGGAACTGGCCGAGTTCACGTTGCAGCGGATCTTTCCCGAGGTGCGGCCGGGGCTCGATCCCTGGGAGACGCTGCTGTGGGCGACGGGGCGCGGGGAGTTGCCGGGCCGGGCGCCGGTGACGTCGTGGCGCTGGCACAACAGCCTCGTGCTGCCCACCGAGCGCCTGACCCTGGAGTCGGCCACCCCGGCCGTCCTCGCCGAGTTGTGCGCGGGTGGCGACGGCGGGTTCGCCTGGCTCGGGGACGGGCCGCTCGACGGCACCCGCGAGGCCGCCGGGCTGGTGTTCTCCTCGTACGAAAAGGGCGTCCTGCGCGCGGAGTTCGGGCTGTTCGTGCTGGTGCGGCGGGCGGACGGGCTGGCCATCGGCAGCCTCGGGTTCCACGCGGCGCCGGACGGGGAGGGGCGGACGGAGATCGGTTACGACGTCGTGCCCGAGGCGCGCGGGAACGGGTTCGCGACGGAGGCGGTGCGGGCCGTGGGCGCGTGGGCGCTCGGGCGTGAACAGGGTGATGTGGACAGCGTGTTCGCGGTCGTCGCGCCGAACAACCTGGCGTCCAAAGGGGTGTTGGAGCGGGCCGGGTTCGTGTCGGTCGGGCAGGACGTGGAGGGGGACGCCTACGAGCTGCGGCGCTACCGGCTCTGAGGGGTGCTCGACTTGCGTCGGCGCAGGCCCGCTCCGTGCAGGAGGCGGACGACCTCGCGGCTGCTGACCTCGACGGCACCGGCGGCGACCACCTCGGCGTATCTGTGTGCCGGGATGTCGTAGTGGTCGCGTTCGAAGGCGCGCGGAGGGATTCCCAACTCCTCGGCGAACAGGTGGAGTTCGTCGTAGGAGACGTCGCTGACGAGGTGGGACCAGAGGTGACCGTGGCCCGGCCAGGCCGGCGGGTCGATGTAGACGGTCATGAGGACGCGGGCCCGCCGTGCGCGGCGCCGAGGGAGCCGACCGAGGCGACCTTGACGCCCGCCTTGTGGCAGACCCAGTGCGGGTCGGGGCCCAGCTCCGGCTCGACCTCCAGGGCGTGCGGGTCGCCGGAGCCGCAGACCGGGCACAGGGGCCAGCGGCCGTACCGCTCCAGGAGGGCGTCCTGCACGTCCTGCGCGACCAGCCCGGCGACGTACGGGGCGCCGTCGGGCCACTGCTCCACCCACCAGCGGCGCTGGACGACGGACTCCTCGACCAGCGACACCACGTCCGCCTCGGCGACCTCGCCCGCCACCAGGTCGGCGAGGACGAGCGCGCGGGCCCGGTGCAGGGACTGCTCCAGAAGGCTTACGGGGTGTACGGGATCGGTGCTCATGTCTTCATTGTGCGCACTCTTGACCGGCCCGCCGAAACGAAAATATCTTTCAGAGCGTGACCCGTGACGTGAAGGAAATTTTCGGCGGCGCCCTCGCGGCCAAGGTGCGCACGCTCTCTCCCTCCATGACCCGGTCCATGCAGCGCGTCGCCGAAGCCGTCGCGCGCGATCCGGCGGGGTGCGCCGCGCTCACGGTGACCGGGCTCGCGGAGCGCACCGGCACGAGCGAGGCGACCGTCGTCCGTACCGCTCGGGTACTGGGCTACCCCGGTTACCGGGACCTGCGGCTCGCGCTGGCCGGGCTCGCCGCGCACCAGCAGTCCGGGCGGGCGCCCGTGCTGACCACCGACATCGCGGTCGACGACCCGATCGGGGACGTCGTCAGCAAGCTCGCGCAGGCGGAGCGGCAGACGCTCGCCGACACCGCGGCGGGGCTCGACACGGTTCAGCTCGGCGCGGCGGTGTCCGCGGCGGCTTCCGCCCGGCGGATCGACGTCTACGGGGTCGGGGCCTCCGGGCTGGTCGCGCAGGATCTCGTGCAGAAACTGCTGCGGATCGGGCTCGTCGCGCACGCGCACAGCGATCCGCATCTCGCCGTGACCAATGCCGTGCAATTGCGGGGCGGGGACGTCGCCGTCGCCATTACGCATTCCGGGTCGACGGGAGATGTGATCGAGCCCCTTCGGGTCGCTTTCGAGCGGGGGGCCACGACCGTCGCGATCACCGGGCGGGCGGACGGCGCCGTCACCCAGTACGCGGACCATGTGCTGACCACGTCCTCCGCCCGGGAAAGCGAGCTGCGGCCCGCGGCCATGGCGTCGCGGACCGGGCAGTTACTGGTCGTGGACTGTCTGTTCGTGGGGGTCGCCCAGCGGAATTACGAGGCGGCGGCTCCGGCGTTGGCGGCGTCCTACGAGGCGTTGGCCCATCGGCACCGGTAGACCGTAGGGGGTGATCTCCCGGTAACTCCCTGATTGAAAGAGCTGCTTTTCCATGTCCTCCTCCTCTGACCTTCTCGGGCAGCTTTCCGCGCTGCCCACCGAATCCTTTCGGGCCGATCTCGCCGGGATCGACGAGATGTCCACACTCGATATCGCGCGGCTCATGAATCGCGAGGATTCCCTTGTTCCCGCCGCCATCACTTCTCAATTGCCCGCGATTTCCGCCGCCATCGACGACATTTCCCGGCGGATGGAGCGCGGGGGGCGGCTGATCTACCTGGGGGCCGGGACCGCCGGGCGGCTGGGGGTGCTGGACGCGTCCGAGTGTCCGCCCACCTTCAACACGGCGCCGGGACAGGTGGTCGGGCTCATCGCCGGCGGGGTCGGGGCGCTGGTCGACTCCGTCGAGGGCGCCGAGGACTCGCGGGAGCTGGCTGTACGGGATCTACGGGGGCTGTCCCTCAGGGGTGACGACACGGTCGTGGGGGTGTCGGCCTCGGGGCGTACCCCTTACGCGGTAGGCGGGGTGGAGTACGCGCGGAGTCTGGGGGCGCTGACCGTGGGGCTCGCCTGCAATCCGGGGAGCGCGCTGGGGGACGCGGCCGACCACCGGATCGAGGTCGTCGTCGGGGGTGAACTGCTCACCGGGTCCACGCGGCTCAAGGCGGGGACCGCGCAGAAGCTCGTACTCAACATGATCTCCACGATCACGATGATCCGGCTGGGCAAGACGTACGGGAACCTCATGGTCGACGTGCGGGCCTCCAACGAGAAGCTGCGGGCCCGGTCGCGGCGGATCGTCGCGCTGGCCACGGGGGCGGAGGAGGCCGCCGTCGAGGTCGCGCTCACCGCCACCGGGGGTGAGGTGAAGAACGCGGTGCTCGTCCTGCTGGGCGGGGTGGACGCGGTGACCGCGGGGCGGGTGCTGGAGGAGTGCGGGGGGCATCTGCGGAGGGCACTCGATGTCGTCCGCGGGGCCCGTAGTACCCGTAGTACCGGGGACAACCCGTAGTACCCGTAGACCCCGCAGCCCCCGCTCTTCCCCCGTAATACCCGTAATACCAGCCGCTCCCCGTAGTACCCGTAATACCGGCCCCTCCCGACCGCTACTTCCCCACCCCGGCCGTCCCCTCCGTAGTCCGGGCGAACTCCGCGAGTGCCTTCGCCGCCTCGGACTGGCGGGGGTTTCTCAGGTCGGCGAGGCCGTCGCGGGCCGCGCGGAAGGTGTCGTGGGCGTCGGGGTGGCCCAGGGCGGCGAGGACGTGGCCCAGGTCTAGGCGGGTCGGTTCGGCCCAGGCCGTCATGCGGGCCGACTCGAACGCGGCGAGGGCCTGTCGGAGCGGCTTCTCGGCCTCGGACCAGCGTTCCAGCGCCGCGAGGTCGTTGCCGATGCCCTGGCGGGAGACCGCGTGGTACAGGGCGATCACCTCCGTCCGCCCCGGAACGCCCGCCCGGCAGATCCGCTCGCTGCGGCGGTGGGTCTCCAGGGCCTCTTCCACCCGGCCGGTGTGGCGCAGCAGCGTGCCCAGGCTGTTGAGGATCGTCAGCTCGGCCAGCCTGGCCTGCGGGGATTCCTGTGCGGCGAGACACCGGGCCGCCTCGCGCAGCCGGCCGAACGCCTCGTCCATCCGCCCCAGCCGGTGGAGCGCGCCCGCGCCGTAGCCGAGGGCCCAGCCCTCCTGGAGGCCGTCCGCGCAGTCGCGGGCCGCCGCGAGCGCGGAGTCGGCGGCGATCAGGGCGGCCTGGGGGTCGTGGACGCACAGGTTGTAGGCCCAGGCGAGGTAGTTGAGGTGGACCGCCTCCTCCTGCCTGCTGCCCAGTCGGCGGGCGGAGTCGGCGGACCGCCGGAACACCTCCACCCACTGCTCCCAGTGCTGGTTGCGGTCGGAGAACCAGTGCATCGCCCTCGCCGCGTCCAGCACCTGCCGGTACCGGCCGTTCTCGTGGGCCCGGCGCAGCGCGGCCAGCCACTGCGCCCGCTCGGCCTCCAGCCAGACCCGCGCCTCCTCCTGGTCGGCGGGGGCTCCGTCCGGGTCGGGGTCGAGAGTGAGGGCCGGGGCGTCGGGCGTAGCTCGGAAGTCGTACGGGGACGACGCGCCTTCGTTGCCCGGAACGCCCTCCTCGACCACGGCACCCCCCGCCCCCGTCCTGGCCCCCTGCTCATGCTCGACGTCGAAGTACAGCGCGGCGGCGGTGGCGCGGCGGAGCATCCAGTGTTCCGTGCGGTCGAGGGCGGTGTCGCGGGCGGCGGGGCCGTCCTCGGCGTCGGCCTGTTCGGCGGCGTAGAGCCTGAGCAGGTCGTGGAAGCGGTAGCGCTCGGTGGTGGCGTCGCTCTGGAGGAGACCGGCGTCGGTCAGTTCCTCGGCGCGGGCGACGGCGTCGTCGTAGGAGAGTCCAGACAGCAGTGCGCCGGTCTCGGGGCTGAAGTCCGCTCCGGCGGCCAGCGCGGCACGGCGCAGGAACTTCCGTGAATCCGGCGGCAGTTGACGGTAGGACAGGGCGAAGGCGGCCCGGATGCGCAGGCTCCCGGCCTGGAGTCCGTCCAGCCGGCGGCCCTCGGCGGCGAGCCGGGCCACGAGCTTGCCCAGGCGTTCGTGCGGCCGGCTCAGCAGCCGCTGCCCGGCGATGCGGACGGCCAGCGGCAGGTGCCCGCACAGGTCGGCGAGGTCCCGCGCGGCCTGCGCCTCCGCCGCCACCCGTTCCGGTCCGATGATCCGGGTCAGCAGTTCCACGGCCTCCTCGCGGCGCAGCAGGGCCAGGTCGGTGCGGTGCACGGACTCCAGCCCCGCCAGGGCCTGGCGGCTGGTGACGAGGGTCAGGGACGGACCCCTCCCAGGTATGAGGGGGTTGACCTGAGCCTCGTCGACGGCGTTGTCGAGGAGCAGGAGGATCCGGCGCTCGGCGGCCAGGGACCGCCACAGGCCGGCGCGGTCGTCGGTGCCGGCCGGGATCGAGGCGTCGGCGACTCCCATCGCGCCCAGCAGCCGGGCCAGCGCGTCCCGGGGTGTCGTCGGCTCGGGGTCCATGCCGTGCAGGTCGAGGGCGAACCGTCCGTCAGGGAAGTGCGGGGCGAGGCGGTGCGCGGCGTGCACCGCGAACGCGGTCTTGCCGAGGCCGGGCTGTCCGGCGATCACGCTGACGGCCGGCCGGTCCGGACCGGTGTCGCGCGCCAGGTCCAGCAGCCGGGCGAGGGCCGGGCCGCGCGCGGTGAAGTCCTGGATGTCACGCGGCAGGGCGAGGGCGGTGGGAGCGGCGGGCCCGAGGTCGGCCCGGGGACGCGGACGGCCCTCCGCGGCGGCCTTCTCCAGTTCCGCCGCCGCGTCGTCGGTCAGCCCCAGCGCCTCGGACAGCGCCTGGACGGTACGGCGCTGTGGTCCTCGGGTACGACCCCGCTCCATGTCCGCCAGCGCTCGGACGCTCACCCCCGCCGCGTGGGCCAGCGCCTCCTGGCTCAGCCCGGCGTCGCTCCTCAGACGGCGCAACCGCTGCCCGAAATCGCAGGTGGCGGGCGTGCTGTCACACACCGTCGAGATCCCCGTTCGTCCGACCCGTACGACTGCGGGCCTACGGCAGAAGTATGACGGACCGTACTTCTGCCGGGGAAACCGCCTGGGACGCGGGGAGCGCCGGTGATCGACTGAAGGCGGACGCGGGATGCCCCGCTCCCTCTCGCTCTGTCACCGCTCACCGCTCCCTTTTCGACAAGGAAGTTCCCGATGAACACCGCACGTCACCGCACCGCTCTCCTCACCGCCGCGGGCACGGCCCTCGTTCTGTCCCTCACCGCCTGCCAGAGCGGCACGGGCACGAGGTCCGAGCCGAACGCCGGGGCGACCGTGGCCGCGACGGTCGCGGCGGCCTCCCCGGTCGCCGACGCCCAGAAGGCGGACGGGGCCGGCGCGGGCGGCAGCGGTTCCTCCGGGTCGGTGTCCTCGCCGGGGAAGGGGCCGGCGGGCGGGGCCGGGGTCTCCGGTTCGACCGGTTCCGCCGGCAAGCAGGCCACCGCGTCCACCCCGGCCTGCACCTCGGGCGACCTGTCCGTCACCGCCGCGAAGCAGGACGGGCCGCCCTACACCCACATCGTGCTCACCGCGCGGAACACCTCGCGGCACTCCTGCCGGCTGCTGGGCTTCCCGCACATCCAGTTCCTTGAGAGCCACAAGCAGGACGTCCCGGCCGTCGCCAAGAGCAAGCCGGCCAGCCCGGTCGTGCTCACGGCGGGTGCGCCGGCGTACGCCGCGGTGAAGCTGTCGGACGGGGGCGTCGACGAGGACAACGAGCCCGTCTCGGCGTTCTCCGTGACGCTGGAGAACGACGACACCGTCATCAGCGTCGCCGCGCCCGGCAGCGACGGGATCGCCGTCGACCCGGCGAAGGCGCTCACCGGGTACTGGACGCCCGAGCTGCGCAACGGCGCGGACGATTTCTGAGCGGCGCCGATGACGGGTACCAGGGGCTGACGGGTCCTAGGGGCCGGCTGGTCCTGAAGGCTTACGGGTACTAGAGGTTGAGGTTGTTGTTCAAGGGCTCGATGTCGACCTTCACCGGGGTACCCCATACCCGTAGTACCTCGTAGTCGGTGAACTCGTGGACCAGGCGGTAGGCCATCGCCGGGCGCGGAGACCTGCGCTCGGCCGCGAGGTACGCCTCCGCCTCCCTGCGGTCCCTGCGGGGGGTGCCGCACAGTTGCCACTCCTGGCCGTTCCACAGTTCCGGGAGCCAGCGCTGCTGGGGCTGCGGGCGGTCCTCCCGCACGCCGTACCTGCTCGCGGCGGACGGGAGCTGGACCGGCGCGGACGGGCCGTTCAGCTCCGCTCTGCGGGCCGTGCGGCGGCGGGTCTCGCACAGCAGGCAGAGGTCCGGGGCCGAGGTGTCCACCGGGCCCTGGGGGTGTTCCGCGCAGCGGGTCACGGGGGCGGCCGTGGTCACGCTGTCGTCCAGGAGGTCCAGGGCTCGCTGGATGTCCGCCTTCACCTCGTGGAGCTTGGCGTCGGGGGTGTCCGTGGTCAGGTTCTCGCCGTGTTCGCCCAGGAGGCGGAGGGCTCTGCCTAGGGCGGTGAGCTGGGCGTGGTTCATGGTGGTGGTTTCTGCCGGGGCGGGTGGTCCGATGCGGAGGCGGGCTGCCTCCAGGGTAGGGGGGTGCGGGTGGGTGTGGTCCCCGGTGCGGAAAAGCGCTGTCCGGGGCGCGGTCGTCGTTCCTACTGTTGCGCCGTGACTACTCAGGTTGTGGTGCTCAACGGTGGGTCGAGTTCCGGGAAGTCCGGGATCGTCCGGTGTCTTCAGGAGATCCTTCCCGGGGCGTGGATGGCGTTCGGGGTGGACTCGTTCGTCGAGGCGCTGCCCCGGCGGCTGCGGAACTCCGAGGACGGGATCCTGTTCCTGCCGGACGGCGGCATCTCCGTCGGGCCGGACTTCAAGGCCGCCGAGGCCGCCTGGACGCAGGGGATCGCGGCGATGGCCCGGTCCGGCGGGCGGCTGATCATCGACGACGTGCTGCTCGGCAGGGCCGACGGGCAGCGGCGCTGGGACGCCGTGCTCGCCGGGCTGGACGTGTTGTGGGTGGGCGTGCGGTGCGATCCCGAGGTCGCCGCCGGGCGGGAGATCGCCCGGGGGGACCGGGTGCCGGGGATGGCCGCGGCGCAGGCGGAGGTCGTGCACGCGGGGGTGCGGTACGACGTCGAGGTGGACACGAGCCGGGCCGAGTCCCTGGAGTGCGCGCGGGCCATCGCGAAGGCGGTGAGGTGAGGGCGGGACGGTGTTCCGCCGGGCGGCGCGGGCTGCTCGGCGCCCGGTCGCCTGGCCGGTCGGCCGTGCGGCCCGCGCCGTCGCGACGCCCCGCCCACCACTCCCTCACCCCGGCGAGGCGGGCGGGGTGTCGCCGCCCCCGCACCCCGGGCGCTCGTCTCCGCCCCGCCGCCGACAGCTCGCCGCGCGGGGCCGTCTCAGGGGAGCAACGGCAGCTCCTCCCACTCGTACGTCTCCCACAGCCGCCGTGCCGTCTCCTCCGGGTAGGGCCTGACCTCCGAGGTCGTGGCGAGGATCTGGGTGAGCGCGCGGTCCTGGTCGTACGCGGGCCAGCCGGGGTCGCCGGTGCGGGCGAAGGAGGACCAGGCGTGCTGGAAGCGGGCGGTCAGTTCCAGGGCGTCCGGGGGGACCTCGCCGTCGGGGAAGAGGAGGTTGGCGAGGTCGGCGAAGTAGGTGCCGAAGAGGAGGGGGATGTCGAGGCCGTGGCAGCCGCGCAGGGCGCCGTCCAGGCCCGGCGGGGTCCAGTCGAGTTCGTAGAGGTGGGCGCGGCCGCCGGCCGAGAGGTGGGCGTGGGCCAGGCGGTGGGTCGGCATCGCGAAGAGCCAGTCGGACTGGACGCGTTCGAAGAGGTCCTGCGCGGTGGCGTCCGGGAACGCCTCGCGGTACGCGCGCTCGCCCGCCTCACCGCCGGGCGCGTGCAGGCGCAGGACGGCGGTCGCCTGCTCCTCGGTGATCCGGCCCAGGAGGTTCCCGAGGACGGTGAACAGGCGGAACTCCTGCGAGTTGTGGCCCACGAGCAGGTCGACGTCCCGAGCCGCGCCCGCCGCGACCGCGCGCCAGGGTGTGGTGGGCAGGATCTCGCCGTCCACGACGGGCGAGTACAGCGTCGACGTGGCGGCGGCCCGGCCCCAGCGGGGCACGTGCGTCGGCATCTTGGCCATCAGCGCCTCGCCGGCCTCGGTGAGGGCGCGGGGGTCGATGGCCGCGAGGTCGGTGGCGGTGGGGCGGGTGCCCGCCTCCGCCGCGACGACCGCCGCGATGTCGCCGGCCAGCGCGGCGGAGAAGTAGGTGCCGGGGACGCTCTGGGCGATCGCCCGGTGGAAGAGGCCCCGGGCCGAGGGCATCGCGAGGAGCGCGGCCACGCAGCCGGCGCCCGCGGACTCGCCGAACACCGTGACGTTGCCGGGGTCGCCGCCGAACTCCGCGATGTTGGCGCGGACCCACTCCAGGGCGGCGAGCTGGTCGAGGATGCCGCGGTTGGCGGGGGCGCCCTCGATGTGCAGGAAGCCCTCGATGCCGAGGCGGTAGTTGAAGGTGACGACCACGACGTCGCCCGCGCGGGAGAGGTGCTGGGCGTCGTAGCCGGGGCTGCCCGCGTGGCCCACCTTGTAGGCGCCGCCGTAGATCCAGACCATGACCGGGCGGGGGGTCTCGGGGGTCGGGTCCGGCGTCCACACGTTCGCCGTCAGCCAGTCGTCGCCCGTCGCGGGTTCGCCCCGGCGGCCCTGGAGGCCGGCCTCCTGCGGGGGTGGGGGGCCGAACTCGTACGCGTCCCGCACGCCGTCCCACGCGGCCGGGGGTCTGGGGGCCTGGAAGCGGGCCTCGCCCACCGGGGGCGCGGCGAAGGGGATGCCCCTGAACACCGTCAGCCCCTCTTCGCGCCTGCCCCGGACCGCTCCGGCCGCCGTACGGACGACCGTCCCGCGCTCTTCCGCCGCCATCCCTCGCTCCTCTCGTCGCCCACCGTTCGCCGCTGACCTGCCCAACGGCTCGCCTCGAACAAGGGTTCCAGCGAGCCGTCGATCCAGCCAGAGTTCACTCGTGTGGGTGACGAAGGAGAGGGGGCGGCCTCAGCTCGGCGTCCTCAGCTCAGCGTCCGCAGCGAGGCCGCGTCGAACGGCTTCAGCTCGTCGAAGCGGCCGTCGAGGACCTTCGCGGCCCACTCGGGGTCCTGGAGGAGGGCGCGGCCGACGGCGACGAGGTCGAACTCGTCGCGCTCGAAGCGGTCGAGGAGGTTGTCGAGGGACTTGACCTCGGAACCCTGGCCCGCGAACCCGTGGATGAAGTCGCCGTCGAGGCCGACGGAGCCGACGGTGATGGTGGGCTTGCCGGTGAGCTTCTTGGTCCAGCCGGCGAGGTTGAGGTCGGCGCCGTCGAACTCGGGGAGCCAGTACCGGCGCGTGGACGCGTGGAAGGCGTCGACCCCGGCAGCGGCGAGCGGCGTGAGGATCGCCTCCAGCTCCTCCGGCGTCTCGGCGAGGCGCGCGTCGTAGTTCTCGGACTTCCACTGCGAGAAGCGGAAGATCACCGGGAACTCCGGGGACACCGTCTCGCGCACGGCGGCCACGATCTCGGCGGCGAACTTCGTCCGGGCGACCGCGTCGCCCCCGTACGCGTCCGTGCGCCGGTTGGTGGTGCCCCACAGGAACTGGTCGAGGAGGTAGCCGTGGGCGCCGTGCAGTTCGATGCCGTCGAAGCCGGTCCGCTCGGCCGCCGCCGCGCTCTGCGCGAACGCGCCGATGACGTCGTCCAGGTCGCGCTGGGTCATCGTGTGGCCGTCGGCGGTGCCGTCGAGGCGGATGCCGGAGGGGCCCACCGCGGGCGCGCCCGCGTAGGGGGGCTGGCCGGGCTTGCGGACCATGCCGATGTGCCAGAGCTGCGGGACGATCGTGCCGCCGGCGGCGTGGACCGCGTCCGCGACCTTCGCCCAGCCCGCGAGCTGGTCCTCGCCGTGGAAACGGGGGACGCGGTCGCTCTCGCCCGCGGAGTCGTGGCCGACGTACGTGCCCTCCGTGACGATCAGGCCGACTCCCGCCGCCGCGCGGCGCGCGTAGTACGAGACGACGTCCTCGCCCGGGATGCCCTCCGGGGAGTGCATGCGGGTCATCGGCGCCATCACGATGCGGTTCGGGACGGTCAGGCCGTTGATCGTGACCGGTCGGGACAGGATCTCGGACGCGCGGGTGGGGCTGGCTGTCACGGACGGGCTCCCTGTGAAGTCGTCGATTGACCGATGGGTATGTGCACGCGCATGCGCATGCGTGGTCAGTGCAACCGGACCGCGGTCCGTGCCATTTCCGGGGGCGGGGAGAATGAGCTGTGATCCCTGACACCTTGCTTACGACCGCCGCGGCGCTGGAGCGCACGTCCGTTGTCGCGAACAACACGATGAACCGTGAGCGGGGGCTCGACGGTGTCAACAGTTACGCCCGTGAGCTGGGGTTCTCTCCGCTGGACGCGCTGGACGCGGAGAACTCGCTGGACGGGGCCGCGCCCGCCTGGCTCGATCTGTGCAGCGGGGAGGGGCTGGCGATGCGCCAGGCGGCGGAGCGGTTGCCGGTCGCCGCGCGGCTCACGGCCGTCGATCT
Source organism: Streptomyces roseirectus (assembly GCF_014489635.1). Classification (NCBI taxonomy): domain Bacteria; kingdom Bacillati; phylum Actinomycetota; class Actinomycetes; order Kitasatosporales; family Streptomycetaceae; genus Streptomyces; species Streptomyces roseirectus. The sequence goes on along the minus strand of NZ_CP060828.1, from coordinate 5,363,837 downwards.
CGTGGGGCCCCTGGTGCCTCGTCCGCTGCCGCCGCAGATGGAGGAGGTCGTGGGGTCGGTCTTCGCGTTCGCGCCCACGCGTGCGTACGACCTCATCACCTGCGTTCACGGGCTGCACTACGTCGGGGATCAGCTCGGGTTGCTCACGCGGATCGCCTCCTGGCTCGCGCCGGGGGGGGTGTTCGTCGGGCACTTCGACCCCGCGTCGATACGCGGGGTCCATGGGACCGACGGGGCGTGTACGACCCGTACGACCCTGAGGGCTCTCAGGGCCGCCGGGTTCTCGTACGCCTCGCATCGGCTGACCCTTAGGGGTGGGCGGGAGGTCGTGCTGCCGTTCCGGTATGTGGGGGCGGATGCGGAGGCGGGGGCGAATTACACCGGGCAGGCGGCGGTGGGGTCGCATTACGAGTACTACGGGGACTAGGGGTACTACGGGTTCAGTCGTTCGCGGACTTTCGTCGTCCTGTTGCGGGAGCGGACTCGTTCCCGCAACAGGGCTTCGGGGGTGGGGAGTTGGGTGTCCGTGGGGTGGCAGTCCCATTCCAGGCCGCCGCCGATGGGGCGGAGCTGGAGGTGGCCGTTGAGGTGGTCCATGACCTCGCCGATGCGGTTCGACCTCGTGTCCAGGACGTACGTGCCGATCTTCGTCATGCCGGCGTGGCTCCCGCTCGGGTCAGGGCGGCGGTCAGGCTGGTCGCGACGTCCACGTTGCAGCGGCCCAGGTCGAGGAGGTGGAACCGGGGGTCGCTGTGGGTGGCCGAGGTCTGGTCGACGCGGAGGGAGGGGAGCGTGATGCCCACGTCCGCGAGGGCGTCCCTCAGCCTCGTCAGCGCCTCGTCGATGGTCGGGGTGGGCTCCTCGCCCGGGGTCAGCTCCTTCATTGCGCACATCCTCTACACGCTGGGTGTTTCCGTTCACCACACAGCGTGGCGGCCCCTCTTCTAGCCTGGCTAGGGACAGCGCGCGTACAACTCCGGCTGCTGGAAAGGGAGTCAGGCTATGGCCAAACGTAAGGACCTCGACCCTTCTACTTCGTCCCGCGCGCTGGTGGGGGAGGAGTTGAAGCACGCGCGCGAGCGGAATGGGCTGAGTCAGACCGCGTTGGGCGCGATTCTGTTCGTGAGCGGGTCGTACGTGGGGCAGATGGAGGCCGGGATTCGGCGTATCCGCCCGGAGTTCGGCCCCCAACTGGATGACGCGTTGGGGACGGGCGACTTCTTCACGCGGACGACGAAGTCGATGGCCAAGTCCAAGTATCCGGACCACTTCGCGGAGGCGGTGGAGGCGGAGGCCGAGGCGACGGAGATCAGGGAGTACTCGCCCACACTCATCCCCGGCCTGTTGCAGACCGAGGCATACGCGAAGGCGGTGTTCCGCGCGTACAACCCGCTGGCGTCCGACGCCTCGATCGAAGAGGACGTGGCCCTCAGGCTGGAGCGGGCTCAGATCCTCGACAATCCAACAACCCCGGTGTTGTGGGTGATTCTGGACGAGGCTGTGCTTCGACGGCCGGTCGGCGGCCCTGCGGTGATGGCAGAGAACCTGTTCCACGTCGCGAAGTTGGCCCAGGAGCACAGGATCATCCTGCAGATCCTGCCGTTCTCCGTCGGGGCGCACCCTTCAATGGAGGGCTCCCTGAAACTCATGGCGTTCGAGGACGCTCCGCCGCTCTCCTTCGCCGAAGCCCCCGGCATGGGCAGGCTGTTGGACGACCCGGCCAAGGTCAACCAACACGCCATGCTGTTCAGCCTTCTCTCCGCAAGCGCACTCTCTCCGCAAGATTCATTGGCTCTGATCGAGTCGGTGGCAGAGGATTACGCGCATGAGGAACAGCACTGAGTACGACCTGGACAGCGCCACCTGGTACAGGTCCAGCTACAGCGGTGGCAGCGGGGGTAACTGCCTCGAAGTCTCCGACGGCCACCCCACCATCACCCCCGTCCGCGACTCCAAGCACCCCCACGGCCCCCATCTCCTCTTCCCCACCGAGACCTGGGCCGCCTTCATCGACGATCTCAAGCAGGCGTAACCCCCAACCGCTCCAGGGCGGATATTTTTCGGTCAAGTGGCCGGTTCAAGACAAGGGTTGCGGGCGGCGAGAACCCGCACACTCCCCCACACCCCCAAGTACCGATCTTGTGAACGCCTGTTCGGCGATCCGCAACGCCGTCATCGCGACCGGCACCGCAGCACTGACCATGCTCGTGGCGCCGGGCGCGATGGCCGACCCGGTGACGGACACCGGCACCACAGCGGCGGCGACGATCGAGAAGGCCACGGGGGCACAGGAACTCCTCAAGGGTTCCGGCACGTTGAGCGCGGACGGCGCCCAAGTCACCCTCCCCACCCGCGCCGACCAGCCCATCACCGCGACGAAGAGCGGCGACACGATCGCGCTCACCCTCCCGGCGACCGGCCCCGGCCCCGGCCCCGGCACGAAAGACGCGTCCAGCACAAGCGGCACAACCGTCTTCGCGGGCCACGAAACCGCCGTCACGACCGCCGCACAGGCCACCACGGACGGCGGCTTCCGCGCCCTGTTCACGCTGGAGAACGCGGACGCGCCCCGGCAGCAGTCGTTCAGGCTGACGCTGCCGGACGGGGCGAGCGCGCGGACGACCGCCGAGGGCGGCCTCGTCGTCTTCGACTCCACCGGCAAGATCCTCGGCGGCCTGGAGACCCCGTGGGCGAAGGACGCGAACGGCGTCGCCGTGCCGACGTCGTACGAGGTGGTCGGCGACACCGTCACGCAGACCGTCGCCCCGGGGCCCTCCACCGCCTACCCGGTCGTCGCCGACCCCAAGTGGACCTGGGGGATCATCAGCGGCACGGTGTACTTCAACAAGAAGGAGACCTCCCACCTCGCCGCCAACGCCGGCTTCGTGGCAGTCCTCTTCGCCGCCGCTCCGCCGCCGTTCGACGTGTACGGCGTCGTCAACTCGGCCAACATCTCCCGGGTGGCCTGGAACGCGGACTCCGACGGCAAGTGCGTCGAGGTGAAGGTGCCGACCTTCCTGCCGTACGAATACAAGGGCGGATACTGCAAGTAGGTCCGGTGTGCCACGGACGTACAGAAAGGTAGGGCGATGGACGCCTTTGGAGGGCCGGCCATCCTGGTGCTGGTCGCCGTCGTGATCGTCATGCTCAAGTACCGGCGCCGGGCGGCGGGGCGGCGTTCGCTGCTTCCGGTCAGCGGGACACCCGGTCGGATCGCCGTGGCCGTCGCCTTCGCGGTCGGCTGCGGCTGGGCCTGGGCCCAGGGGCCCTCGATCATCAACGCCGGTGTGCTGGGGCTGAGTCTGGCGCTTCTGGTCGGTGCGGCCGCCGAGTTCCTGGCCCGGCGGAACACTCAACACCGCTGATCCAGCACCCCTCTTCACGACCCCGCACACCCAACTCCAGTGTGCGGGGTCGAAGTTCTACCGGATGACGATCTGACCAATTCGCTCATTCGAGGGGCATTCGTCCGATTCATTCGGAGAGGGTGCTCGCGGACTGGACGATCTTGGTGGGCGAGTTCCGCCCGTCTTCGTCACGTCTGGAGAATCCATGCGACGTTCTGTGTTCAGGCCGCACGCCCGGGTGTTGGCCGTGGGACTGGCGCTCACCGCTGCCGCGCTGCTGCCCTCGGGGGCGGCCAACGCCGCCGACCAGTACGAGTGGGCCGCGCTCGGCGACTCGTACACCGCCGGCGGGTTCGTCGGGGACCCGCTGCCCGCGCTGGGGGATCCGGCGCGGGACGGGTGCGATCGGACATCCGGGGCGTATCCCGGGCTGGTCGAGCGGGAGTTGGAGGAGTTCCCGCCCGGCAAGGCCGTCCACCTGACCAACGTCAGCTGCGGCAACGCCACCATCAAGAACATCGGCGAGACCAAGCAGACGCCGATCAGCCCCGTGCAGCCGCCCGAGGGCGGGTGGGCCGAGGTCGACACGCAGGTCAAGCGGGCCAACCTCGACGCCGACACCGACGTCGTCACCATCGGCGTCGGCGGGAACAGCCTGCCGTTCGGGGACATCCTCGCCAAGTGCGTCGAGGAGGGGGCCCGCAACGGGTCCTGCCGCGAGTACTACACCAACCCCCCGGAGGGGGAGGAGAGCATCCAGGACAAGCTCGCCCGGGTCCAGGGCGAGTACATCGAGATGCTGGCGCAGGTGCACACCGCCGCCCCCAACGCCAAGATCATCACCGTCGGTTACCCGGCCGTCCTGCCGGAGGACGGCAGCGAGTGCAACCGCCTCCTCCCCACCGAACTCGGCCTGACCACCCACGCCGACGTCGACTGGCTCCGCGAGGACGTCCTCAAGAGGCTCAACCAGACGATCCAGACCGTCACGGACTTCTTCGGTGACCGCTACGTCGACGTCTACTCCTCCAGCGTCGGCCACGACGCCTGCCAGCCCGCCGACGAGAAGTGGGTCGAGGGGATCTGCGGGGACGCCGCCGAGTACTGGCCCGCGTCGCTGCCCGCCGCGAAGCTGCACTGCGGCCTCATCGGCAAGCGCGTGACGCTGGTCCACCCGAACGGGGACGGGTACGCCAACACCGCCAACCACGTCGAGCGCGCCATCCGGATCGCGTTGCTCGAACGCTGACGCTTGAGCCTCGGGGGGCCGGGAACACCCCGGCCCCCTCCGTCAGTGCGTCAGGTCCACCGTCGCCCGGCAGTGCGGGTCCTCCCCCGGCGCTTCCCACAACTCCCGCTCCCGCGACCGGGAGAACACCTCCGCGATCACGGCCGGTCCCGCCTGCGCGAGCCGCACGTCGCAGGCGATCACCCCCTGATCGTCCTGATGACGTACGTACAACCGCATCCGCGCCTCGCCCAGATACAGAAAGCCGACGAGCAGCGACTCGGCGCTCTCCCGCTCCTCGTACCCCGGCGCCGGACAGCTCAGCGCGGTCAGCAGCGTGTGCGCTCGGTCCTCCAGCCGTTCCTTGCCGGACGGCACGTCTCCGGAGAGCCGGATCAGCGGGGCGCCGAGGACGTCGTCCACCTGGCTGGAGGAGTAGATCCGCACCCCGCCCGCCTCGTGCCGGACCCAGCTGACGACCTCCCACGGGCCCAGCGTCTCGTCCTGCCGGAAGAGCGGCATCTCGTAGACGGCGTGCAGACCACCGGCGACCGTCTTCCGCCCACCGACCGCGACACGCACCACCGCCGTGCCGTCGGGCCCCGGCAGAACGCCACGGACCCTTGCCTTCCTCACGATCGGCGCCTGCGTGTAACGGATCAGCAGCCCCGTCACCTCGGCCTGCGCCACGGCCACTTCCCACGGCGTCGTCGCGGGCGTCTCCCTGTTCAGTACGTGAACCTGACGTTTGAGCTTCGAGGGTTGAGCTGTCTTTTTTTGAATGGGTGGCGGGTCTCAACCCGCCCTCCCACCCCGCCAGTTGACTTTTCGCGTTCAGGTTGCGACGGAACGTCAGTTGGCTCTACGGTGCTCCCATCGCTGCGGAAACGCGCAGAAACAGCGGCGGTTGTCACACTTAACAAGCTCCGGAACGCTTCGACCCCCGTCAGATGCTCACAACATCTGCGGGGGTCTGACCACCGGAGCTGCCCATTCCTAGCACGAAGGGCTCTCCCATGGCTGAGGCCAACTGTAGTACCCCCGTCCTGCCCGCGCACCCCATGGCCAAGCCGGGTTACGGGAAGCGGACCGCTCCTGGCCAACGCCGGGGCGAGGGCGTGGATTTCGGGCATCTGCATCCCCGTGATGCCGCCATCGCCGCGTACATCGACCGGCTTCCCGACGGGGCGGACATGTCCGTCAAGACGCTGGCCAAGACGACGCCGTACGGGCAGTGCGCGCTGCGGACCTCGCTCAACCGGATCCAGATCGCCGGGCACTTGAGGCGGGGACGGGAGCGGGTCGTCTCCGAGTGCGGGACCGAGCACTGGGTCACTCGGACGTGGTTCAGCCGGGCCGCGCGGGGGGACGAGTGGTGGGCCGCGTTCACGCGGGGGGGGATGTGCCGGGTGAGGAGCCCTCGCCGCCCACCCGTTCCCGCGCCGTCATCCTCCTCGCCGCGCTGGGCCGTGCCACGCCCTCGCTGTCCCTCTCCGCCGCCGAGTGCGCCCGTCTCGCTCCGCTGGTGGACGAGTGGTTCGCCCGCGGCGCCGGAGAGGAAACCATCCGCACCACCCTCACCGCCGGCCTCCCCTCCCCCATCCACTCCCCCGCCGCCCTCCTCCAACGCCGCCTCACCGACAAACTCCCACCGATTCCGGTCACACCGGTCGCTCCCCTGCGGATGCTGGAGTGCTCGGAGTGTGGGGCGCCGGGGGCACCTGAGGCGTTGCCCGGGGGCATGTGCCGGGCGTGCGGGGACGTGCCTCCGACGCCCGCAGGATCCCCGCACGCCCACAAGATCCACGCCCGCGCGAACGCGATCCGCAAGGCGATGGCGTCGCATCGGGCAAAGGCATGAACAAGGGCGAGCTGGAGATCAGGGCCTTCGGGGACGGCACGCACGCCTGCCTCCGCATGTGGCTGCCGCGCCGGTTCCTGGCCCTGTGCCCCGGTCACGACCTCTGCCCCGGGGTCGGCCTCAGGACAGAGGCCGACGGCGAGGGGCGTTACGTCCCGGACGGGGTCCTCGCACCGTCCGGGCACTTCGCCGGGCAGGGCGACTGGGCCGACCCCAGCGGCGTACTGCTGGCCCTGGAGATCACCTCTCGCGACCACCACACCAACCAACGCGCCCGCCTCGACAAGCCGTTCGGGTACGCGGAGGCCGGAATTCCCGTCTACCTCCTCGTCGACCGGAACAGCGCCTCGTCCACCGTGCACAGCGAACCCCTCAACGGCCGTTACCAGCAGGTCCGTTCCGTTCCCTGGGAAGCAGGCATCCGGGTTCCTCTCGGCTCCGGAGCAGGAGTTGTAACGCTCCCGCCCCTCCCCGCCAACTAACAGACGTACCGCCCGACTTGAAGGAGGCGCCTGTGGGTGGGACGGGAACGAGACGGGGTGGGCTCAGTGATCCGGAGGTGTTGGAGGGGTTCTATCGGCGGCATGTGGGGGCTGTGACCCGGTTCGTGGCTCGGCGGGTTGATGATCCGCACACCGTGGCGGATCTGGTGGCCGAGGTGTTTCTGGCCGTGCTGGATTCGGGGCATACGTATCGGGCTCGGTTGGGGAGTGAGACCGCCTGGCTGTATGGGATCGCTCGGAATGTCGTCTCGTCCGAGTACCGGCGCGTCGCCCGGGAGGCCGAGCGGGTGCGGCGGGTGTCGGGGCGGCGGCTGCTGGACGCGGACGACATCGCGCGGCTGGAGGACCAGTTGGACGCGGAGAGGCCGGGGCGGCGGGCGCTGGAAGTGCTCGCCGGGCTGCCCGAGGGGGAGCGGGCCGTCATGGAGTTGGTCGCCGTCGATCAGCTGAGCGTCGGGGAGGCCGCCGCCGCGTTGGGGATACGGCAGGTCACGGCGCGGGTGCGGCTGCACCGGGCGCGCAAGACGCTGCGCGGGGACGACATCGTCGTGGAACAGGCCGAAGTGCGGACCGTGGGAGGTGGGGCATGAGCTTCGAGGAGAGGTTGCTCGACGAGCTGAAGAGGGACGCCGTCCTGCGGGACGTCGCTCGTGTGCCGGTCCGGCGTCGGGTGGTGCGGCGGGGGCTGCTCGCGGGGGCGGTCTGCGCGGCCGTCGCCGTGGGATGGGCGGTGCTGCCGACGTCGTCCGACTCCGCCGCGTACGCCGTCGAGAAGAACTCGGACGGCAGTGTGACGCTGTCCGTGAAGGAGGCGGGGGGAGAGGAGGTCGCGCTGCGGCTGGTGTCCGTGCCGGAGGAGATCAGGCGGGGCGGGATGGCCGTCGACGTCGCGAGCGGGACGTGCGCGGACGATCCCGGGGATCCGATGCCGGAGTGGGTCGAGAACACGACCGGGCCCGACAAGGCCGTCCGGAAGTACCTGGCGTGGAAGGTGACGCTGAAGAGCGAGGGCGTCGCGCCGTATGTCGTCTGGGTGCGGGAGGACGACGGGAAGTTCGTGCCCTGCGTGCCCGACAAAAGCTGAACGCCCGAGGGCGGCACCCCAGTTGGGGTACCGCCCTCTGCGTTGTCCTGCCGATCTTCCGCTCTTGCGCGAGCAGAGGATCAGAAGTCCATGTCACCGCCCGGCATGCCGCCACCGGCGGGCGCGGCGGCCTTCTCCGGCTTGTCGGCGATGACGGCCTCGGTGGTGAGGAAGAGCGCGGCGATGGAGGCCGCGTTCTGCAGCGCGGAGCGCGTCACCTTCGCCGGGTCGATGATGCCCTCGGCGACGAGGTCGACGTACTCGCCCGTCGCGGCGTTCAGGCCGTGACCCGGGGTCAGGTTGCGGACCTTCTCCACCACGACGCCGCCCTCAAGACCGGCGTTGACGGCGATCTGCTTCAGCGGGGCCTCGAGGGCGAGCTTGACGGCCGCGGCGCCCGTGGCCTCGTCACCCTCCAGCTCCAGCTTCTCGAAGACCTGGGAAGCCTGCAGCAGGGCCACGCCACCACCGGCGACGATGCCCTCCTCGACGGCGGCCTTCGCGTTGCGGACGGCGTCCTCGATGCGGTGCTTGCGCTCCTTGAGCTCGACCTCGGTCGCGGCACCGGCCTTGATGACGGCCACGCCGCCCGCGAGCTTCGCCAGGCGCTCCTGGAGCTTCTCGCGGTCGTAGTCCGAGTCGGAGTTCTCGATCTCGGCGCGGATCTGGTTGACCCGGCCCGCGACCTGCTCCGAGGAGCCGGCGCCGTCGACGATCGTCGTCTCGTCCTTGGTGATGACCACCTTGCGGGCCTTGCCCAGCAGGTCGAGGGTGGTGTTCTCCAGCTTGAGGCCGACCTCCTCGGAGATCACCTCGCCGCCGGTGAGGATCGCGATGTCGTTCAGCATCGCCTTGCGGCGGTCGCCGAAGCCGGGGGCCTTGACGGCGACGGACTTGAACGTGCCGCGGATCTTGTTGACGACCAGGGTCGACAGGGCCTCGCCCTCGACGTCCTCGGCGATGATCAGCAGCGGCTTGCCCGACTGCATGACCTTCTCCAGGAGCGGGAGCAGGTCCTTGACGGAGCCGATCTTGGAGTTCGCGATCAGGATGTACGGGTCGTCCAGGGACGCCTCCATACGCTCCATGTCGGTCGCGAAGTACGCGGAGATGTAGCCCTTGTCGAAGCGCATACCCTCCGTGAGCTCCAGCTCCAGACCGAAGGTCTGGGACTCCTCGACGGTGATGACGCCTTCCTTGCCGACCTTGTCCATCGCCTCGGCGATCAGCTCGCCGATCTGCGTGTCGGCGGCGGAGATGGAGGCCGTGGAGGCGATCTGCTCCTTGGTCTCGACGTCCTTCGCCTGCTCCAGGAGGGCGCCGGAGACGGCCTCGACGGCCTTCTCGATGCCGCGCTTCAGGGCCATCGGGTTGGCACCCGCGGCGACGTTGCGAAGGCCCTCGCGGACCAGGGCCTGGGCCAGGACCGTCGCGGTCGTCGTGCCGTCACCGGCGACGTCGTCCGTCTTCTTCGCGACTTCCTTGACCAGCTCGGCGCCGATCTTCTCGTACGGGTCCTCCAGCTCGATCTCCTTGGCGATGGAGACACCATCGTTGGTGATCGTGGGGGCGCCCCACTTCTTCTCAAGGACGACGTTGCGGCCCTTGGGGCCGAGGGTGACCTTGACGGCGTCGGCGAGCTGGTTCATACCGCGCTCAAGGCCGCGCCGCGCCTCCTCGTCGAACGCGATGATCTTGGCCATGTGAAGTGGTCCCTCCAGGACTGGGGGTGAGTACCGCAGTGGACCGCGCCCGCGCCCGCGACGGACGGTTCCTGGCTCAGCGGTTCCTTGCCCCGCCCTCGCCGTGAACCTCACCGACTCGGTCCTTCGTTGTCACTCTCACTCGGAGAGTGCTAACGCCAATGATTAGCACTCGACCCCTGAGAGTGCAAGGCCGTATGGGTGGGATCAGGTCCTGGAGGGGGGTGGGGCGCGGATCGTGGGGGTGCCTGGGGTTCGTCGGCGGGTGCGGGTGCGTCGTGGCCGTTCGCGCAGTTCCCCGCGCCCCTGAAGGACTACGGGTGCGGCGCCGTTGTGGCTGGTCGCGCCCTGCGGCGGAGCCGCTGATCGGTACAGCCCCGCGTCCCTAACAGACTTCGGGTGCGGCGGCGGCACATGCCAAAAGACCCGCACCCTGGACAGATGCGGGTCTCCTGGTGGAATGTTCGTTCAGGCGGTGACGCGGACCATATCGGCCTGTGGGCCTTTCTGGCCCTGTGAGATCTCGAACTCGACGCGCTGGCCCTCTTCGAGGGTGCGGTAGCCGTCCATCTGAATGGCGCTGTAGTGGACGAATACGTCCGCACCACCGTCGACCGCGATGAAGCCGTACCCCTTCTCCGCGTTGAACCACTTGACGGTGCCCTGAGCCATGCCTAACTCCCCTATTACTGGCCCTTGCGCAGATCCACACTTCGTGGATCCGGGTCAGACCTCACCCCCCAGTCGATTGGGGGCGTGCGCCGGAACGCGTCGACCGCGGCTGAATGTATCTGTCCAACTGCCGTCTGCAACAGGTCAATCGGACGAGAATTCTGGACGCACACGATCCGGAATGTGGCGAGAATTCACCAGAATTCAGGGCAAGTCGGGCCGGACAAATGCCGTAAATGCCACGCAAGAGGCGCACACTTTGGCTACTTCTTGTCGGGTGTAAGGCAGAAATCAAGGGCCGCCGACAGGAGAAGCGGAAGCGGGTTCCCCAACCCTACCGCGTTCAATCACACAGAATTGCCCCCTCCGCTTCCGAGCGGAGGGGGCAATTCGATGAACAGTGGGTAATTTACCTTACTGAGGGTTACTGGAGGTAAGGCTCAGCCGCCCGCGACCGCCGGGATGATCGAGACGCCCGCGCCGTCCGGGGTCGCCGTGTCGAGCCCCTGCTCGAACCGCACGTCGTCGTCGTTGACGTACACGTTGACGAACCGCCGCAGCTTCCCCTGGTCGTCCAGGACCCGCGCCGAGATCCCCGTGTGGTTCTTCTCCAGGTCCGCGATGACCTCCCCGAGGGTCCCGCCCTCGGCGCTCACCTCGGCCTGCCCGCCCGTGTAGGTGCGGAGGATGGTCGGGATACGAACAGTGACGCTCATGCGAGGCCAGCCTCTCGGAAGGAGTCCAGGGTCGGACGGATGGTCGCGGTGAGGCCGGTGCCGGCCACCGCGTCGAGCGTCTTGAGGCCGTCACCGGTGTTCAGCACGACCGTCGTCAGGGACGGATCCAGCACCCCGGCCTCGATCAGCTTGCGCGTGACCCCGACGGTCACCCCGCCCGCCGTCTCCGCGAAGATCCCCTCCGTCCGCGCGAGCAGCTTGATCGCGTCGACGATCTGCTCGTCGGTCACGTCCTCCACCGCACCCCCGGTCCGCCGCGCGATGTCGAGCACGTACGGCCCGTCCGCGGGGTTCCCGATGGCCAGCGACTTGGCGATGGTGTCCGGCTTCTGCGGCCGTACGACGTCGTGCCCCGCCTTGTACGCGACGGACACCGGGCTGCACCCCTCCGCCTGCGCCCCGAAGATCTTGTACGGCTTGTCCGCGACGAGCCCCAGCTTGATCAGCTCCTGGAGCCCCTTGTCGATCTTCGTGAGCTGCGATCCGGAGGCGATCGGGACGACGATCTGGTCGGGCAGCTCCCAGCCCAGCTGCTCGCAGATCTCGTACGCCAGCGTCTTGGACCCCTCGGCGTAGTACGGCCGCAGGTTGACGTTGACGAAGCCCCAGCCCTCCCCCGCCGCGTCGCCGATCAGCTCGGAGCAGAAGCGGTTGACGTCGTCGTAGTTGCCCTCGATGCCGACCAGCTCGCCCCCGTACACGGCGGCCATGACGACCTTGCCCTGCTCCAGGTCGTGCGGGATGAACACGCACGAGCGCAGGCCCGCGCGGGCGGCGGCGGCGCCGACGGCACCGGCGAGGTTGCCGGTCGAGGAGCAGGAGAGGGTGGTGAACCCGAACGCGCGCGCCGCCTCCAGCGCCTGGGCGACGACGCGGTCCTTGAAGGAGTGGGTGGGGTTGCCGGAGTCGTCCTTGATGAACAGCTTGCCCGGGGAGACGCCGAGGGCGGCCGCGAGGTTGTCCGCCTTGACGAGTTTCGTCCAGCCGGGGTTGATGTTCGGCTTCTCGGCGACGTCGGCCGGGACGGGGAGGAGGGGGGCGTAGCGCCAGATGTTCGCGGGGCCGGACTCGATGCGGGCGCGCAGTTCCTCGGTGTCGTACGAGGTGAAGTCGTACGCGATCTCCAGGGGGCCGAAGCACTCCTCGCAGGCGAAGGAGGGGCCGAGGGGGACGCGGTGGCCGCACTCGCGGCAGCTCAGCGCTTGGGCGGGACCGAGGTCGACGGGGGTGTCAGCGGCGTTCTCGGCGGCGTTGTCAGCGGTGTCGTTGCTGGTCGCGATGGTCTGCACAGCCATGGAGGCGAGGCCCTTTCTCCTCATCTTCCTCACGACGCATCTCGCCGTGAGACGGATTTGGCACCTTCCCTAGCCGGGAGCCTCGCGGCGTGATCACGCACGAGACCGGCTGGAGGGTTGCCGGGGCTTCATCGGGCCGTATCCCTCTGCCCCTCTGGATGAGCGGTATGAAGTTATGAACGCGGTGGTCGGCGGGAGACCCTCGACATGCGATGGTCACCAGCGTTGTTCAAGACTGTAACCGAAGGCCACGACAGTTGAGATAGTCGTCCGAACCGCGAGATGGATCACACTGGGCAGTGTGACCGTGACAGTGAGGAGCCGCTGACTGTGCTGGAAGAAGTCGAGCGCTGGCTGGCCACCCGCTCCTGGTCGGTGACCGATCGCCCCCTGCACCGGATCATGGCCGCGAAACGGGCCTCGGGGCGGACCGTCTCCGTGGTCCTGCCGGCGCTGAACGAGGAGGCGACCGTCGGTGACATCGTCGCCGTCATCCGGCACGACCTGATGCGTCAGGTGCCGCTCGTCGACGAGCTGGTCGTCGTCGACTCCGGGTCCACGGACCGGACGGCGGCGGTCGCCGCGTCCGCCGGGGCGCGGGTCGTCCACCGGGACGCGATCCTGCCGCGCCTGCCCGCCGTCCCCGGCAAGGGCGAGGTGCTGTGGCGGTCCCTCCTCGTCACCTCCGGCGACATCGTCTGCTTCGTCGACGCCGACCTGCGCGACTTCTCCTCCGACTTCGTCTCCGGGATCGTCGGGCCGCTGCTGACCGATCCGGACGTCGATCTCGTCAAGGGCATGTACGACCGGCCCCTCGCGGGGGCCGCCGGGCAGGGGGGCCGGGTCACCGAGCTGATGGCGCGGCCCCTGCTGAACATGCACTGGCCCCAACTCGCCGGGTTCGTGCAGCCGTTGGGCGGTGAGTACGCGGCCCGGCGCAGTCTCCTCGAACAACTGCCGTTCCCCGTCGGGTACGGCGTCGAACTCGGCATGCTCGTCGACGCCCTCCACCTCGTCGGCCTCGACGCGCTCGCCCAGGTCGACATCGGCGTCCGCAAACACCGCCACCAGGACGGGCAGGCCCTCGGTCGCATGTCCGCCGCGATCTACCGCACCGCCCAACTCCGCCTCGCCCGAGGCCACTTGATCCGCCCTTCCCTGACCCAGTTCGAACGCGGCGACACCGGGTTCGAGGCACGTACGTACTCCGTCGACACGGAGGAGCGGCCACCGATGGTGGAGGTGGCGGAGTACGCGCGGCGGAAGGTGGCGTGATCGGCGGGTGGCGTGGGTGGCGTGGGTGGCTGGACCGCGGGCGGGTGGGGTAACCGGCTGAGCTGCGGGCGGATGGCGCCCCGCAGGAGGGGGCACGACGGCACCCCTCGGGCACACGGCCTGGCGACGCCCCACAAGAGGAGCAGCGTGTCAGCGGCCCGCACAGGCTGGCGGGCTGACGGGAGGCCGATGCCGTCACGGAACGCCGGCAGCGCTCCGCGCGGGCGGGTCAGTGTCCCGCCCACCTCCACTCCCCCTGGCCTCGTCCCCGATCCTGACCCCGGTCCCGGCCCGCCCGAGGCCGCTGTATACGACGTCTCCCGCCCCGCGACCGAACGTTTGAGCAGGGCGGTGGGTGGCTAGGTTCAGGCGTATGACGTTTGGTGCTTCGCGTGTGCTGGTTGCCTCCAACCGGGGGCCCGTCTCGTACTCGGTGGGGGAGGACGGCTCGCTGGTCGCCAAGCGGGGTGGGGGCGGTGTCGTATCGGGGCTCTCGGCGATCGACGCGGACGCGGGGGCGCTGTGGGTGTGCAGCGCGTTGTCGGACGGGGACCGGGAGGCCGTGCGGCGCGGGGTCGGTGAGCCGGGGACGCGGATGCTGGACATTCCGGCCGACGTGCACGCGGACGCGTACAACGGCATCGCGAACTCCGTGCTCTGGTTCGTTCATCACATGCTGTACCAGACGCCGTTGGAGCCCGTGTTCGACGGGGAGTTCCGGCGGCAGTGGGCGTCGTACGAGGCGTACAACCGGGCGTTCGCGGAGGCGCTGGCGGAGGGGGCGGCGGAGGGGGCCGCGGTACTCGTCCAGGATTACCACCTGTGCCTGGTCCCGGGGATGCTGCGGGCGTTGCGTCCCGACCTGAGGATCGGGCACTTCTCGCACACGCCGTGGGCTCCGCCGGACTACTTCGCGCTGCTCCCGAACGACATCCGCACGCAGCTCCTGACCAGCCTGCTCGCCGCCGACCGCCTCGGTTTCCTCACGCAGCGCTGGGCCGACGCCTTCACCGCCTGCTGTCCCGACGGCACGGGTACTACGGGTATCGGCATCCATCCCCTAGGGGCCGACGCCGACTTCCTGCGTGACCGCGCCGACCAGCCCGACGTCCGCGACCGGATCGCCTCACTCCGGGAGGAGATCGGGGACGGCCGCCTCACGATCGTCCGGGTCGACCGCACGGAGCTGTCGAAGAACATCGTCCGGGGACTCCTGGCGTACCGGCACCTGCTCGACACGCGCCCCGAGTGGCACGACCGCGTCGTCCACGTGGCCTTCGCGTATCCCTCCCGGCAGGACCTCAAGGTGTACCGGGATTACATGGACGAGGTCCAGCGCGTCGCCGACGAGATCAACTCCGTGTACGGCACGGCCACGTGGACCCCCGTACTCCTCCATCTCAAGGACGACTTCGCCCGCTCCCTCGCGGCGTACCGCCTCGCCGACGTCGCCCTCGTCAACCCCATCCGCGACGGCATGAACCTCGTCGCCAAGGAGGTCCCGGTCGTCTCCGACGACGGCTGCGCGCTGGTGCTCTCGCGGGAGGCGGGGGCGTACGGGGAGCTGCGGGACGACGCGATCACCGTCAACCCGTACGACGTCCTGGAGACCGCCGACGCCCTCCACGAAGCGCTCTCCATGCCCCGCGAGGAACGGGCCGAACGCACGAAGCGCCTCGCGGCGGCGGCCACCGCGCTCCCGCCGACCCAGTGGTTCCTGGATCAGCTCAACTCGTTGACCAGCTGATTCAGGAGTCGGACGACGCCGGCGGGGCCGTCTACGGTCAGGTCCGCGCGGGTCGTGAGGGCCGTGACCTCCTTGCTGCCGCTGCAGATGAGGAGGCCGGGGGTGCCTGTGGTCTCGCGGAGGGTCGTGACGGCGTCGAAGGCGGGGATGTCGCCCAGGTCGTCGCCCGCGTAGAGGATCGCCTCGGCTCCGGTCTCCTCGGCCAGGGTTGTCAGGGCCGCGCCCTTGTCCATGCCCGCCGGGCGGATCTCCAGGACCAGTCGGCCCGGTTCGACGATCAGGCCGTGGCGGGTGGCGAGGTCGGTGATCGGGGGGTTCAGGGCTTCCCAGAGGGCCTGTGGGTTCTTCGCGCGCCGCGTGTGTACCGCTACCGCCCTCCCCTTCTCCTCCACCCACGCGTCGGCTTCGCCCAGGACGCCGGGGAGTTCTCGGCGGACGTCGTCCAAGGCGGGGGGTGGGGGCGGGGCGGTGATCTGCCCCGTTCCCTGGTCCCAGCGTTCGGCACCGTAATGCCCCAGCACCGTCATCCCCGTGACGTCCTCGAACTCCCCGTACTTCACGGCCACTTCGGCCGGCCGGCCCGTGATCACGGCGATCCTCGCGCCGCGATCCGCCAGCACCTTCAGCGCGTCCACGGCTCCCGGGTACGGGCGTGAGTTCTCCGGGTTCTCCACGATGGGTGCGAGCGTGCCGTCGAAGTCGAAGGCGAGGAGGGAGCGGGACGGGTGCGTACGGATGGCGTCCAGGGCGGTCCGGGCTGTGGGGGTGAGGTGGGTACCCATGGAGTTGACGATAGAGGGTCGTGCGCGGGGGTGGGTGGGGCGCGATTCGTGGGAGGTGCCTGGGGTTCGTCGGCGAGCGCGGGCGCGTGGGGGCCGTTCGCGCAGTTCCCCGCGCCCCTAAAGGACTACGGGTGCGGCGCCGTCGTGGCTGGTCGCGCCCCGCGGCGGAGCCGCAGATCGGTACAGCCCCGCGCCCCTAAAAGACTGCGGGTGCGGCACCGTCATGGCTGGTCGCGCCCCGCAGCGGAGCCGCAGATCGGTACAGCCCCGCGCCCCTTACCGGCACCGCGCCTCCCAAGGCTGCGTCCGGAGAACTCCGTTTCGCTTTCCATGCCGGGTTCGGTGTCGTCTTTTCAGGGGCGCGGGGAACTGCGCGATCAGCCCCCACCGGCCTGCGGACCGGATACCTGCCGAACCCCCCACCCCCTACCGCTCCTCCCGTCGGCTCTCCCGGACCCGGCGGAGGCGGTTGATCGTCACCGGGTCTTCCGCCAGCGCACGCGTGTCGTCGAGGAGGGCGTTGAGGAGTTGGTAGTAGTGGACGGGGGACAGGCCGAGTTCTTCTCGGATGGCGCGTTCTTTGGCGCCGGGGCCGGGGAAGGGGCGGCGTTCGAGGGCGAGGATGTCGAGTTCGCGGGGGGTGAGGGGGTTGTCCGGCATGAGGGGGAGGGTAGCGGGCGGTCAGGACGCGGCGTTGTCGGCGGACATGGCGTCGGTTTCCAGCTTCCGCAGGACCGTGGCGGGGTTTCCGCCGGAGGCCACCGCTGCACCGATGCCCTGTTTGACCGTCGCCGCGACACTCGCCCAGGACGTCCGCCCCACGGGATACAGCTCGGAGAGCGGCAGCTGCGCGAGGAACGGTTCCAGCTCGCGGTCCTCGGCGGCCGTGGACATGACCTGGGACGCGGAGGAGGTCACCGGCAGCAGGTCGTACGTGCGGGAGAAGGTGAGCACGTTGTCCCGGTCGTAGACGAAGTCTAGGAAGCGGCCGATCTCGTCCCGGTGCCCGTGCCGGCGGAAGGCCGTCATCCAGTCGGCGACACCCATCGTGAGCGTCCGGGCACCCCCCTTGGACGGCATGGGGACCATCCCGTAGGAGACGCCCTTGTCGCGGGCGGCCTTCATGAGCGAGGGGTGCCCGATGAGCATGCCGACGTCGCCGGCGGCGAACGCGGAGAACGCCTGCGCCCGGTTGAGCTTGCCGGGCGCGACGGGCCCCGTCAGCCCCTTGTCGACGAGTTCGTCCTTGAGCCAGGTGAAGGTGTGGACGTTCTCGGTGGAGTCGAGGCTGTAGGTCCCGGCCGTCGAGGTGTACCCCCCGCCGCCGCTGAGCATCCACTGCATCGTCTCGGCCTGCGCCTCCTCGGGCCCGAGGGGCAGCGCGTACGGGTAGTCGACCCCGGCCCGCTTCAACTTGGCGGCGTCGGCGGCGAGTTCGTCCCAGGTGGTGGGCGCCTCGGCGATCCCGGCGGACGAGAAGAGCGCCTTGTTGTAGAAGAGGAGACGGGTGGACGCGGCGAAGGGCATCCCGTACTGCTGCCCGCGCACCTTGCCCGCGTTCGCGAGCTGGGAGACGAAGTCGGCCTGCGTGGAGATGGAGAGCAGGTCGCTGGCCTGGTAGAGGAGTCCCTTGGCGGCGTAGTCGGCGTAGGAGCCGATCTGGGCCATGTCGGGCGCGTCCCCGGCGTCGACCATCTCCTTGACCTCGCGGTCGACGTCGTTCCAGGAGTACACGCTGACCTGGACGTCGACGTCGGGGTGCTCCTTCTCGTACGCCTTGACGAGGTTCGCCCAGTACACCTTGGAGCTGTTGGCCGCGCTGTCGCCGTAGTCCGCGGCGACGAGTCTGAGGGTGACGTGATCCGAGTCGCCGCCGAGGACGCCGCACCCTCCGACCGTCACCGTCAAGCCCAACGCGGCCACAGCCCCGACCCAGCCCCTGTGTGTCACCGGTGTCCACTCCATGCAAGTTGTCCGATAGTCGGATCAAGGTCTACACCACCTGAGTGGACTAGACCTCTTCCGGGTCCTCGGCCACACTGTCACCGTGAGACATGTCATCGCCCTCGACGTGGGCGGCACCGCGATGAAGGGCGCCCTCGTCGGCGCGGACGGCGCGCTGCTGCACCGCGATCGCAGGCCCACGGCGCGCGAGCGGGGGCCCGAGGCGGTGATCGAGGGGATCCTCGGTTTCGCGGACGACCTGCGCGCGTACGGCGTCCAGCACCTCGGCGGGCCCGCGCTGGCCGCCGGTCTCGCCGTCCCCGGCATCATCGACGAACCCCACGGGGTCGCCGTCTACGCCGCGAACCTCGGCTGGCGCGACGCTCCCCTGCGGGCGCTGCTCGCGGACCGTGTCGGCGCGCCGGCCGCGCTCGGGCACGACGTCCGCACGGGCGGCCTCGCGGAAGGGCGGCTCGGCGCCGCCCGCGACACCCCCCGCTTCCTCTTCCTCGCCCTCGGCACCGGTATCGCCGGCGCGCTCGGCACCCCCGCCGGCATCGAGCCCGGCGCCCACGGCTCCGCCGGCGAGATCGGCCACGTCGTCGTCCGCCCCGACGGCCTCCCCTGCCCCTGCGGCCAACACGGCTGCCTGGAGCGGTACGCCTCGGCGGCGGCCGTCTCCGAAGCCTGGGCGCGGGTGTCCGGGGGCGGCGACGCCGCCGACTGCGCGAAGGCGGTGGACGCGGGCGACGAGCGGGCCCGGGAGGTCTGGCACCGGGCGATCACCGCGCTGGCCGACGGCCTCATGACCGCGATCACCCTCCTGGACCCCGCGACGATCGTGATCGGCGGCGGCCTCGCGGAAGCGGGCGACACCCTCTTCACCCCCCTGCGCGAGGCTGTCAGCCGGCGGGTGACGTTCCAACACCTGCCCAAGATCACCCCGGCGGCCCTGGGCGACACGGCAGGCTGCCTGGGAGCGGGCCTGATGGCATGGGATCTTCTGAGGAAGACGGACGGCATGGAGGAAACGCCGTGATGGCAGCAGAGTCGACGGTCCTCACCGGCGCACAGGTGGTCCTCCCCTCGGGAACCGGCGTTCAGGACCTCGCCGTGCACGGCGCGCGCATCACCGCCGCTCCCCCGCCGGACGCCCGGCGCCTCGACCTCACCGGCCACTACCTCATCCCCGGCTTCGTCGACCTGCACAACCACGGCGGAGGCGGAGCCTCGTTCTCCGGCGGCCCCGAGGCCGTGCGCAAGGCGCTGCACACGCACCGCACCCACGGCACGACGACCCTCGTCGCCTCGACGGTGACGGACGACATGGACGTCCTCACCCGACAGGCGGGCGTACTCAGCGAGTTCGCCGAGGACGGGGAGATCGCCGGCATCCACTTCGAGGGCCCGTTCATCTCGCCGTGCCGCAAGGGCGCCCACTCCGAGGCGCTGCTGCGGCATCCGGACCCGGCGGACGTCCGGAAGCTGATCGACGCGGCGCGCGGGCAGGCCAGGATGGTCACCCTGGCCACCGAACTCCCGGGCGGCATCGACTCGGTGAGGCTCCTCGTCGAGCACGGGGTGATCGCCGCGATCGGCCACACGGACGCGACGTACGAGCAGACGAGGGAGGCGATCGAGGCGGGCGCGACGGTGGCGACGCACCTGTTCAACGCGATGCCCCCGCTGGGCCACCGAGCGCCGGGACCGGTCGCCGCGCTCCTCGAAGACCCCCGCGTGACCGTCGAGTTGATCAACGACGGCACCCATCTCCACCCGGCGGCACTGGAGTTGGCGTTCCGGCTGGCCGGCGCGGAGCGCGTCGCGTTCATCACGGACGCGATGGACGCGGCCGGCATCGGCGACGGCCGATACCTGCTGGGCCCGCTGGAGGTCGACGTCGCAGGCGGCGTCGCACGGTTGACGGAGGGCGGCGCGATCGCGGGCTCGACGCTGACGCTGGACCGCGCGTTCAAGCGGGCGGTGACCGTCGACGGCATCACGGTCGAGGACGCCGTCCAGGCGCTGTGCGTCAACCCGGCCCGCCTGCTGGGCCGTTGGGACGAGATCGGTTCCCTGGAGCCCGGCAAGTTCGCGGACGTCCTCGTCCTGGACCAGAACTTCGACCTCAAGGGCGTGATGAGGCAGGGCAGTTGGGTAAAACCCCTCCAACTGGCGTGAGCCGAGCGGCTGTCACTCACCCGCGGGCTGGGCGGGGCCCCGTCTCTTTGGCATGATCTGACCTTTGGAAGCACGTCAGGAGCGCCGACGAAGGGGGAGGTCGAGGCAGGTGATCCTCACGGTCACGCTCAACACCGCTCTCGACATCACCTACCGGGTGAGCGGACTGCGCCCGCACACCACCCACCGCGTCACGGACGTCCTCGAACGACCGGGTGGCAAGGGCCTGAACGTCGCCCGCGTCCTCGCCGCCCTCGGCCACGAGGTGACGGCGACGGGCTTCGCGGGCGGCGTGACGGGGAAGGTCGTCCAGGACCAACTCACCAGGGTTCCGGGGGTCGTCGACGCGCTGGTCCCGATCTCGGGGACCACGCGCAGGACCGTCGCCGTCGTCGACACCCGCACCGGTGACACGACTCAGCTCAACGAACCGGGCCCGGTCGTCACACCGGCGGAGTGGAACGCGTTCCTGGAGGTGTACGACGGGCTCCTCGCCTCCGCCTCGGCGGTGGCCCTGTGCGGCAGCCTCCCGCAGGGCGTGCCGGTCGGCGCGTACGCGGGGCTGGTGCGGGCGGCGCGCGCGGCGGGTGTCCCCGTCCTGCTCGACACGAGCGGTGAACCCCTGCGCCGGGGGGTCGCGGCCCGCCCCGACCTGATCACGCCGAACGTCGACGAACTCGCCGAACTCACCGGCTCCCACGACCCGTTGACGGCCGTCCGGGACGCCCGCAGGCGCGGCGCCCGCTCGATCATCGCCTCCCTCGGGCCCGAGGGCCTGCTCGCCCTCACCCCGGAAGGCCGCTGGCGCGCCACCCCGCCCACCCGCCTCCACGGCAACCCCACCGGCGCCGGCGACTCCACCACCGCCGGCCTCCTCTCGGGCCTCACCCACCAACTCCCTTGGCCCGAGCGGCTGTCCCGCGCCCTCGCCCTGTCGATGGCGACCGTCCTCGCGCCGGGGGCCGGGGAGTTCGACCGGGGGGCCTACGAGGAGTGGGTGGGCCGGGTCGTCGTCCGGGGAGAGGTCAACGCGGCCTAGTCCTTCACGGCGCCCTTCTTCAGCTCCAGTTGGTCGAGCAGGACGTTGCACTTGTCGCCCTGCTGGCAGGAGATGGAGATGGTGTTGGTGCCCTTGGTCAGCGTCGGCCAGGCGTAGGTCTCGGCCCATGCCTGGGCGGGGTCCTTGGCGCCGGTGAAGTCGCTGAAGTTCATCTTGCTGCCGAAGGGCTTGCCGTTGATCGAGAGGGTCATCTCCTGCTTCTCGCCGATCACGTTGAAGATGGCGAAGACGGTGTAAGTCCCGTCCGCCGGGATGCCGTTGACCGTCCACGTGACCGAGGCGCCCTGGGCGTTGAGGCCCGTGACGTACGTCCCCGACTTCGAGCCCTTTATGTCCGACGCGGTGGTCGCGCCGCCCTCCAGCTTCATCGCCTTCGCGTCGGTCGGCGGGGGCAGCTCACTCTGGGCCGACGGGCTGTTGCCGGAGTCGCTGGGCGAAGCGCTCTGTGAGGTGGACGCCTGCGGGGTGGGCGTCGTGCCGCCGCCCGCCTCGTCGTCCTTCTTGTCGCCGAGGGACACCGCGACGACGATGCCGACGACGACCGCCACGACGACGGCGACGGCGCCGATGAGGAGGCCCTTGGTGTTGGGGCCACGGCCGCCGCCGCCCCGGTTGCCGGAGCGCGAGGGCTGCTGCGGGGCGCCCGGGGGCGGGCCGTAGGCGCCCTGCTGCTGGGGGACCTGGCCGTAGGGGGCCGTCTGCTGCTGGGGGGCGCCGTACTGCGGCTGGCCGTACTGCTGGGGCGGCTGGCCGTACGCGGCCGTCTGCTGCTGGCCCGCCGGGCGGCGGTCGCCGACCGCGCGGACGCGGTTCACCGAGTTCGGGTAGCCGTAGCCCCCGGACGGCGGCTGCGCTCCCCGGGCCTGTCCGTCCTCGTAGAGGTAGCCGAACGGATCGTCGTCCTCCGGCGTGCTCGCGCCGTTGTTGCCGGGCGTCATCCCTCGAACTCCTCAACAGGTGCGGGGCCGTCTACAAAGGTGGTGAGAAGAGCGAGCCTACCCGCTCCGCCGGGGCCGAACGGGTGACTCCGGCCCCTCGAACCCGCTGACCTGCGGCTCAGCCCGCGCGCCGGTGCTGTTTGGGACGAGATCGTTTCTCGACGTACATCCGCTCGTCAGCGGACTTCAACACCTCGTCCGCCGTCATGCCGCACTGTGCCCATCCGATGCCGAAACTGGCGCCGACCCGGACGGCCCGGTCCTCGGCGCGGATCGGCTGGATGATCTCGTTGCGCAGCCGGACGGCGAGGTCGGTGGCGTCGGCGCGGCCGAGGCCGTCGGCGAGGATCACGAACTCGTCGCCGCCGAGCCGCGCGACCGTGTCGCCGTCGCGGACGGCGTTGCCGAGGCGCCGGGCGACCTCGATGAGGACCGCGTCGCCCGCGTTGTGCCCGAACCGGTCGTTGATCGACTTGAAGCCGTCGAGGTCGCAGAAGAGGACGGCGAGGCCCTTCGTCCCGTCGTCGCGGGCGCTCTCCTCGGGGGCGACGACGTGGACGTGGTCGTACCCGTCGTACGGGGCGGTGCGCACCGGGTGGAAGTCGAAGCCGTGGCCGTTGGCGTCGTGGGCGCCGGGGCCGTACGTGTGGTCCATCGCGTCGACGGCGGCCGGGTGGGTGGACTGCGGACGGCGGCACAGGCGCGCGGAGAGGCGGGCGCGCAGTTCGGCGGAGTTGGGCAGGCCCGTCAGGGAGTCGTGGGAGGCGCGGTGGGCGAGCTGGAGCTCGCGGCGCTTGCGGTCCTCTATGTCCTCGATGTGGGTGAGGAGGAAGCGGGGCCCGTCGGCGGCGTCCGCCACCACGGAGTTACGGAGTGAGACCCAGAGGTAGGTGCCGTCCCGGCGGCAGAGGCGTACCTCCGCGCGGCCTCCCTCCGCGGAGGTACGCAGGAGGGTACCGATGTCCTCCGGGTGGACCAGGTCCGAGAAGGCGTAGCGGCGCATCGCGGAGGCGGGACGGCCCAGCAGGCGGCACAGGGCGTCGTTGGTCCGCAGTATTCGGCCGTGCTGCTCGCCGCCCATCTCGGCGATGGCCATGCCCGAGGGGGCGAACTCGAAAGCCGCGCGGAAGGACTCCTCGCTCGCGCGCAGGGCCTGCTGCTCGCGTTCCAGGCGGACCAGCGCGCGCTGGATGTTGGAGCGCAGGCGGGCGTTGCTGACCGCTATGGCCGCCTGGAAGGCGTACATCTGAAGGGCTTCGCGGCCCCAGGCGCCGGGCAGCCGTCCGTTGCGCGGGCGGTCCACCGACAGGACGCCGATGAGTTCTCCACAGGTACCTCCGGGGGATGCCGGGGTGTACATGGGGGCGAAGAGGCGGTCCGAGGGGTGCCACTCGTCCTCGAAGCGGGGCGGGGGGCCGTCGGTGTACCACTGGGGTACGTCGTCGTCATCCAGTACCCAGCCCTCGTTGTGCGGGATGAAGACCAGGTCGCCCCACTTCTGGCCCATCGCCAGGCGCCGTTCCCAAGACTCCCGGGAGCCGACGCGGCCGGTGATCAGCGCCTCCGCGGCGGGGTTGCCCGCGAACGCGGCGACGACCAGGTCGCCGTCGTTCCGTACGAGGTTGACGCACGCCAGCTCGTAGCCGAGGGCGTTCACGACTCCGTCCGCGACCGTCTGCAAGGTGTCAGCCAGGCTGCGGGCCGTGTTCATGTCGGCCATCGCCTGGTGCAGTTGCCGCAGGGACGCGAGGCGGACATAGGGTTCCGACTCGGTCTCCATGCTCGCCCTCCCCCCGAGACTTCGCAGCGAATCAAGGGTTGTTCATCGGCGTACCATTTCACTGCCACTGAATCACAGTGCGCTGCCCACTCGGTACACAGGGTCAACAATTATCTTCTCTTGTGACTCAAGTCACATCAAAACATGAACAATTGGGCAGGGTTTCTGCAATTTTCAGAGTGGTCCGGCGGGGTTACCGAGCGTTTGGACAGCGCTTACTGTACGTGGACGGATCGCGCGGCGCCGGGGTTCCCGGACGGTCGTAGGACCCGGTCGTACGACCCGTATCGGGCGCAGGTCCGATGTGGGGCGGGGCGGGCGGACACTAGCGTGCCGAGCGTGCCGAACATTCTCCCGCCCCCCGCCCTCTCGCCCGCCGGGCATGCTGAGGGGGTGAGCAACGACGAATTCCGGGCCGCGATGGCCCGGCTGGCCGGCGGAGTGGTGCTGGTCACCGCGCAGGAGCCCTCCCTCGACCCCGGGGACCCCACCGCGCCGCCCGCCGAGGACGTCGGCATGACCGCCACCGCGTTCATGTCCGTCTCCCTCGACCCGCCCCTCGTCCTCATCAGCCTCCGCGCGGGCTCCCGCATGGACGACCTCCTCGACGAGCAGCCCCTGTGGGGCGTCTCCGTCCTCTCCGAGAGCCAGCGGCACATCGCCGGGCGGTTCGCGATGAAGGGGCGGCTGAGCGACCGGCTGCTGTTCGAGGACATCCCCTACCGGCGCGGGGGGTTCACCGAGGCGCCGCTGGTGGGCGGGGCGCTGGCGAACCTCGAGTGCCGGACCGAGCAGCGGGTCGTCGCCGGGGACCACACGCTGGTGATCGGGCGGGTGCTGGCGGCTTCGCTGCCGAGTGCGGAGGGTGGGCCGTTGATGTACTTCCGGGGGCGGTACCGGCAGTTGGGGTGAGGGGGTGCGGGGCAGGGGGTGCGGGGAAATACGGGGGATTTCAGGGGGCCCGCGTGTTTAGGGTGCGGGCATGTCCATGCCTCGACTTGAAGAGATCACACCGGCCAACTTCGCGGACGCGATCGCAGTCGCCGTCCGGCCGGAGCAGGAGTACGCCGTCACACCCGTGGCGACGTCGCTCGCGGAGGCGTACGTGCATCCCGGCGTCGCCTGGCCCCGGGTCATCGTCGACGGGGAGCGGGTCGTCGGGTTCCTGATGGCGTTCCTCGACGTCGACTGGCACGACGACGGGGGGTCGCTGCGGCGCTCGGGGCTGTGGCGGCTGAACATCGCCGCGGACGAACAGGGCAAGGGGTACGGGCGGTTCGCCGTCCAGGCCGTGGCGGAGGAGTTGCGGCGGCGGGGGACGTCCGAGTTCCACGTCACCTGGCATCTCGGGGAGCACGGGCCCGAGGGGTTCTATCTGGGGCTGGGGTTCCGGAAGAACGGGGAGATGGTGGGGGAGGACGAGGTGGTGGGGGTGCTGGAGTTGAAGTAATACCCCAGAGTCACGCCGTCGGCGGCGTCACCAGTCGCGGCCCGTTCTGCCGCGCTTCGTCTCCGCGCGGGCCTTCTTCTCGCGCAGGCGGCGTTCGTTGATGCCGCGGGGGACGCGGGTGGCGCGGCGGGGCTTGGGCGGTGGGGCGGTCGCCTCCGCGAGGAGGGAGGCGAGGCGGACGGCGGCGGCTTCGCGGTTGCGCCACTGCGAACGGTGCTCGGAGGCGCGGACGACGAGCACGCCGTCGACGAGGCGGGGGGCGAGGCGTTCGAGCGCGCGCTGTTTCCACACGGCCGGCAGGGACTCCGTGCGCGCGAGGTCGAACCGCAGCTCCACCTGGGTGTCGCTGGTGTTGACATGCTGCCCGCCCGGCCCGGACGACCGCGAGAAACGCCACGTCAGCTCGGCCTCCGGGAGGGAGACGGAGCCTCTGACGACATAGGGACCGGACATGTGTTCCATGGTGGGGCGGGAGGCGTGCGGAGTCACCCGATTTTAGAGGTAAAGAAAGTAAAGGGGGCGGGAACCTTCGCGGCACCTTGGGGCGTTCAAGGGGTAGCTGTAGGTTCACGCCATACGGCACGACACGACGTACACAACAGGGAAGGACTCCCAACCATGGCTGTAAGCCTGTCCAAGGGTGGCAACGTCTCGCTCACCAAGGAGGCTCCGGGCCTGACCGCCGTCACCGTGGGCCTCGGCTGGGACGTCCGTACGACCACCGGCACGGACTTCGACCTCGACGCCTCCGCGATCGCGGTCAACCCGGCGGGCAAGGTCTACTCCGACGCCCACTTCGTCTTCTTCAACAACAAGCAGACCCCGGACAACACGATCGTCCACACCGGCGACAACCGCACCGGCGAGGGCGAGGGCGACGACGAGCAGATCAACGTCAACCTCGCGGCCCTCCCGGCCGACGTCGACAAGATCGTCTTCCCGGTCTCGATCTACGACGCCGAGAACCGCTCGCAGAACTTCGGCCAGGTCCGCAACGCGTACATCCGCATCCTCAACCAGGCCGGCGGCGCCGAGATCGCCCGCTACGACCTCTCCGAGGACGCGGCCACCGAGACCGCCATGGTCTTCGGCGAGCTCTACCGCAACGGCGCGGAGTGGAAGTTCCGCGCGGTCGGCCAGGGTTACGCGTCCGGCCTCGCGGGCATCGCCCAGGACTTCGGGGTCAACGTCTGAGGTCCGGTTGAACCCGGGTAGGTGATCGGGCGGGCTCTGGCTGCTGAGGCGGCCGGGGCCCGCTTGTCGTTCAGGGCGCCGTTCGGGTGGGGGTGTCCGGAGGGGCTGGTTCAGGGGAGGGGTGGGGCCACAGCGCGGAGTGGCCAGGGACGGGAAAGGGGTGACGTACGGGTCGTGGATGTAGGAGGCAGGGCGAGAGCGAGGGCTTCGCGGGTAGGGCAGCCGGGCCAACAGGCGGCGGACGAGGTGTCTCACAGGTGCAACTCCGTTGCTGTCAGGTGGGCTTCTGCGCCGGAATCGCCTTCTCGGCCCACACGGTCTTGCCGATCACCTCGCTGACGACGCCCCAGGTGCTGACCAACGCGTCCACGAGGGCGAGGCCCCGTCCCCCGCCGTCCTCGACGCCGGCCTTCTTGAGCTGCGGCATCTTGTCGCTCTGCGTGTCGCGGACCTCGACGCGGAAGACGCCGTCGGTGTGGGCGATCGTCAGGCGGACCTGACGGCCCGTGGTGCCGGGGACTCGGCCGTGGGTGACAGCGTTGGTGATCAACTCGTCGACCACCAGGGTGAGTTCTTCGGCGAAGTCGTCGTCCACGGGGATGCCGCAGGCGAGGAGGAACTTGCGGCAGTCGGTTCGGGCGCGGGAAGCGGCGAGTTGGGTGGTGGGGTAGTGATGGGCGGCGAACGCTTCACGGCGACCGCACAGGTTTTCCAGGTGCCCGAGGAGGCAGACGACCGACCGGGCCAGCCGCCGCGCGTGCGCCACCTCGCGGGGAAACCCACCGTCCCCCACCGCGTCGAGCCGCCTCCGCGCCTCTCCCACACCGGCCCACGCGGCCACCACGTCGGCATCGCCCTCGGGACGCCCGAGCGCAACCCGCCCGATCTCCGGGATCAGCACCATCAGATGCCCCCGGTACATCAGGACCAGGGTTTCCAGCTCATCGGCGGTCGGCAACCCGGTGTCATCCGCGAGCACCCGCGCCGCCGTCGCGCGCATCGTCTCCACATCGACCGGAAGGGAATCGAAGCCGTTCACAGCCGCTCTCCCCTCGACCGCGCGTTGGCCACCGACACGTTCGCGCTCAACGCCTCCGCCGCCGACACCGGCCGCAGCAGCTCCGGGCGCGCGTCCCACTCGATGCCGCCCCCGACCGGACGCACCTGCACGTACGGGCCGATGAACCCCATCACCTCACCGACCTTGCCCCTGCCGGTGTCCCGCACCACGTCCCCGAGGCGCACGGCCACCGCCGCACCCTCCCCCGCACCCTCTGGGGCCGACCTCTGCGCGCCCATCAGGCCACCCCTTCCGCGAGGACGGGACCGGGCCTCAACACACCCAGCGGCCAAGGTCATGCATGTTGGCGCTCCCAACCAGCGTCGGCCACACCCCCGGACGTTCGCCCGTCGCGGGGGTTCGATGCATGCTCTAGGACAGAAAGTAACGTGACCTGGGACACCACCACGGGAGGCGCCATGCCGGACGCCAATCACCCCTACATGCAAGTCGCGGAACGCATCCGCCGCCGCATCCTCGACGGCGCCCTCAAGGAAGGCGAGAAACTCCCGCCCGTGCGGGAACTCGCCAAGAGTGAGGGTGTGTCCGTCGCCACCCTCGGCCGTTCCCTCGATCAGCTCCAGGTCGAGGGCTACATCACCACCTCGCGACGGGGAACCTTCGTCGCCAACGCCCCCGAGGTCGCCCCCTCCGGCTACGACCGCATCACCCGCGTCCTGCGCACCGGCTCGGTGCTCGCCGAGGGCGAGACGATGATCGTCACGACCGCCGAGCTGATCAAACCGCCCCAGTACGTCGCCGAGATCTTCGACCTCGACGACGGCGACCAGGTCGTCCGCCGCCAGTGGCACACCGGCCGGGGCCAGCAGCGCACCGGCCTCTTCGTCACCTGGCACCCGGCCCACTTCGCCGCCGCCGTACCCGAGTTGCTGTCCACCTCACGGACCTCCTCCCCCGGACTGCTCCTGAAGATCCAGCAGGCGACCGGCAGGCAGGTGACAGCAGGACGCGACGACATCCACGGCCGGGACGCCGACGCACGCGAAGCAGGCTTCCTCGGACTCCGCGTCGGCTCCCCCATCCTCGCCGGCGTCCACCGCCTCTGGGACGACGAAGGAGTCATCGAGTACGGCGAATGGTGCCTGCCCTACCGGCTGGCCATCGGCTACGAGTACAGCGTGGAGGCGGCGCCGGACGCTTCGTGAGAGCGAGAACAACGTACGGCCCTCCATCACCGGTGATGGAGGGCCGTCGCGCTTCGAGGACCACGACACCGCCGCCCCGAGCGTGACCGCCCTCGACGACGCCGGCGCATGGGGAAGCCGGAGCCGGCCTCACCTGGGCGGCGGTCTTCACCGGTCTTGCGCGAGTTTGTAGAGCTCGGCGAACAGGCCCGCCGCTTCGAGGAGGGATTCGAAGGTCCCCGTCTCGACGATCCGGCCGTGGTCGAGGACGACGACGCGGTCCGCGATGCGGGCGTTCTCCAGGTTGTGCGTCACGAACACGGCGGCCTTGCCTGCGGCGAGTTCCTTGAAGCGGCGGATCACCAGGTGCTCGGCCCTCGGGTCCATCGCGGACGTCGGCTCGTCGAGCATCAGCATGGCGGCGTCCCGATAGAACGCGCGGGCGACCGCGATGCGCTGCCACTGTCCGCCGGACAGGTCGGTGCCGCCCCAATTGGAGCCGGCGACCAGGGTGTCGAGCCCGTACGGAGCCTTGTCGATGACACCGTCCGCGCCGGCCGCATGCGCGGCCTGGAGCAGCGAGGTGTCGTCGTCACTGCGGGGCTGGCCGAGGTGGATGTTGGCGCGCAGGTCCATGGGCCAGCGGGTGTAGTCCTGCGGCACGAGCCCGACCTTCGACCAGACGCCTGTCGGGTCGGCCTCGGCGAGGTCTGTGCCGTCCCAGGTGACCGTGCCGGAGGTGGGCAGGTACAGGCCGGTGAGGAGGCGGGAGAGAGTGGTCTTCCCGGAGCCGTTCTCGCCGACCAGCGCGATGAGTTCGCCCTGGCGCAGGGTGAGGCTGACGTCGTCCACCGCCGGAGACCCGGCGCCCGGGTAGGCGTAGGTGACGTTCTTCGCCTCGATCTCGACGGGCGCCTCGTCCGGGATCACCGCGTTGCCACGCTCGGCGCGCAGGCTCTTCGCGTGACGCAGGAAGGACTGCCAGTCCTCCAGGTAGAGGCTGGTACGGAAGGTGCGGGCGGCGGCCATCACCAGCGAGGTCAGCGCACCGGTCGACGTCCGTACGGCCACCACAGCGGTCGCGGCGACCGCGAGGTCCATCCGTCCGGTCGCGGCGAGCCACCCGAGCGCGGCCCACGTGGCGGCGAGCATGAGCCCGCTGACGGCGGAGCCGACCAGGGTCACCCGCAGCACGCGCGGCGCCGCCTCCCGGTGAGTGGCCTTGATCCGGTCGGTGATCTCCCGGTACCAGGTCATCAGGAAGCCGGACATGGTGGCGGCGCGGACCTCGGCGGCGGTACGGCGGTCGGTGGAGTAGTACCGCAGCAGGTAACGCAGGTGATTGTCGGAGATGTTCTGGAAGTCCGCGTGGTGCTGGATGCGCGCGGTGGTCACCGCTGCGGCGCCCTTCGGCACCACGGCCAGCAGAAGCAGCGGGAGGAGCAGCGGGTGCAGAACCGTCAGCACCGATGCGGCGGCGACGAGTTGGGCGAGCGCGGAGACCATGGCCTGCGCGTCGCCGATCAGGTCCTCGGTGGCCTCAGCGCCTTTGCCTGCGGCCTGGAGGCGGTCGGTGAACCCGGGCCGGTCGTACGCCTCCAGTTCGACCTGCGGGGCGGCGGCGAGGATCTGGAGGTCAGCCTCGGTGGCGACTTCGGGAGCGAGGCGAGCGGCTGCGTAGACCGCAAGCGCGTCCGCCCCCGCCCGTACGGCACTCGCCACGGCGGCGACGACGAGCGCGGGAGTCGCAGCCGTCACGCGCGCGGCGACGTCCCCACCGCTGAAGAGGTGGTTCATCGCGCCGGGCAACGCGGCAAGGGCGACAGCGGCGGAGACGGCTACGACGAGTTGGGTGAGGCCCAGCCAGAGCATCGCGGGCCGGTCGGCTGCCCAGCCGAGCCGTACGGCGGCGCCGAGAGTACGCGGGAGGCGGGAGGCCATCCGCCACCAGGTCGCACTGGCGATGTCCTCGGCGTGCGGGTCGGATCGGTAACCGACCTGCTGCGCCGGTGCGGCGGGAGTTTTCGGGGCGGGTGAGGAGTCGGTCACCCGCCCATCCTTGCGGGACCTGCGGGGCGTACGGGGCCGATTACGCCGAAGTCGCCCAGCCGGTGGAGGAGGCGTCTACAGCGCACGCAGGGCCAACTCGACGGCAGTGATGAGGTAGAGGCCAGTACGGTACGGAGCAGCGTCCTCGGGGCTGACGGCGGCCCGCTCGATGGTCTCGGCGAGCATGGCTGGATCGAGGTAGCCCTGCTCAGTGAGGTGGAGGTCTTTGCCCCAGCCACGCAGCAGCTCGGTCGCATGACGGTGGACGGCGGTGTTCATCAGATGGCCGAAGTTCTCCCGCAGCGGCGGGTTCACCACGTCCTCGGGCAGGGCGCGGGCAGCGAGCCGCCGGTGCAGCAGACGCTTGTCCTTCTTCCATTCCACGGGCAGGCGGTGTCCGAAGCGGACCATGTCCGCATCGGTGAACGGGGCGACCGTCCACAGTCCGCGCCGGGCCATGAGCGGGGTGGCGACCTCCAGGGCGATCAGCGCGGTTTCCGGTGCCACGGTCGCCGGGGAGATCCCGTTGTCCACCTCGCTCAGCAGGTCGCACACCCGCTCGCCGCACCAGGACGGTGCGACAGGCGTACGAGGGGGTTCGCCGGAAGCGCGGCGGGTTCGGGCGATCTCGTCACCGCCGAACCCGGCCGCCACCGTGTGGACGCCTCGGGCTCGCAGGGCCTGGGCGAGCGCGTCGGCGGCCTCCAGATGCGGCTCGTCCAGCGGGCTAATCTCCTGCGCCCGGGAGCGTCGTAGTCCGCCGGGGGAGAGCACCGGGTGGTCGGCAGCTCGCACGGTCACGTCGGCGGCGAACCCGGTCCGCTCGATGACCGCCCGGCGCCGCGCCTCCTGCTGGGGTCCCGCCTCTCCCCCAATGAGCATCGCACATGGGGTGATCACCCCCGGGTGCGCCAGCGCGAGGGAGATGGCGAGGTTGGTGGAGTCCATGCCCCCGGACAGTTGGGCCGCCGTCTGCCCCGCCGCGACGGGCCTCTTGGCGAACACGTGGTCCGTCAGGGCCTCGAAGGCGGCGACGAGTTCGGACTCACCGATGTGGTCGGCGAGTTGGGAGGGCTGGGCGTGCTCTGCCGCCGACGGATACACCAGGCGCAGGCTCTCGGCGTCCGCGTAGGCAGTGGAGCGTTCCGACAGTCGCTTGACGGTGGTGAACAGTGTGTCGTGCCCGTAGCGGGGAAAGCCGGTCAGCAGCCGCATCACCTCCCGTTCCTCCAGCCAGTTCGCGCCGAGGTGGGCGCGCAGGTCCATCAGCTGCCACGAGCCCGTCAGCCGCCCGGCGTCGTGGGCGAGGTACAGCGGGCACACCCCGCCGAGCCCCGTCGTCAGGCGGAGCCCGTCCGGGCCGACCTCGATCCAGATGCTCTGGAGCGGCCAGTCCTGGCACTCCTTCAGCGCGCGGCCGTACACCGCCTCATCGACCCGGGCCGGGGAGATCGATCGCAGCAGCGAGGGGCGGCCGACGGCGCGCTCTCGTACGACCAGCAGCGTGTGGGTGCCGTCGGTGATCGCCCGCGCCTCCAGTGCCGGGTGGTCCAGGGGCCGGACACGGTCCGCACCGCAACCCCATCCCTCTTCCTCCCCTCGCCATACCCACGGCCCCGAACCGGTCCGTACGTTCACCGATAACGTCAACATCCTTCTGGTCTCCTTTCTCGTCGGACATGCGACGGGGCCCGCGCGGCTCTCGGCCAGACGCGGGCCCCGGTGACTCTGGTGGTGCCTTATGTGCGGTGCTGTGGCTCAGTCCTCGAAGCGGCCCTGGTCCGAGGTCTCGGCGGCCTTGTCGTCGTAGCGGGCGGTGTCACCCGGCGCGGCGGTGATCTCCGGTCCGGCGAACACGGACTCCCACGGACGCGTCTGGTCCTTCATGGCGAACTCCTTCCTTGGCGACCGAACCCGCTGACGGAACGTCATCGGGCTTCGTCAATCAGTGAACAGGGCAAGGGGGTTGGCGGGTACTGTGTCGAGCGCGTGGAGCCGTATATCGGGTATACGAGGGCAGGACGCCATGACTCAGCGCACTGCGAACCATCAGCTCAAGGCGCTGATCGAGGAGTCCGGGCTGCCGTACGACGGCGTCGCACGCGCAGTGAAGGCCGTGGCGTTGGAGAGCGGCCAGCGTCTGGGGACGAACAAGTCGGCTGTCCATCACTGGACGCTCGGCGCGATCCCGGCCGTTCCGACCATCGGCTACCTCGCCGAGGCGCTGTCCCGCCGTCTGGGCCGCCGGATCACCCGCGAAGACCTCGGACTCGGTTCCCCGACCGGTGGCGAAGATGACAGCATCGGGCTGACGCTGGATTTCGATCCCATCGAAACGCTCACCGCACTCGGGGAGGCCGACGTGAACCGCCGCCGTTTCCTGGCCGCCTCCGCCTACTCCATGGCCGCCGCGACGATGCCACTTCAGACGGTCCAGGAAGCCGCCGCCCGGACCCGTGCGGTCAGCGGAGGAGGAGTCGCCGGCCACGCCGACGTCGTCGCCGTCCGCGACATGGTGAAGCTCTTCATGGACATGGACGAGCGCCATGGCGGACAACACGGACGCTCCGCGTTCGTGCAGTACCTCATCACCGACGTCGCGCACCTGTGCCGGGGCCGGTTCGCGAGCGACGAAGTCCGCGCCGAGGCACTGTCCGTCGCCTCGGCAGCGGCCCACCTGTGTGGCTGGAAGGCGTACGACAGTGGGGAGCAAGGACTAGCTCAGCGGTACTACTTCCAGTCGCTCGCCCTCGCGCGAGCCTCCGGCGTTCCCGGGCAGGACGGTTTCGTGATGCGCACGATGTCCCAGCAGGGCATGAAACTGCACCGGCCCGAGCACTGCCTGGCCCTCGCCGAGACGGGCTGGGACCGTGCCAAGGGCCGCGTCGGCCAGCAGGTCGAGGCACTGTTCGCCGTCACCCACGCGCACGCGCTCGCCAAGACCGGCCAGACCCGACGTGCCCTCGCCGACGTCCGACTTGCCGAGAATGCGCTGGCGGCCGGGGACGAGGTGCCGTTCTGGGCACTGGTGTGGGGGCCGCCTGCGGCCACCGTCCACTCCCGGACGGCGAAGGTCTTCGAGACGCTCGGCGACCGCCCGAACGCCGCCCGGCAGTACGCCACCGCGGCGGCGAGCCGTCCTGGGACGACGTACGCGCGGATCATCGCCCTCGATCTGGTCGCCCAGGCCGAGCAGCAGGCGCAACAGGGGAGCGTCGAGCAAGCGTGCATCACCTGGGGCCGCGCGATCGACGCCATGGCCGGGGTGAAGTCCACCCGCACCCTCAAAGCCGTCCGCTCCCTGCGCTCCGACCTACGCCCGTACCGGGCCCGTGGCGTACGGATCGCGGCCGAACTCGACGAACGCGCACGCGTGTTCCTCGACCACCACCACTGAGTCGGAGCGCCCCCGTCCTCGGACTCACCGTCGCCGAACGTGTCCGCTGGACCGCCGAACGCGTTGAGGAGATGGGGCTCATAACCGACTGACACGGCCCACTAGGGTCCCTCCTGCCCCGCACACCAACAGGAAGGGACCCCATGCCCGCCCAGCCCGTCATCGACGTCATGGTCATCCTGGAACGAGAAGGGCGCATCCTCCTCGCCGAACGCCAGGGCACCGGGTACGCCGACGGGATGCTCAACCTGCCCTCCGGGAAGGTCGAGGACGAGAACGTCGTCCAGGCCGCCGCACGCGAAGCCCTCGAAGAAGTCGGCGTGCACATCGACCCCGCCGCCCTGCACCCCGTGCACGTCATGCACTACCTCAACCCCGAAGGTCACCAGCGGATCGGCTGGTTCTTCACCGCCACCCACTGGGACGGCGAACCGTACAACGCCGAACCCGCCAAATGCGCGGGACTGTCCTGGCACCGGCCCGACCAACTCCCCGGCAACACCGTCCCGTACAACGCGCTCGGGATCGCCCACCACCTCAAGGGCGAACCGTTCTCCGTGCACGGATGGCAGCCCGGCAGTCACTGACGAGTCGTCCGGTCAGCGGGCGGATCAGCCAACTCCCAGGCAGACGTACAGAGTTTCGCTTCGCGAAGCGGATCTCGGCGGTAGCGTGCGCAGCACAACAAAAAAGTGGCCCCATCAGGGCTCTCGGCATGCCTGCGTACCCTGCTCGCGCTCGTCCTGCCCGCGACGGGCAGGCGCCGTAAGCAGTGTGTCCCGGAGCCCGTACCGGTCCCCGTTCCGGTCGAGAGCCCGTGGTCCCGTCCGTGGACCAGCCCCAGCAAGGCCGAGGCTGCCGAGATCTTCCGGCGTCAGGCCGAGCGGCAGGCTCAGGTGGAGGCCGCGTGGGAGTTGCGGGTGCAGTGGGAGAGGCGGCGGGCCGCCGCGCTTGCGACCTTGGGGGAGGACTATCCGTACACGTACGAAGGTGGGCCCTTCGGTGCGGACGCGTTTTCCGACGCGGGGTGATTGCCGTGGATCATGATGCGTTGCTCTCGGAATCCCCGCCCGTTGTGTTCGGGGCCGAGTGCTGCCGTTGCGGGCGGTGGTCCAGGGCGGCTGTGGCCTGTCGCCGGGCCCGTGGCGTACGGGTCGCGGCCGAACTCGACGAGCGTGCCCGCGTGTTCCTCGACCACCAGCGCTGAGTCGGCGCGTCCTCGATCGCCTGCGCAGGGTGATTCACGCGGGTCCCGGCTGCTGAGGCGGCCGGGGCTCGGTGGCGCGGTCGTAGCGGTCGGCGAGGGTGCGGACGAGGGCGACGAGTTCGGCGGGGTGGGTCACGGTGAAGTCGGTGCCGAGCAGGCCGAGGTGGACGGCGAGGGCTTCGATGCTGTCGGCGCCGGTGTCCAGGAGGCAGTGGGTGGCGTCGACCGGCGTGATGGTGCCGATGGCGGGGGTGATGCGCTCGGCGAGTTGGTCGGCCGGTGCGTGGACGATGACCTGGGTCCGGTAGCGCCAGGCGGCCGAGGAGACGCCTCGGCGTACTTGGTCGACGGCTTCCTCGGGGAGGTCGCGGGGGGTGAATCGGGGGCCTGTCGGGGTGCGGGGGTGGAGGCGGTCCACCCGGAACGTCCGCCAGTCGCTCCGCGCGACGTCGAATCCGACGAGGTACCACCGGCGTCCCCAGTTGACCAGCCGGTACGGTTCGACCTCGCGCCGGCTCTCGGAGCCGTCGTGGCGGCGGTAGTCGAAGCGCAGGCGCTCGTGGTCCCGGCAGGCGGCGGCGAGGGTGCTCAGCGTGTCGGCGTCCACCCGTGGGCCCGGGTCGTCCCGGGGCACCGCCACGGCGTACTGCTTGAGGGCGTCGACGCGGCGCCGGAGGCGGGCCGGGAGTACCTGTTCCAGCTTGGTCAGCGCGCGCAGCGAGGTCTCCTCGACCCCGGTGATGGTGCCCCCGGCGGCGGTGCGGAGCCCGATCGCCACCGCGACCGCCTCCTCGTCGTCGAGCAGCAGGGGCGGCAGCGCCGCGCCGGCGCCGAGCCGGTAGCCGCCCACCGAACCCCGGGTGCCGTGCACCGGGTAGCCGAGGTTCCGCAGGCGTTCCACGTCGTTGCGGACGGTGCGGGTGCTGACCGCCAGCCGCTCGGCCAGTTCGGAGCCGGTCCACTCGCGGGGCGTCTGGAGCAGGGAGAGCAGGCGCAGCAGCCGCGCCGAGGTTTCCAACATGCTTCGGAGTCTGCCGGTTCATTAGGAACGGACCTTGCCTAAAGGGATCCTACGCTGACGGCCATGACGAACGACAGCACGATCACCCCGTTCCGGATCGACGTCCCCCAGGCCGACCTCGACGACCTCCAGGAGCGGCTGGCGCGGACCCGGTGGGCGGAGGAACTGCCCGCGGGCGGGCCGGCGCCGGCCGGCCCGGTGCCGCCCGGCTGGGAGTACGGCGTCCCGGTGGGCTACGTCAGACAGCTGGTCGAGCGGTGGCGCACCGGCTACGACTGGCGGGCCTGGGAGGCGAAGCTGAACGCGTACCCGCAGTTCACCACGGAGATCGACGGCCAGAACGTCCACTTCCTGCACGTGCGGTCGCCGGAGCCGGGCGCGACGCCGCTGGTCCTGACCCACGGCTGGCCGACCTCGGTGGTCGAGTGGCTGGACGTGATCGGCCCGCTCACCGACCCGCGGGCGCACGGCGGCGACCCGGCGGACGCGTTCCACCTCGTCATTCCGTCGGTGCCGGGCTTCGGTTTCTCCGGGCCGACCCGGGAACGCGGCTGGGACCGGTACCGGGTGGCCCGCGCCTGGGCCGAGCTGATGCGCCGGCTCGGGTACGACCGGTACGGCGCGGTCGGCAACGACGGCGGGTCGCTGATCTCGCCCGAGGTGGGCCGGGTCGACCCCGAGCACGTCTGCGGCGTGCACGTGACGCAGGTCTTCTCGTTCCCGTCGGGTGACCCCGCCGAGCTGGCCGCTCTCTCCGAGGAGGAGCGCGGCAAGCTCGCGTTCGCCGAGTGGTTCACCCAGAACCGGGGCGCGTACGACAAGCTCCAGTCCACCGAGCCGCAGAACCTGGCGCACGCCCTGGCCGACTCCCCGGCCGGCCTGCTGGGCTGGCACGCGCAACTGCTCGGTCCGTCGCTCGACCCGGACTACGTGCTCACCAACGTCGCCGTCTACTGGCTGACCAACACGGCCGCCTCGGCCGCCCGGTTCTACTACGAGGACGCGGCGACGGCCCCCGTCCGGCAGAAGTCGAACGGCCGGGGCACCTCCGTGCCCGAGCCGACCACCGTGCCCCTCGGCCTGGCCAACTTCGCCTGGGACTTCCAGTCCGTCCGGGCGTTCGCCGACCGCGACCACACGAACATCGTCTCCTGGAACGTCTACGACCGGGGCGGGCACTTCGCCGCGCACGACGCTCCCGATCTGCTCGTCGGTGACATCCGGCAGTTCTTCGGCAAGGTCCGCTGATCCGCCGCCGGTTGCCGACAAACCCTCTGTAAGCGCACGAAAGGAAACCCCATGTATCTCGTCATCGGTGCCACCGCTCACTTCGGACGTCAGGCGGTGGAGGAGCTGGTCGCCGCGGGTGTCCCGGTGCGGGCGCTGACCCGTGCTCCGGAGCGGGCCGGGTTCGCGCCGGAGGTCGACGTCGTCCGGGCCGATCTGACCGAGCCCGAGACGCTGCCGGCGGCGCTGGCCGGCGTCGAGGCCGCCTTTCTGGTTCTCCAGTACGGGATGGACGTCGCTCCGCTGCTGGCCGCCGCGGGCCGGGCCGGGGTGCGGCGGCTGGTGCTGCTGTCCTCGGGGGCGGTCGTCCCGGGCGCCGAGCGACAGCCCGACGTCATCGCCCAGTACCACCGCGACGTCGAGCGGGCCGTCGAGGCGTCCGGGATCGAGTGGACGTTCCTGCGGCTGCTGTTCCCCGCCATCAACTCGTTGACGTTCGCGATGCAGCTCCAGGGCGGTGACGTGATTCGCGCGCCGTACACCGAAGCGGCCGTCAGCGCCGTGCACGAGCGGGACGTCGCCGAGGTGGCCGCGCGGATCCTGATCGACGGCGGACACGCGGGGCGGGCCTACGACCTGACCGGCCCCGAGTCGCTGACCCAGGCCCAGCAGGTCCGCGTCCTCGGCGAGACGCTGGGGCGGCCGCTCACCGTCGAAGACCTCGATCCGGAGCCCGTGCTGGAGCAGATGAGCCGGTTCATGGACGGCGAGTTCCTGGCCGCGCTGTTCGCCCTCATGGCGCAGGCGGTCGGCAAGCCCGCGCCGGTCAACGACGTCGTCGAGCGGATCACCGGGCATCCCGCGCGAGGCTACGACCGGTGGGCCGCGGATCATCGGGGCGACTTCGGGGGTTGAGCGACGGGGCGGGGGCATCAGCCGGGGGGGCGGAGGGGGCGGCACGGGGGCGCGGGTGCCGGGGCGACGGGCCGGACCGCGCCCGCGGCCCGGGGCAGCGAGATGTCGTCGTCACCGTGGGGCCGGCCGAGGTGGATGTCGGCCGCGGGCCCGGGTGGTCCTTCCGGAGCCGTGCTCGTCGGCCGGCGCGATGGGTTCGCCCTGGCGCAGGGGGAGGCCGGCGTCGTCGGCCGCCGGGGACCCGGCGTCCGGGCAGGCGCAGGTGGTGTTCTTCGCCTCGGTCTCGGTGGGCGCGCCGTCCGGGCGCGGGGAGCGGGGCGTTCGGGTGACGAAACACCGACGGCGTCGTCATCCCCGTGGCGACCGCTCCGGGTCCTCGGTGAACAGTTCGTGCAGCCATGCCGCGGATGCCCTCAAGTTCTCCTGCGGGATGCCCTGTTCGGTGGGGAAGACGTGGGTCCAGGCGGCGGCTCTTCCGACGGCTCCTACCCGGCAGGCCAGGGCGGCTGTTCTGTGGAGGTGGGGGGTGGGGTGGCCGTCCGCGATCCAGGGTTGCAGGTAGGCGGCGCGGAGGCGGGGGGCCGCTTCGGGGCCGTGGTGCCGGGTGGCGACCCTCGTGGGGACGAGGAGGCTGGTGAAGGGGTGGGCGAGGGTGGCGTCGCCCCAGTCGAAGAAGGTGAAGCGGCGGTACGGGGGGCGGGCGAGGACCTGGGCGGGCTGGAGGTCGGAGTGGTCCAGGGAGAGGGGGATGCCGGAGGTGGCGAGTTCGTCGCACCAGTCCGTCAACTGGCTGCGTCTCGCGCGTAGTTCGGCTCTCGTGGTGCGATCCAGGGTGGGGTTCTCCTCGACCAGGCGGTCGAAGGTGGCCGGGATGTCCCGGGGGCGGGCGGACGGTACGCCCAGTGCCTCGATCTCGGTGACGTGCGGGGTCAACTCCCGTTGCAGTTCCGCGTATCGGCGCAGCATCTCCGCCCACGCAGACAGGTCCGCGCCGGTCATCACCTCACCGCCGTCCGGCCACAGCCCCCAACCCCGGTCCGGGCACACCGCGATCGGCTCCAGCACCCGGCCCGGCACCCACTTCGCCAGCCCCTCCCCCAACGCCGCCTCGAAACGGCTGCCTCCGGGGTTCGCCTTGAACCACACGTCCCCGAAACGCGCCAGCACGGACCAGGGGCGCAGGCGGATCCTGACGTCCGACTCGTCGACGCCGCCCGTCTGCTGCCGGACCCACGCGAGCGCTTCGGCACGCCAGGGTGCGTCGTCCCAGGGGGTAATACCTGCGGGGTAGTCCCCGCGATCTACGTTCACGGGTTCATCTTCGCCCGGTGCGGTCGTCCGCCGGTGTCCGCGAGCCTGTGGCGGCCACTGGGGCCGGTCGACATCGCGAGCGTGGTGCGGGCCGGGGTGAGGGTGGGGCGGGTGAACGTCAGGAGGGTGCCCAGGGGGATGAACATCGCCGCGTCGGCGAGTTGCAGGCGCAGGATCATGGCGCGCTCGGTGGCGGAGACGCCACCGTCCCAGTCGTCCCACAGACCCTGGCCCGGCACCCAGAAGACGTTGTAGCCGGAGGTGCCGGGCGGTTGTGAGGGCGTGATCGTGGCGGCCGGCACGAGCGCGGTCCAGGCCGGCAGGAGGATACGGGCCAGGTGGACGGCGCCGGCCCGGTTACGGAGAGTCGAGCGTATACGCGTCAACTCGGGTGCGGTGAACGCGCGTTGTGTGTCACGGCGTCGCCGTCCTGGTCACCGGGATCCACAGGGACGCGTCCGCTTCGGTGGCGTCGGTGTTCAGGGTGACCTGAAGGATCTCGGGGCCGGGGCGGGACTCGTAGGGGTTGGACGGGAACCACTGGGTGAAGATGTCGCGCCAGAGGTACTGGAGGGCGAGGGGGAAGGGGCCGGAGTTCTCGAACACGGCCCAGGTGCCGGCGGGGACTTCGAGGACGTCCAGGTCGGCGGGGGGTTCTTTGGACGTCAACGTCGCGTGGTAGTAGTCGAGTTCGGTGCCCTCCGCCCGGCTGGGGTCGAGGTCCGCGCTGACCTGGACGATGCCCGGCGGGTCCTGGTCGGACAACTCCTTGATCCGGGCCAGGGTTTCGGGGCCGAGGCCGCGCACGAACTCGGCGATCGCCTGGTTGGGGCCCGCGTGGACGAGCGGGACGCGGGCCTTCTTTCCGACGACGCGGAACTCCGGCCGGTCCACGATCCGGTATCGCATGGTGGTGCTCCCTTCGATGACGAGGCGGAAGGAGAGCCGGGGCTGCGAGCTGAGCGTCGCGCCGGTCCGGCGTGCCTCACCGGGGCCCACGCCGTGCATGGCGCGGAACGCCCTCGTGAACGCCTCCGTCGAGCCGTACCCGTAACGCGTCGCGACATCCAGCAACGTCCGCTCCCCCGCGAGGACTTCAGCGCCGGCCACTGTCAGCCGCCTCCGGCGGACGTACTCCGACAACGGCATCCCCGCGAGCGCCGAGAACAGCCGGCGGAAGTGGTACTCGGACGTCACGGCGACCCGCGCCAGCTCA
Source organism: Streptomyces roseirectus (assembly GCF_014489635.1). Classification (NCBI taxonomy): domain Bacteria; kingdom Bacillati; phylum Actinomycetota; class Actinomycetes; order Kitasatosporales; family Streptomycetaceae; genus Streptomyces; species Streptomyces roseirectus. The sequence goes on along the minus strand of NZ_CP060828.1, from coordinate 5,322,508 downwards.
CCCACATCAACCGGCTCCCCGAGTTGTTCCTCAACCCGCTCCAGAGCCTCGTTCAGCCTCTCCAGCATCCCGGCTCTCCCTTCCCTTTCGACCACCACGCTAGGAGCAGCCCACTGTGCCGAACCCGACAATCCGTGCCCGGCGCGGTCGGGTGGGGGTGGGTGCGGCGGGAGAAGCGGGGCGGACGTGGCCGGCCGGGAGCGGAGCGGGCGCGGCGGGGCGAGGCCGATGCGGCGGGAGAGCGGGGCGCGGGGCGGGCGCGGCGCGCCGGGAGCGGAGTGGCTGCGGCGAACTGGGCGTGGGGCAGGCGCGGCGCGCCAGATGCGGGGCGGACGCGGCGGCGCAAGGGGCGGTCACGTCCCGTCGGGTGGTGTACCGGCGCGGAGCCGGCGACTCGGCAGGTCGGCCCGCTGGTCCGGTGCCGGCGCTGGCGCCGGTGAGCAGTCCACGCCGTGGCCGAGCGGGCATGCCGGCGGGTGGCGTCCCGCCGAGTGGTGTGGAGCGCTCCGGACCGCGCTCGCCGGCTCAGCCGAAGCCCGCGCCGCCGCGTGAGCCGGTCGGCGCAGCGGGGGCCGCCCGGCCCTGGACCGACGGGCGGAACTCGGCCGCGACCTGCGAAGCCGCGACAGTCGAGCGGATACACCACTGGGCGGGACGCCACCCAAGGGACCCAACTGCCGCCGGACGTCGTGCGGGCGAGACCGGCCGGATGCGGGGCGGACACGGCGAGCCGGACGCGGAGCGGGCGCGGCGACGTGGGAGGCCAAGCCGCCGCCGGACGTCGTGCGGGTGCGGCGGGGTGGATGCGGAGTAGGTGCGGCGGACCGGGACTGGTGCAGCGGTCCAGCTGCGGGGGCGGGCGCGGCGGGCTGGGCGTGGGGCGAGCGCAGTGGGCTGGATGCCGAATGGGCCCGGCGGGGCGAGCGTGGGCGGGTGCGGCAGCAGTACGGGAGGCCCAACTACTGCCGGGATGCGGAGTGGTTGCAGCGAACCGGGCGTGGAGTGGGGAGGGCAGCAGGACGGGTGGGGTGGGCGTGTACGTGAACCGGCCCGGGGGCACCCCTCCGAAAAGCTCGGCGTCCGGCACCCGGCTGCGTCCGACTCCCTCGCCGCGCCAACCCTGCGGCCCAGCCCACACTCCGGCCTCCCGCGCCCACCCTCGCTCCGGCCCCGCGCCTGCCCCGCTCCGGCACCCGCGCCACGCCGACCCCGCGGCCCAGCCCACACTCCGGCCCCCGCGCCCCTGCCCTCGTCCGGCCCCCGCCCCAATCCCAACCCTGGCCCTGGCCACGGCCCCCGGCGTCAACCTCGTTGCGTCGCTCTCCGGCGTCCCCATCTGCGTACCCCCTGGTTCACGGCCTCCAGGGTGAAGATGACGGCGCAGACGGTCAGGGCACGTTGCCACCAGGTGAGGCCGCAGTACTCGTCGAGGGTGTACCCGAGGGCTATGACGAGGAGGAGGGTGAGCCAGAAGGGGAGCATGGGACTCCGTTCGGGCTCGGGGGCGGTGGAGCGACGCTAGCTGTGATCAAGCTGTGGGACCAGTTGATCTTTGGCCGTTCGGACAACACCCCTTGGTGATCGGTAGGTTGAGTTTTCGGTCTTCTTGGGGGGCGAGGCAACCGGCGTCGAGGAATCCCTGTCTCACAGGGTGCTCACAGGTCGGGCCCGATCTCAGGGGCGCGTGGGGACGCGTCGCGTTGGCAGGTGGGGTGGGGGTCGAGCTGGGGCTGTTCGGTCCGGGTGCCATGACCAGGCATCCGCAGGCTAGGAACAGACGAGGAACCGATGACCAGTCAGCAAGATCGCAAGAAGTACAGGCGCGCGGCATTGGCGGCGGGGGCCGCACTCACCGTGGTGGCCGCGGTGGCGGCGGCAGCCCCCGGCGCGGGCGCCGCGCCCAGCGCGAAACCGGGCCAGCCGCAGCTGAAGCTCGTCGCCGCGTCGAAGTCGGTCGTCATCGACCGGTGGGAGGGCGAGTCCGGGGTCTACCTCGACCTCGGCACCTACCTCACCGTCGACAACGCCCCCTTCGAGTTCAAGGTGACCCGCAAGTCGTACAAGGACCCGGTCGTCGCGCAGCAGGTGCTGCGGGACGGCAAGAAGGTGACGACGAAGACCCTCCCGGCGGGCCTGGTAAAGGACTTCAAGGGCCTGCCCGGCTTCGTCGAGGTGTCCGTGAAGGACGCCACCGGCAAGGAGGTCACGAAGAGCAACGGCACGTTCTGCCCGAACAACGCCTCGGGCCGGCTCCGCCCGGACGCCCCGGCGACCTCGCACTACCCGCAGAGCTGCCCCACCAACCCCTGGACCCTGGGCTCCATTTGGGGCGTGGAGAAGGGCTGGGCGGCGAACACGACCGCCGTCGACTACGACAAGCAGGTCGACCTCCCGGCCGGCGAGTACACCGCGCAGGTGTCGATCGCGAAGAAGTACCGGGACATGTTCGCCATCCCGAACGACCAGCAGACCGTGAAGGTGACGGTCCGCGAGATCAAGGACGACAGCGGCCAGGGCCTGCGCTCCCAGCACAGCGGCCACACCGCGACCGGCACGACGGAGCACTCCGCCCACCACTACGGCACCCGGGGCGCCGACGCCCCGACCCCGCCGGCCCTCTCGCACGCCCTCGAATCCCGGGGCCAGGCCCACCACTTGGGCGACGGCAAGGGCCACACGGACGGCTCCCGCATCGCCCCGGCGCTGCGCGCCAACGCGAGCAAGCCGACCGGCAAGGCGGGCGCCCCCGCCAACACCCCCAAGCCGGACCTGCGTTCACTCCCGGCGTGGGACATCCAGATCACGGACGGCGAGGACGGCGACATCCCCGGCAAGGACTACCTCGCGTTCAGCGCGAACGTCTGGAACGCCGGCCCCGCCCCCCTCGTCGTCGACGGCTTCCGCAAGCCCGGCGCCGAACTCATGGATTCCTACCAGTACTTCTACGACGCGAACGGCAAGCAGGTCGGGTACGCGCCGGCCGGCACGATGGAGTGGGACCCGCGCATCGGCCACGAGCACTGGCACTTCACGGACTTCGCGAGCTACCGGCTGCTGAGCGAGGACCGCACGAAGGAGGTCCGCAGCGGCAAGGAGGCGTTCTGCCTCGCCAACACGGACGCCATCGACTACACGGTGAAGAACGCCAACTGGCACCCGTACAACACGGACTTGTCCACGGCCTGTGGACAGCAGAACTCGATCTCGGTGCGCGAGGTGCTGGACGTCGGCTCCGGTGACACGTACACCCAGTACCGGCCGGGCCAGTCCTTCGAGATCACGGACCTGCCCAACGGCACGTACTACATCGAGGTCAAGGCCAACCCGTCCAACCGCCTCCAGGAGACGGACCTCAAGAACAACGTCTCCCTCCGCAAGGTCACCCTCGGCGGCAAGCCGGGCGCCCGCACGGTGAGCGTCCCGCCGTACGACCTGATCAACGCGCCGTAACCGGCACGCACTTGGGGCGCCTCGCGGACACGTTTCGCGGGGCGCCCTCCGCTATGAGGGGGGGCGCCCCAACTGTGCTTAGAACGATGCCGAGTTGTTCGAGGTGTCAGGGTCGAACGAGAACCCCGCCCCGAACGGCGGCCGGGCCGTCACCTTCCCCTTCGCGTCCGGGACGACACTGTCGACGCGGACCTTGAAGGGGAACTCGGCGGTCTGCCCCGGCTTGATGGTGACCCCCAACTCGCAGGCGTACCCGGCGCCTCGGGGCTCGCACCGCTCGGGCACGCTCACCGCGCTCGTCCCGGCGGGCAGCGTGACGTCGAGGATGGCGACCGGGTCCCCGGAGGAGATGTTGGCGACCCAGGCCGGCCCGTTGTCGGTGAGGCGGGCCGTGAGGTCGACGGTCTCACCGGCCGCCCCGCCCGCGTAGCTGCCGGACACCGCGAAGTCCGCCGTGTTGGCCGCGTCGACCCGCCACATCGTCCCGTTGTCGGCGGGCTGCAACTCGCTCTGCCCGGCGGCCGGTTCGACGGAGAAGTCGACCCGCTCGCTGAGCGCGTGCGGCGTGACGGCCACCTTCAGCGGCGCCGGCAGCGCGACCGTCTGCCCCGGCTGGACGACCGTGTCGAACGCGCACGTGTAGTGGACGAGGAAGTCGTCGATGTTCTCGGACGTGCACTGCGGGTACGCCGTCGCGAGGTCGAGCCCGTACGACACCCACATCTGGACGCCGAACCCGTTCGCGGCCTGGTCGCCGTTGTTGGTGACGGTGAACGGCGCGTCGACGACGGTGCCCGGCTGGACTCCGTCGAGTTCGGCCGGAGTCGCCACGGCCAGGTCGGGCCCGGTGCCGACGGTGACGTTCGTCTCGAAGGAGTCCAGCGGTGCGACGAGCTTGCCGTCGGGCCCGCCGGTCGCCTCGGCGGCGTACGTGATCCGGCCGGACGCCCCGGCCGCAGCACCCGTCAACGCCCGTACCTGAAGCGTGACTTGGGGGACGAATCCGGCGCGCAGGATCGGCACGTCACCGGCGTCGCAGACGGCCGTCGCACCGGTCGGGACGCAGTTGGCGGGCCACAACACCTCGGCGACACCGGCGAGTCCGGAGGCGTCGACGGTCAACTTGCCGTCGGTGACGGTGAAGTTGTCGTTGTCGTGGTAGAGCCCGACCGGAATGGACTGGGCCAGCGCCTCGCCGCCGGACGGCGCGACCGTCACCGGGCGGTCGCTCGGCGCGTTGATCCAGAGCTGGTCGGTCTGCTCCTCGGCGTGTGCCGGGAGGGCGGTGAGCGCGCCGAGCGCGAGCGACGCGACGGCCGCGCCGCTGACGCCGTACCGTCTGAGACGGCCGACAGGAATGGAGTTCATCTGATCCCCCTGGTGACGACTGTGGTGTGACAGTCGATCATCGTAAGAGGTTGGTGAGATGAACGGGATGGGCGGTTTCAGTCGTACTGGAAAAGAATTGGTCATTCCCAGGGCAACGAAACCTGTTGTCCGGGTCGTCTGTTGTCTGTGGGGCGTCCGTGCCGGGTGGAGGCGGGGCCCTGATACGAGCCTGGGGGAGCGGAGGAACGGCGTGGGGAAGCGCAGGGCGGATGTCCGCCTGACGCGGCGGGGACGGGTGCTGGCGTGGAGCGCCGGTGTCCTGTGCGTCGGCGTGCTCGGGGTCGCCGGGGCCGGCACCTGGATCTACCAGCAGTTGAACGGGAACATCACCTCCGCCGACGTCGACGACAAACTCGGCGGCGACCGGCCGGAGAACCTGAGTCCGGGCTCGAAGAACATCATGATCGTCGGTTCGGACAGCCGCGACGGCGCCAACGCCGGGTACGGCAAGGACCTGACGACGATGCAGTCGGACACGCTGCTCGTCCTGCACATCCCGGCCGACCGCAAGTGGGCGGCCGTCGTGTCGTTCCCGCGCGACTCGTGGGTGCGAATTCCCGCCTGCGACAAGGGAGACGGGACGAAGTCGAAGGAACACCACTTCAAGATCAACGAGGCGTTCGCGCTGGGCGGGACGAGCGGTGAGGTCGCGGGCGCGGCGGCCTGCTCGATAAAGACCGTCGAGGAGAACACCGGCCTGCGCATCGACCACTTCATGTCCGTCGACTTCTCCGGCTTCAAGGGCATGGTCGACGCGCTGGACGGCATAGAGGTCTGCCCGAAGGAGCCGATCCGCTCCCCCAAGGCCAAGTTGAACCTTCCGGCCGGCTGCCAGACGATCAACGGCGAGACGTCCCTCGGCTACGTCCGCGCGCGCTACGGCATCGGCAACAACTCCGACATCGGACGCATCGGCCGTCAGCAGGAGTTCATGGACGCCCTCGCGAAGAAGGCCAAGTCCAAGCTGGGCAGCCCCGACGCGATGTACGGCTTCCTCAACTCGGCGACGAAGTCACTGACCACGGACCCGGACATGGCCGGCATCAAGCCGCTGTACTCGCTCGCCTCCCAGCTCCAGGACATCCCGAGCGACCGGCTCGCCTTCCTCACGGTCCCCAACTACCCGCGTGAGGCGGACGTTCCGACCGACCGGGCCAACGTCGCCTGGCAGTACCCGCAGGCCGCCGACCTGTTCACCGCGCTCGCCAAGGACCAGGAGACGAGCAAGGGCGCGCTGGAGGCGAAGACGAAGAACCTCGTGTACGCGTCGTCCGTGCGCGTCCGGGTCCTCAACGGCACCGGGGTCTCCGGTCGGGCCGCCGACGTCGCGGCGAAGCTGAGGGAGAACGGCTTCACCGTCGTCGCCACCGGCAACGCGTCCTCCAACGTCTCGACGACGTCGGTCCGTTATCCCCAGGGTGTGGACGACACCGGCGCGCGCGCCCTCGCGACGCGGCTCGGCGGGAAGGTGACGCCGACGGCGTCGGCTGAGGTGAGCGCGGGGACGGTCGAACTCGTCGTCGGACCCGACCTCAAGCTGGACGACATCCGCTGAGAACACCGCGGATCGAGAAATGACCGCGCCGCGCGCGTACTTGACCCTGACGGACTCACCTCCACGCAGGGGACAGGTACCACACATGAGCGCTTCCGCATCGATCGGCGTCACCGGACTCGGGGTCATGGGCCGCAACCTGGCCCGCAACTTCGCGCGCCACGGGTACACGGTCGCCGTCCACAACCGGAGCGCGGGGCGTACGCGCGCGCTCGTTCAAGAGTTCGGCCACGAGGGGGAGTTCGTCGCGGCGGAGACGGCTGCGGAGTTCGTCGCGGCGTTGGAGCGGCCGCGTCGGCTGATGCTGATGGTGCAGGCGGGGGAGGCGACGGACGCGGTGATCGAGGAGTTCGCGCCGCTCCTCGAGCCGGGCGACATGATCATCGACGGGGGCAACGCGCACTTCGCCGACACGCGCCGGCGGGAGGCCGCACTGCGTGAACAGGGCATCCATTTCGTGGGTGTTGGTGTCTCCGGGGGTGAGGAGGGGGCGCTGCACGGGCCGTCGGTCATGCCGGGCGGGTCGGTGGAGTCGTATGCCGTGCTGGGGCCGATGTTCGAGGCGATCAGCGCGAAGGTGGACGGGGAGCCGTGTGCCACGCACATCGGGGCTGACGGTGCCGGGCACTTCGTGAAGATGGTGCACAACGGCATCGAGTACGCCGACATGCAACTCATCGCGGAGGCCTATGACTTGCTGCGGCAGGTCGGGGGGTACGGGCCGGCGGAGATCGCGGACATCTTCCGGGAGTGGAACCAGGGGCGGCTGGGCTCGTACCTGATCGAGATCACGGCCGAGGTGCTGGGGCACACGGACGCGGTGACGGGTGGGCCGTTCGTGGACGTCGTCGTGGACCGTGCCGGGCAGAAGGGCACCGGGCGGTGGACGGTGCAGACGGCGCTGGACCTCGCCGCGCCGGTGACGGCGATCTCGCAGGCCACGTTCGCGCGGGCCGCGTCGGGGCAGACCGCTTTGCGGGCGGCGTATCGGGGGTTGCCGGGCGGGACGACGCCGGTGTTGAGCCGGACCGAGGCGGCGCGGTTCGCCTCGCAGGTGGAGAACGCGCTGTACGCGTCGAAGGTGATCGCGTACGACCAGGGGTGGTCGATGATCCAGGACGCGGCGAAGGAGTACGGCTGGGACATCGACCTCGCCGCCGTCGCCCGCATCTGGCGCGGCGGCTGCATCATCCGGGCGTCGTTCCTCGACCGGATCCGCGCCGCGTACGCCGAAGACGCCGCGCTGGTCAGCCTGTTGACGGAGAAGGAGTTCGCGCGGGAGATCACGGACGCGCAGGTGCCGTGGCGGGAGATCGTCGCGACGGCGGCCCGTAGGGGGATACCCGTACCCGCGTTCTCGGCGGCTCTCTCGTACTACGACACCCTGCGGGCCGAGCGGCTGCCGGCGGCGTTGCTCCAGGGGCAGCGGGACTTCTTCGGTGCGCACACGTACGGGCGGGTCGACAAGCCCGGCATGTTCCACACGCACTGGGCGGACGCGGACCGGCCGGAGACCGACGCGTAGTGACCGACACGTAGTGACCGACACGCGCTGACGTGCGACGACGGGGAGCGCCTGGCCACGGAACGCGAGCGGACCGTGGCCTTCCGTTCTTTCTCAGCTCACGGGGAGGTTACGGAACCCTCAACCTCTGGTAGCTGGGCGGTTATCCGGCGACGATGGGGGCATGACACCGGCCGAGCGCGCCCATGAACGACTGGCGAGTTGGCCCGACCTCACGACGGTGCGAGCCGCGTGCGGTACGGGTTCCGCTCTGCGTTCCGCGTACAGCGAGATCGTCCACTTCCACTCCGCCCACGAGGTCGACCTCCACCTCACCGGCCAGGCCATCCAGCGACTCTCCCGCGACCTGCGCGCGTCCACGGCGATCCGGCTTCTTCCCGGGTCCCGCTGGGTCACCGTGCACCTCGACTGCGAGTCCGACGTCGATCTGCTGATCAGTCTCGTCAGCATGGCTCTCAAGGCGCATCAGGCGGGGGCGCCGGGGGAGGAAGGGTCTCGGTGCAATCTGCATCGGGTGATGCTGGTACCCAGGGACGAGCCGCTGGTGTAGTTCTGAGGTAACAGTTGGCTTTGCCAGTTCTTTACAACTGAGGCTTCTGCTGTCTCGTCTCTCCGCTCGATTCCACCCCGCCCGGGTGGACCGAGACGAGGAGAACCGAAGCCATGCGTCGTACCGCTCGTGCTGTGCTGGGAGCCTTTGTGCTCAGCGGTGTTGTCGGTGTCGCCGGTCTGACCGGTGCCGGGACGGCGTTCGCGGAGACGCCGACTCCGGTGCCGAGTGTGGCGCCGACCGAGGCTCCGGCTCCGGCGCCGGGGGACCTGGCCAGTGACGCGCCGACCAAGATGCCGAGTGAGGCCAGCGCGGTGCCGAGTCCGGTGCCGAGTGAGGGGCCGGGGCAGGTGTCGGTGGTGCCGTCGGGGGCCGCCGACACCGGGGTGGGTGAGGGGTCCGGGTCCGGGTCGTCGTCCGTGGGGTACGTCGGTGCCGGGGCCGGGGCCGTGCTGCTCGCCGGGGGTGCCTTCGTCGTCGTGCGGCGCCGGCGGGCGACCGGGGAGTGACGGTGCTGTCCAGGCGGGGGTTCGCCGTGGCGGGGCTGGGGGCGTTGCTCGTGGGGTGCGGGTCGGGTGGGGAGGGGGTGCGGGTGTCGTCGGACGACGACGGCTCGGTGGGGACGGTCCAGGCCGCCGGGGGCGGTGAGACGTCCGGCGCCGCCAAGCGCGTCGGCCCTGTCATACCCGTAGACCTCCGTATCCCGTCCATCGGCGTCGACACCCCCCTCCTCTCCCTCGGCCTCGCCGGTGACGGCACGGTGGAGGTCCCGCCGGTCACCGCGCACAACCGGGCGGGCTGGTACCGGTACTCCCCCGCCCCCGGGCGGACCGGCCCTTCCGTCGTCCTCGGTCACCTGACCGTGGGCGACTACGGGCCCGGCGTCTTCCACCGCCTCCCCGAACTCCGCCGGGGCGACGAGATCACCGCCCGACTCTCGGACGGCGGCGCACCCGTCTTCCGCGTGACCTCCGTCCGCACGGTCCCGAAGTCCGCGTTCCCGACCCGTGAGGTGTACGGCGACACCGCCCGCCCGGAACTCCGCCTGATCACCTGCGGCGGCACCCGCACCGGCGACGGCTACTCGGCCAACGTGATCGTGTTCGCGGAGTTGGAGCGGGGGTGAGGGGCGAGGTGGGAGGACGGCGTGAGGTGGCCTCGCGGGTGGGGAGCGAGGCCGCTGTGACCGTGCCGTACCGGCGCGACGGAACCCGGACCCGTGCCCTCCCCTGGAGCCGCCCCCGGACCCGTTCGCGGGAGGAGGCGGCGGCCGAGTTGTTCGCGGCGGTGTACCCCCGCCTGGCCGGCTGGTGCAGGCGGCTGGTGGACGACGACGAGACGGCGCACGAGATCGCGTCGGAGGCGTTCACGCGGCTGTGGTCACGGTGGACGAAGGTGGAGGAGCCGCAGGGTTTCCTGTACGTCACGGCGGCGAACATCGTGCGGGACCACTGGCGCAAGGTGGAGCGGGAGAGGAGGGCGATGAGACGGGCGAAGACGGAGGAGGCCCTGCGCCCGGCGCAGGAGCAGACGGACCCGTCGGTGCGCCTGCTCGTGCAGTCCCTGCCGGAACGGCTGCGCGTCCCGATCCTGCTCCACTACTACGCTGACATGCCGATCCGCCAGGTGTCCGCCCTGACCGGACGCCGGGAGGGCACCGTCAAGGCCGACCTCCACGCGGCCCGCGAGCTGCTCCGAGCCCACCTGAGGAGAAGCCTTGACCACACGCTTTGACGCCGAGGACAACGCCGACGGCACCACCGGCGACGGCCAAGAGGACCCGTTGGTCGAGCTGTTGCGCCCCCCGGCCTCCCATCTCGCCGCGCCCCAGGGCCACTTCACCGCCCTGCGCCGCAAGTCCCGCCGCCGCAGGGCCCGTACGGTGCTGGCGACGGCGGCGGCCTGCACGGCGGCGTTCCTGATCGCCCTCCCGCTGACGTCGACGTCGCACCCCCCGGCCCACGAGTCCCCGCCGCTGGCCCCGCCCCCGGCGACCATCTCACCGGCCCCGAGTCCCGCCCGGGACACGGAGAAACCGTCCCCGACGCCCACCCCGGTGGACGAGACGGCGTCCCCGACCCTCGCGCCGCCGGACCACCAACTCCCCACGCCGTCCCCGTCCGTCGACAGCGGGACCAAGGAGTCCGCGGCGAAGGAACCCGAGACGAAGGAGTCCATGGCGCCGTCCGCCGTCCCGTCACCGGCGAGTGACCCGACAACGGCGCCCTGAGCGCAAGGAGAGAGGCGAGCCCCCCGGCAGGCCCGCCTCTCAGCTCTCAACTCACCCCGCTCTACGGCAGGTTGAGGGTTTCGCCCGACGTGTACCCGGTCAGCTTCTCGGGGTTGCGGACGTAGTACATCCCGGTGATGCGGGCCTCCTCGACGCTGAACGCGATGACCCCGTCGAACTCCCCGTCGAGGTGCATCGCGAGCGCCGGCGCGCCGTTGACGAGGGTCGGGTGGGAGGTGATCGCGGCGCCGTTCTTCCTGCTGATCCCGGCCATGTAGCGGACGATCTTGTCGGCGCCGAACAGCGGTACGCGCGCGGCGAGTTTGACGCCGCCGCCGTCCGTCATGAGGACGACGTCAGGGGCGAGGACGTCCAACAGGCCCTGGAAGTCGCCGGATTCGAGGGCCGCCTGGAACGCGTCCACCGCCGCCTGCGTCTCCCGGGCGGAGACGGTCTGCCGGGGGCGCCGGGCGTCGACGTGCTTGCGGGCGCGGTGCGCGATCTGCCGTACGGCGGCGGGGGTCTTGTCGACGGCCGCCGCGATGTCGTCGTACCCGACGTCGAAGACCTCGCGCAGGACGAACACCGCACGTTCGGTGGGTGCCAGGGTCTCCAGGACCAGCATCAGCGCCATCGACATGCTCTCCGCGAGTTCGACGTCCTGGGCGACGTCCGGCGCGGTCAGCAGGGGCTCGGGGAGCCAGGGGCCGACGTACGACTCGCGTCGGCGGGAGACCGTGCGCAGGCGGTTGAGGGCCTGGCGGGTGGTGATGCGGACGAGGTAGGCGCGGTGGTCGCGGACGGTGTCCAGGTCGACCTTCATCCATCTCAACCACGTTTCCTGGAGCACGTCTTCGGCGTCCGCCGCCGAGCCCAGCATTTCGTAGGCGACGGTGAAGAGGAGGTTGCGGTGGGCGACGAACGCGTCTGTGGCCTGGTCGGTCATGTCTGTGGTTCCCCCTGTTGATCGGTGTGTGCTGTCGATCAGTGTGCGGCGACGGGCTGTTGGCGGTGCGAGTCCTTCGGCTTCTCGCCCTGGCCCTTGGAGTTCTTGGACTTCCCCGCCTTCCTTGCCTCGAAGGCGAGTTGCCACACCGTGCTGCGGCAGATGAACTCCTTCACGACGCCGCCGGTGCGGCCCCGCAGGTGCGACGCCTTCGCCGTGTCGTCCCGCTCCGAGATCTGGAAGACGCCCGTCCTGCGGCCCAGGCTGAGGCACTGGCCGGCGAACGCCACGTGGATCGGGGCGGGTTGGGTTCCCGCGATGCGGCTCAGCACGGTCTCGGCGGCCTGCGGGCCCAGTTGGACGGCCGACTGGCAACCCATGCGGTACGACGCGTCCTTCGGGGCCGCCGCGTCGCCGGCCGCGACGATGTGCTCGTCGTCGATGCTGGTCAGGGTGTCATCGGTGATGAGCCTGCCGGTGGCGTCCGTGCTGAGGCCGCTGCGCAGGGCGAGGTCCGGGACGCTGAACCCCGCTGTCCACACGGTGATCTGACTGGGGATCAGGGTTCCGTCCGCCAGCCTCACGGACGTCTCCGTCACCTCGGCCGCCTTCGCCTCGTCGAGCACCGTCACGCCGAGTCCGACCAGGCGTTCCCTGATCGTCTCGCGGCCCTTCTCGTGCAGGTACGGGTTCAGGACGCCGCCGCAGATCAACGTCACCCGCCGTCCCTGTTCGGCGAGTTCGGCGGCGATCTCGATGCCGGTGGCTCCGCCGCCGACGACGGCGACACGGGCGTCCGGGGCCGCCTCCAGGGCCGTCCGCACCTCCCGCGCCTCCTCCAGCGACGCGAGCGGGTACGCGAACTCCCTTACGCCGGGCGCCTGTTGCCCCGCCGCACCGCTCCCGACGGCGTACACGAGGTAGTCGTACCCGATCACCCCCTTCTCGGTGCGCAGCACCCGCCCCCGGGCATCAATCTCCATCACCGAGTCCACCACCAACCGCACCTTCTCACTCAGCACCTTGCGGTACTCCACCACCGCCTCGTGCGTCCCCGCCGCCACCTGGTGCAGCCTGATCCGCTGCACGAACTCCGCCCGCGCGTTCACCAGCGTGACCTCCACGCCCTCCGCCCGCGCCAGCCGGTTCGCCGCCATCACCCCGGCGTACCCGCCACCCACCACGACCACCCCGGTGTTCCCGCCCATCGCCATCTCCTTCGCTCACTCCCGATGCGTTCGCCCTCAAGACACCGAACGAACGAAGGCTGTGACACCTGTGACCCACATCACCCCTACGGGAGCCCATCGACGAGCCTCCGCAGGGCCTCCAACTCCACACTCGGAAAGTGCTCGCCCCACTTCCCCCGATAGCCACTCACCCCGTACACACGCTCCACCTCGTCAAAACACCTGATCGCAGCCCGTCCCAGCTCCTCCACGCCGACGACGCCCGACCAGATCTCGACTCCCCGCCCGTCATGAGCGCCACCATCCGGCAGCTCCAGAACCCGCACCCACACCATCTCCCCCTCCCGATAAAACACCCACCGAAAAGCCGTAGGCTCCGCCTCGAACTGCGCCCGCTCCGGCCCCGGCGCGATGCACGACACCGAAAACTCCGCCCGCCCCAGCTCCCCCTCAACCACCCCATCGGCCCACCCCGCACCGGCAAGAGTCCAGGTCAGACGCATGCCGAACCATCAGCGAGAAACCAGTCGACCTCTGCCGCGAGGGCGGCCATCCGTTCGCCGGCCTCCAGGCAGGTGGTCAGGGAGGCCGTCCAGGGGGCGCGGGTGCGGGTCGTCCAGGTCAGGGTCACGTGGCCGCCCGAGCGGAAGACGGCCGACAGGGCGAGATCGCCGTCGGCGGTGCGCCAGTGGCGCTCGCCGGTCCAGCCTCGGTACAGGGCGGCCGTCTCCTTGAGGAAGTGGGGCAGGTCGGCGTCCCCGGGCCAGGCGAGGCGCACCTCCACGGCCGGATTCTCCTGGCAGCGGACGGTGACGTGAGGGTGGTCGGTGAGCGGGGGCATGGGGGGACCCTACGGCGATGGGGGCTGGTCCGGTGTTCTGGCTTCGGTGGGGCTGTCAGTGGTGGCTCCTATCGTTGGTGGGGACCACACGACCGGCGGTGAGGGAGTTCATGGGGACCAAGGAGCAGTTGGACGGGCTGCCGCCGCACGCGGACCTTCGGCGGGCCGACTCGCTCGCGCGGGAGATCTTCTCCGACGTGGCGAACAAATGGGCCCTGCTGATCATCGAGACCTTGGCCGAACGCACCCTGCGCTTCAGCGAGTTGAGAGACCAGGTCGAGGGCATCAGCCACAAGATGCTGACCCAGAACCTCCGCATGCTGGAACGCAACGGCCTCGTCGAACGAACCGTCCACCCGACGATCCCACCCCGCGTCGAGTACACCCTCACGGCACCGGGGCGGGCCCTGCGGGCGACCGTCGACGTGCTGTGCGAGTGGACGCAGCGGCACTTGGGCGAGATCGAGGAGGCGCGGGGGCGGTTCACGGGCTGAGGCCCGCTGAACGGGATCCGCCGGCGGAGGACCGCTGAGCGGGATCCGCCGGCTGAGGACCGCTGAGCGGGATCCGCCGGCTGAGGGCGTCCGTCCGGGAATCGCCGGCTGCGAGCCGCTGACCGATCCGCCGGCGGAGGGCCGCCCGTCCGGGAATCGCCGGTTGAGGTCCGTCCGCCTGAGGAGCACCGGCTGAAGCCGTCAGGCCGGAGGGCGCGGGGCACCGGGCACCGCCGAGGGCCGTCGTCCGAGGGACGCCCGCCAAGGCCCATGAGCTGAGGAGCGCCCCCCGAGAACCGCAGGTCAAGGGCTGCCGTCCCCGGGAACGCCGCCTGAGGGGCACCGCGTCAGGGCCACCGGCTCAAGCACCGGCCCGGGGAGTACCGCCCGAGGGGCGTGGCTCAGGGCCGGCGGCCCGAGCACCCTCAGCCCCCGGAACCGTCAGCCCTGGAACCCTCAGCCCCGGAACCGCCGGCCCCGGAACCGCCGGCCCCGCAGCCCCCGGCCCCGCAGCCCCCGGCCCCGGAACCACCGGCCCCGCAGCCCCCGGCCCCGCAGCCCCCGGCCCCGGAACCACCGGCCCCGCAGCCCCAGCCCCCGGCCCGCAGCCCCCGGCCTCTGCACCGCCGGTCCGAACACCCCCGGCACCGGCCTCGGCGCCGCCGGTCAATACGCCCCCAGCCCCAGCGCCGCCGGTCCCAGCGCCGCCGGTCCCAGCACCCCGCCCCCGGCGGATCCCGCTCAGCGGGCCTCAGCCCGTGAACCGCCCCCGCGCCCCCTCGGCTCCAGTCCCCGGCCCCGCCCTCACCCCGTCGGCCCCGCCCCCGAGACCGTCGCCCAGCCCCCGTCCCCGTCACCGCCCCGCGATCAGCTCCAGCGTGTCGATCACCCGGTTCGAGAAGCCCCACTCGTTGTCGTACCAGGCGACGACCTTGACGTGGCGGCCGTCGACGCGGGTGAGGGCGGAGTCGAAGATGGAGGAGGCGGGGTTGCCGACGATGTCGGAGGAGACGAGGGGGTCGTCGGAGTATTCGAGGACGCCGGCGAGGGGGCCGTCGGCGGCGGCGCGGTACGCGGCGAGAACGTCGTCGCGGGTGACGTCGCGGGAGACCGTCGTGTTCAGCTCGACGATGGACCCGACCGGCACCGGCACGCGGATCGAGTCGCCGGACAGCTTGCCGTCGAGGTTGGGCAGGACGAGGCCGATCGCCTTGGCGGCCCCGGTGGTGGTCGGGACGATGTTGACGCCGGCGGCACGGGCCCGGCGGGGGTCGCGGTGCGGCCCGTCCTGAAGGTTCTGCTCCTGGGTATAGGCGTGCACGGTGGTCATGAACCCGTGCTCGATACCGGCGAGTTCGTCGAGGACGTGCGCCAGCGGCGCGAGCGCGTTGGTGGTGCAGGAGGCGTTGGAGACGACGGTGTGCGCGACGGGGTCGTACGCACCGGTGTTGACGCCGTACGCGAGCGTGACGTCCGCCCCGTCCGACGGCGCGCTGACCAGCACCTTGCGCGCCCCGGCGGCGATGTGCGCGGCGGCGGCCTTCGCCGAGGTGAAGCGCCCGGTCGCCTCCAGCGCGACGTCGACACCGAGTTCGGCCCACGGCAGCTTCGCGGGGTCCCGCTCCGCGAGGACGGCGATCCGGCGGCCGTCGACGACGAGGGCGTCCCCGTCGGTCGTCACGGGACGCCCGAGCCGGCCGGCCGTGCTGTCGTACGCGAGCAGCCTCGCGAGGGCGGCGGGCTCGGTGAGGTCGTTGACGGCGACGACCTCCAGGGAGCTGTCGCGTTCCAGCAGCGCGCGCAGCACGTTGCGTCCGATGCGGCCGAATCCGTTGATGGCGATGCGCGTCATGGGTCGTGTCCCTTCGGTTCCCTGTCGCTTCCCCGCCACTGTCGCGCGCGGGGCGGGCGCCGGGACAGTGGCATGATCGCCAGGGTGTGAAAGGATCGCGCCGCCGTGGGGGTCTCACTCCTGAGTACTACGGGGTCACTCCCCCCGCGTGAACGTCCGCCGGTACTCGCTCGGCGTAGTACCCAGCACCCGCTGGAAGTGCAGCCGCAGATTCGCCCCCGTCCCCAGCCCCACCTCGGCGGCGATCCGCTCGACCCCGTGCTGGGACCGTTCCAGCAGCTCACGCGCCAGGTCGACCCGGGCCCGTGTCACCCACTCCATCGGCGTGTACCCGGTCTCCTCGACGAAGCGCCGGGAGAACGTCCGCGGCGACACCCCCGCCCGCCGCGCCAGCCGGCCGAGGCTCAGCGGCTCGGCGAGATGGTGCAGCGCCCACTCCCGGGTCACCGCGAACCGCTCGCCGCGCGGCTCGGGAACACTGCGCGGCACGTACTGCGCCTGGCCCCCGCTGCGGTAGGGCGCCGCGACGAGCCGCCGGGCCGCGTGGTTGGACGCGGCGACGCCGAGGTCCCCGCGCAGGATGTGCAGGCACAGGTCGATCCCGGACGCGGCGCCGGCCGACGTCAGCACGCTGCCCTCGTCGACGAACAGCACGTTCTCGTCGACCCGCACGAGCGGGTGCCGGGCCGCGAGCGCCCGCGTGTAGTGCCAGTGCGTGGTGGCCCGCCGCCCGTCGAGCAGCCCCGTCGCGGCGAGCGCGAACGCGCCCGTCGAGATCGCGGCGAGCCGCGCGCCCCGCGCGTGCGCGGCGATCAGCGCGTCGACGACCGCCCCCGGCGGATCCTCCCGGTCCGGGAACCGGTAGCCGGGCACGAACACGATGTCCGCCCAGGTCAGCGCCTCAAGCCCGTGCGCGACGGCGTACGACAGACCGTCCCCGCCGGTCACGAGTCCGGGCGCCGCGCCGCACACCCGCACCTCGTACGGCATGCTCGCGCGGGTCGTGAACACCTGCGCGGGGATGCCGACGTCGAGGGGTTTCGCCCCTTCGAGGACGAGCACGGCGACGTGGTTCAGGCGGGGTGCAGGGGTGGGCGTGTCGGCGGGCACAGGGAGAGGGTATGCGGGGCGAAGGGGAGAAGGGGGCGGCGGGGAACACGCGTCGC
The DNA here is from genome assembly GCF_014489635.1 of Streptomyces roseirectus. Lineage (NCBI taxonomy): Bacteria > Bacillati > Actinomycetota > Actinomycetes > Kitasatosporales > Streptomycetaceae > Streptomyces > Streptomyces roseirectus. The sequence goes on along the minus strand of NZ_CP060828.1, from coordinate 5,305,320 downwards.
CGGGGGCGGGGGAGGCCGGGAGACGCGCGTCGCCGGGAGCGAGGGGAGCTGCGGGAGACACGCCCCTCCCCCACGTCCCCCGGACGACCCTCCCGACCGGAGTTGACCCTGACGCGCGGGTCAAGGGCTAACCTCCGCACGCCAGTTGACACCACGGAGGCCCCCATGTCCGTCCTCAGCCGCGAGATCCGGCTCGCCGCCACACCCCGAGGGCTGCCCGCGCCCACCGACTTCACCGTCACGGAGACCCGGCTCCCGGACCCAGTCGACGGCCAACTCCTCCTCCGCAACCACCAGTTCCTCCTCTTCGCGGGCCTGCGCACCCTCCTCGGCGGCGCCGCGCGGAACACCCCGGTCCCCGCCCTCGCCCCCGGCGACACCCTGTACGGCCCCGCGCTCGCCGAGGTGATCCACGCCCCGGACGACAGCCCGCTGCGCCCCGGCGACCTGGTGACCCACTTCCTCGGCTGGCGCGAGTACGCCCTCGCCCCGGCGTCCCAATGCACCCCGGTCGCCCCCGAGTTGCCCGACCCCCTCGCCCAACTCTCCTCGGGCGGCGCCGCGTTCGGCGCGCTGACCCGGCTGACCGGCGTACGTGAGGACGACATCGTCCTCGTCACCGGCGCGGCCGGCGGCGTGGGTTCGCTGGCGGGGCAGATCGCCCGGCTGCTGGGCGCGAAAAGGGTGATCGGCACGACGAGTTCACCCCGGAAGGCCGGGCGGCTGGTCACGGAGCTGGGGTACGACGACGTCCTGACCGGCACCGACGACTGGGGCGCACGGCTCGCGGACGGAATCGACGTCCTCGTCGACACGGTGGGCGGCGCGCAGCTCGCGGCGGCCGTGGACGTCGCCCGGCGCGGCGCGCGGTTCGCGCTGGTCGGCGCGCTCTCCGGGCAGCTCGCGGCGGAGGGGACGGGGGCGACGGCGCCGGTCGCGTTCGACGCGTACCAACTCGTCCTGAAGGGCGTCTCGTTGAGGGGGTACCTCGGCGTCGACCATCCCGGCGTGGAGGCGGAGTGGATCGCACGGTTCGCCCACTGGCTGCGGGCCGGCGAGATCCGGTTCCCCGTCACGCGGACGACCGGCATCGAACGTGCCCCGCAGGCGTTGCGGGACCTGTTCGAGGGGAAGCAATTCGGCACGGCGGTAGTGGAGTTGGCGGAATAGGAGGCCGACCGGGATGCGGATCGGTGACGCGGCGGCGGCCGTCGGAGCGACCCCGAGAGCCCTGCGCTTCTACGAGCAACGCGGACTGCTCCCGCCCCCGGCCCGCACATCCACCGGCCAACGCGACTACTCCGCCGCCGACATCGACGTCCTGCGCGCCATCCGCGCACTCCTCTCCACCGGCCTGACGGTCGAGGACGTGCACCACATCGCCGACCGGCTCCCCCTCCTCGCGGTGGCCCCGTCCTGCACCCCTCCGTCCGGCTCAACCGGGGCCGGTGGCAGGGACGTTGTGCGCCGGCGGATCGCGGCGCTGGACGCGGAGATCGGGCGGCTGACGCGGCTGCGGGACGCGCTGAGGACGGCGACGGGGGAGGCGGAGGGGGCGACGTCCCGCTGACGGGGCCGTCGTCCAGTGGCCGACGTCTCGTTGACGAGGTCGGCATCTCACAGACGGCCGATCACCCCCTCCCGCATCATCGCGTCCAACTCCCCGTCGGACACGGGGTGAAGCGTGCCGAGAAGCTTGTTCAGGGCGGCGTCGTCGAGGGTCCGGCTGCTGATCTCGGCCTCGGCTCCGAGGTGGCGGCGGAACAGACTGCGGGTGCCGTCGCCACGGGCGACGCGGACGTCGCCGTCGGCCTCACGCGTACACCTGTCGCGCGCGTCCGTGAAGACGGCGCAGTTCACGGGCTGCGAGAGGGGAGAGCGGACGGTCAGCCCGACGTACCCCGGCGTGCTCCCGTCGAGGGAGTGGTACTCGAAGGAGACGTAGACCCCGATCGTGGCACGGACCATCCGCATCCCCGGCGGCGTGTCGATCACGTACAGCACCTCGGGGTGTTCCCGGTACGCCGCGACCTCCGCCGCCCGCTCCCGCTCCCGCGCCTGCGCGGGCCCGACGAACCCCCCGTACGCGACCCCGGCGGCCAGCACCCCCACCCCGGCGGCGCGCACCCACCGCCCCGGCACGAAGAACGCGGCGACGACGGCGTACGGCACCCCGACCAGCGCGACCCGCATCGCAGGCCCACCCAGATCGACGTCCCCGCCGTAAGCACCCACCCCGGCCGCCACCCCGGCGGTCCCCACCAGAAACACCGTCACGGCCCACCCCACCCGACCACCCCTACTTCCGCACCACGGCACCACATCCCCCTCAGGAGCCAGTACCACCAACAACCCCACCACCACCGGCACCCCCACCCCCGCCACCACCAGCGCGGCCCCTCCCCCACCACCCCACCCCGCCATGAACACCCCTACCCCCACCACCGGCCCCACGACGGCCATCGCCACCCACACCAGAAGAAGATGCCGCACCACCTGGGGAACCCTGCCACTCGTCATGGAGGGGAGGGTGCCAGGGAGGGGCACGTGGCACATGAGTTGTCGTACTCAGGAGCTGTCGTACTCAGGCGTGACGCGGCGCACTTTTGCAAGCGGGTGCTTGCAATAGTTAGCGGGGTGGGTGCATGGTGGAGGCATGGCATCGCTCAACGTCGGGAACCTCGGCGAGTACCTGCGGGAACAGCGGCGGAACGCGCAGCTGTCGCTGCGGCAGCTCGCGGAGGCCGCGGGGGTGTCGAACCCGTATCTGAGCCAGATCGAGCGGGGGTTGCGCAAGCCGAGCGCGGAGGTGCTGCAGCAGGTCGCGAAGGCGCTGCGGATCTCCGCCGAGACGCTGTACGTGCGCGCGGGCATCCTCGACGCCGAGCGGGACCGGGACGAGGTGGAGACGCGGGCGGTGATCCTCGCGGATCCGACGCTGACCGAGCCGCAGAAGCAGGCGCTGCTCCAGATCTACGAGTCGTTCCGCAAGGAGAACGGCTTCGACGCGAGCCGGACGCCGGGCACGCGGGACGAGACGGATGCCGCGAGCGGCGCACCGAGAAGTGACGAGGACAGCGATCCGCAGGGGGCGGCCGGTTGACCGGTCCAAGGGGCCGGCCGGCCCGCTGCGGATCCGCGCCTCGGCCGATGTCGACGAACGTGAACGCGAAACCGGGAGGAACACTCACCATGGCCATCACCGACGATCTGCGCAAGACCCTGAGCGACCCGACCCCCCTCTACTTCGCCGCCGGTGCCGCCGACCTGGCGTTGCAGGAGGTCAAGAAGGTCCCCGCGCTCGTGGAGCAGCTGCGCGCGGAGGCGCCCGCGCGCTTCGAGGCCGTCCGCGACAGCGACCCCAAGGCGCGCGCGAAGGAGGCGGGCGCCAAGGCGAAGGAGGCCGGCGCCAAGGCCAACGCGCGCGCGAAGGAGGCGCAGGAGACCCTGCAGACCAAGGTCGGCGAGTTCGTCACCGCGCTCGACGGCGACTTCAAGAAGCTCGGCGCCACGCTCGACGCGGACCTCAAGCGGCTCGGCGAGTCCGCGCAGGACCTCGCGCTGCGCGGCGTCGGCGTCGCCGCGGAGTACGCCGTCAAGGCGCGCGAGACGTACGAGAAGGTCGCCGAGCGCGGCGAGCAGACCGTGAAGACCTGGCGGGGCGAGGCGGCCGAGGAGATCCAGGAGCTGGCCGTCGCCGTCGAGGTCAAGGAAGAGCCCGCGCGGACGGCGGACGACGACAAGGCCGCCGCCAAGAACGCCGACGCCGAGCCCGCCGCCAAGTCCGCCGCGCCCGCGAAGAAGGCCCCCGCCAAGAAGGCGCCCGCGCGCAAGACCGCCGCGAAGAAGACGACGCCGCCCGCGAAGTGAGCGGCCTCGGAGGTAGGTACGGCGGGCCGGGCACTCTCGCGGTGTCCGGCCCGTTGTAGGGGTAGCGGGCCGGGGGTTGCGGGTACGGTGACCGCGTAAGGGACGAGCAGTCGAACCGGGTGGTGGACGTTGTGCTGATGCAAGGATTCAGCAGTTTCATGGCTCTGCTGAGCCTGGCCCTGATCGCCTTCAGCGGCTTCGCGCTCATCGACGCCGGGCTGCGCCGTGAGGACGGCTACCGCGCGGTCGACAAGCAGACCAAGCCCTTCTGGATGATCATCCTCGGGCTCGCCTTCGTCGTGAACCTGATCTTCCCGATCCTGTCCTTCCTGCCGATCATCGGCCTCGTGGCGACGATCGTCTACATGGTCGACGTCCGCCCCGCCCTGCGGACGCTGCCGGGCGGCGGAAAGGGTGGCCGCGGCGGACGCGGCGGATCCAGCAGCGACGGCCCGTACGGTCCGTACAACGGGGGCCGGTAGGACGACGGCCAGGGCAACGCTGAGCCGGTTCCGTTTCGTACGGGCCCGGCTCAGCCCCGTTCCAGCAGCAGCACCGCGACGTCGTCCGTCAGCTCGCCCCCGTTCAGCTCGCGCGCCTCGCGCACCGCCGCGCTCAGCAGCCGTTCGCCCCGGACGCCCTCGCCCCACAGCCGCCCGACCATCCCGGCCATGCCGTCCTGGCCGAGGCGTTCGCGGCCGCCGTCCCCGACGCGGCCCTCGATCAGCCCGTCCGTGTACATCAACAGGCTCCACTCGGCGCCGAGTTCGACCTCCATCCGGGGCCAGTTCCGCCAGGGCAGCATCCCGATCGCGGGCCCGTTCTCGTCGTACGGCAGCAGGTCGGCGCGGCCCTCGCGGACGACCAGCGGGGCCGGGTGCCCGGCGAGGCACAGGCGCGCACGCGAGCCGTCGGCATCGATGTCGACGGTGCACAGCGTCGCGAACAGCTCCTCGTTGTCGCGCTCGTGCTCCAGCACCTCCTGCAAGGTGCCGAGCAGTTCGTCGCCGCACAGCCCGGCCAGCGTCAACGCCCGCCAGGCGATGCGGAGTTCGACGCCGAGCGCGGCCTCGTCGGGGCCGTGTCCGCAGACGTCGCCGATCATCGCGTGGACGATGCCGTCCGGGGTGCGGACGACGTCGTAGAAGTCGCCGCCGAGCAGCGCGCGCGAGCGGCCGGGGCGGTAGCGCGCGGCGAACCTCAGCGGGGCGCCGTCCAGCAGGGGCGTCGGGAGCAGTCCGCGTTCCAGGCGCGCGTTCTCCTGCGCCCGCAGCCGGCCCTCCGCGAGCCTGCGCTCGGCCGCGTCGGAACGTTTCCGCTCCACCGCGTACCGGATCGCCCGGCTCAGCAGCCGCCCGTCCAGCTCGTCCCGGAACAGGTAGTCCTGCGCGCCCACGCGGACGGCCTCGGCGGCGCGGTCCGCGTCCCCGGACGCCGTCAGCGCGAGCACCGCGTGCCGGGGCGCGAGCCGCAGCACATGCCGCAACACCGCCAGCTCGTCCTCGTTCCCGTCCTCCCCCGTGCACCCCGGCGCCGGCAGCGCGAGGTCCAGCAGGATGCAGTGCACATCATCCGTCAGCAGCCGCTCGGCCTCCGTGAGATTCCGCGCCGCCCGCACCCGAATCGGCCGCCCCGTGGAATCCCGCAGATCGGGAACGAGGGGGGTGGCGGCGGGGTCGTCCTGGATGAGGAGGAGGGTGAGGTGAGGCGCGACGGAGGCCCCGGCAAGGACGCCGGGTGCGCCACCGGGGACGGCCACGTCGACGGCCGACGCGGCGCCGGGGACACCGGGGACGCCGTCGGGAACGCCAGCCCCGGCCGGGCCTCCGGCGCCGGGGGCGCCCTGAGTGTCAGCCGTCCCGGCGAGGTCGGCGAAGCCGGGGCCGTTGGCGGTCCCGACAGAGTCGGAGGCGGTGTTTCTCGCGGGACCGGCGAAACCAGAAGCATCAGCCGCCCCGGCAGATCCGGCGGAGCCTGCGGGGGCGGACACGGCGGGCCCGAGCACACCAGCGGCCTCGGCAGAACCGGGAACGCCGGCGATGCCAGCGGCCTCGCCAACTCCGGCCGGGCCAAGCGTGCCGGCCGTCCCGGCAGAGCCGATGGAGCCCAGGGCGTCAGGCCGCCCGGCAGGGCCGACGAGACCGGCGGGGCCGAACGCAGCGGCCTCCCCAGCCGCTCCAACGGCTCCGGCTGCTCCAAGCACGTCGGGCTCCCCCGCGACTCCGGCGGAGCCGACCAGGTCAAGCCCCTCAGCTGCCCCGGCGGCCCCGGCCGCCCCAGCAGCCTCAGCCACTCCGGCGGCCCCGGCCGCTCCAGCAGTCCCAGTTGCCCCGGTGGCCCCGGTGGCCCCGGCCGTCCTAGCAGCCTCAGCCACCCCGGCGGTCCCGGTCACTCCAGCAGTCCCAGTTGCCCCGGTGGCCCCGGTGGCCCCGGTGGCCCCGGTGGCCCCGGTGGCCCCGGTCGTCCTAGCAGACTCAGCCACCCCGGCGGTCCCGGTCACTCCAGCAGGCTCGGTCGCCCCAGTTGTCCCGGTCACCCCGGCGGAGCCGGTCGTTCTCGGCTCGCCAGTCCCGGCGGAGTCCTCCGTCCCCGGCGGGTTCCCGTTGGCTCGGCCTTCCTCAAGCACGGGTGGGTCCTCCGGGAGGCTGGTGGGCGGGGCGGGGGCCGGGTGTCCACACTCCACGGCTGGGATCGGTCTCTGCCGCGGTACGGGTACGGGCATGTCCTGGGTTCCTTCCCCTCCCCCCGAGGGCGCGGTGGTGACGAGGGAGTCGTCCCACCGAGCGGGACCCTAGCGGCAGAGAGCGCCGGAGCGGAATGGTGTACGGCACCCAGGTTGATCTCGCGTCAATGGCATATGCCGCGTTCCGTACCGCAGTTGGGCAGTGCGGGTGAGGTGCGGGGATGACGAACGTCACGTCGGCACGGGGTTTGGGATCAAGGCCGCGTGCGATGCGTCACGTGGCCCGTTTCACGCCCCCGAACGAGCCCGCGCGAACCCCCTCGCGAACCCTCACGCGTCCGGCCGCACCACCCCCAGAATCGGCATCGACCCCGCCCCCGCGACCGTCACCGACCGCCCCGGACGCGGCGCGTGCACCATCTTCCCCTCGCCGATGTACATCGCGACATGGCTGGCGTCCGAGAAGTAGACGATGAGATCGCCGGGCCGCATGTCCTGGACGTCGACGTGCTTCAGCCGGCGCCACTGCTCCTGCGAGGTGCGCGGTATCGGCGTGCCCGCGCCGGCCCACGCTTGGGAGGTGAGCCCGGAGCAGTCGTAGGAGAGGGGCCCCTCGGCACCCCACTCGTACGGCTTGCCGCGCTGCGCGAGCGCGTAGTCGACGGCCTTCTCCCCCTGCGCGGTCGCCCCGCTCGCGCCCCCGCCGAGGACGCCCGTGTCCCCCACCTCCGCGGCCCACCGCGTCTGCGCCTGCTGAGCCGCCTGCCGCTCCAGCTCCGCGAGCCGGACACGCTCCTCCTGCGCCAGCTCGGCCTCCAGCTTCTTCGCCGCCGCGATCTGCTGCTCGATCCGCTTCTGCGCGGCGGCCTTCGCCTTGCGCCCGGCCTCCAGCTTCTGCCACTGGACGGCGGCGTCACGCGCGTACTGCTCCAGGTCCGCCTGGACGGTCGTCAGCTCGGCGAGCAGTCCCGTCGTCGCCTTCTGCCCCTGGCGCACGCGCCCCGCGTCGTCGAGGAACCGCGAGGGGTCCTCGCTGAGGATCAGCTTCGCCTCGTCCGGCAGGCCGCCGCTCCGGTACTGCGCGCGGGCCGCCGCCCCCGCGCGGTCCTTCAGCTCGGCCAGCCGCTCGCGGCCGTCCACGATGCGCTGCGCCAGCGCGACGATCGTCGAGGACTGCTCCTTCGACGCCTCCTCGGCGGCGTTGTACGCGTCCGTGGCGACCGCCGCGTCGTGGTACAGCGCGTCCAGGCGGGCGCGGACGGCCTGAAGGTCCTTGCTGGGTGCGGGAGTTGCCGCGACGGGCACGCTCGGGCCGGGGTCGGGGGCGGCGAAGGCCGTGCCGGGGGCCGCGAGGAGGGTGACCGCACAGACGACGGTCACCGCTGTCGTCACCAGGGCGCGCTTGCCCGTTCCCATACCGCTCCCCCAACTGATTTACCGTCAGTAACTTAAAAATCCCCAGCGGATCCTGTCACGACCCGACCGAAAACGACAGGGTTTGTACGCCCTCACCCCGCCCTCACCCCGCCCTCGACACCCCTTCCCCGCCACTTCCTCCTGATGCCTGTGAGACGAACGGTGCCGCCCAGACGTTCCCCCCACCGCTCACTCGTTCGAGTGAACCCACCCGCCCCCTCCCCGACCCTCAACCCCTCACCGAGGCGCCAACGCCCCCCACTCCACGCTCACTTCCCCCTCCCGCCACCTCCGCACCCCGCCCACCACCGGCCACACCCCCGCCAGATCCCGCACCGCCCGGATCCACCGCTGCCGCACCCCGTACGACGCGTACGGCGCCGCCGCCGCCCACGCCCGGTCGAAGTCCCGCAGGAACGCGTGGACCGGCTCCCCCGGCACGTTCCGGTGGATGAGCGCCTTGGGCAGCCGCTCGGCGAGGTCGGACGGCCGCTCCAGCGACGCCAGCCGGGCCGCGAAGGTCACCGTCCGGGGCCCTTCGCTCCCCAGCGCCACCCACACGTGCCGCCGCCCGATCTCGTCGCAGGTCCCCTCGACGAACAGCCCGCCCGGCGCGAGCCGCCGGCAGACCCGCTCCCACACGCCCGCGACGGCGTCCTCGTCGTACTGCCGCAGCACGTTCGCCGCCCGCACCAGCACGGGCCGCCCCGCCACCGGCACCTCGAACCCGCCGTGCCGGAACACCAGCCCCTCGCGCGCGTACGCCTGCGCGGCGGCCACGCGCGCGGGATCGATCTCGACGCCCACCACGCGCACGCGCGGGGCCACCTCCCGCAGCCGCCCCAGCAGCTCGACGGCCGTCCAGGGCGCGGCCCCGTACCCGAGGTCGACGGCCACCGGGTCGCCCGCCCGCCGCAGCTCGGCGCCGTGCGCGGCCGCGATCCACCGGTCCATCCGTCGCAGCCGGTTCGGGTTGGTCGTCCCGCGCGTGACGGTGCCGACGGGACGGGAGGAGGTCATGCGTACGAGGGTAGCGGGACGCCTCGCGCGATCGAACGGTTGAGCGACTATCGGTAACGCGTAGGTAAAAACACCCTCATCGGGCCCCCGTTTCCGGAATGGAAGGGACGCCTCCCGGCGTTGCACCGGCTCGGAGGGCGCTCACCCCCTCCTTCTGACATGCCCGCAGCACCGCCAGCAAGGAGGAAACGCCACGTGAGCCAGTACGTCACCAGGCTCGGGCGTCGCTCCCCGGCCCAGTCCCCGCGTCTGCGGCTGCCGCACCGCAGGCCGCGCCGAGTCGCGATGCTCTCCGTGCACACGTCACCTCTGCACCAGCCCGGCACCGGGGACGCCGGCGGGATGAACGTCTACATCGTCGAGCTGGCCCAGCGGCTGGCGGCGATCAACATCGAGGTCGAGATCTTCACGCGCGCGACGACGGGCGGTCTGCCGCCGACCGTCGAGCTCGCCCCCGGCGTCCTCGTCCGCCACATCGACGCGGGCCCCTACGAGGGCCTGAACAAGGAGGACCTGCCCGCGCAGCTGTGCGCCTTCACGCACGGCGTCATGCAGGCGTGGGCGGGCCACCGGCCCGGCTACTACGACCTCGTCCACTCGCACTACTGGCTCTCCGGCCACGTCGGCTGGCTCGCCGCGCAGCGCTGGGGCGCGCCCCTCGTCCACGCGATGCACACCATGGCGAAGGTCAAGAACGCGAACCTCGCGGACGGCGACACTCCGGAACCGGCGGCACGTGTCATCGGGGAGACGCAGATCGTCGAGGCGGCGGACCGGCTGATCGCCAACACGGCTGAAGAGGCCGCCGAGTTGGCGCATCACTACCACGCCGACCCGGCGAAGATCGCCGTCGTGCATCCCGGCGTCAACCTGGACCGTTTCACGCCGGGCGACGGCCGTGCGGCGGCGCGCGCACGCCTGGACCTCCCGCCCGACGCCCTGATCCCCCTGTTCGCGGGCCGTATCCAGCCCCTGAAGGCGCCGGACATCCTCCTGAAGGCCGTCGCCGTGCTCCTGGACAACCGTCCCGAGTTGCGCGGGCGGATCGTCGTCCCCGTCGTCGGCGGGCCCAGCGGCAGCGGCCTCGCGAAGCCGGAGGGGCTGCAGAAGCTGGCCGCGCGCCTCGGCATCGCCGACGTCGTCCGTTTCCGGCCGCCCGTCGGGCAGGAACAGCTCGCGGACTGGTTCCGCGCGGCCTCCGTCCTCGTCGTCCCGTCCTACAGCGAGTCCTTCGGGCTCGTCGCGATAGAGGCGCAGGCCACGGGGACGCCGATCCTGGCGGCCTCCGTCGGCGGGCTCCCCGTCGCCGTCCGCGACGGCGAGACGGGCGTCCTGGTCGACGGCCACGAACCGGCCGCCTACGCGCGCGTGCTGGAACGGTTCGCGGACGACCCCGCGCTCGCCCCCCGCATGGGCCGCGCCGCCGCCCACCACGCCCAGTCCTTCGGCTGGGACACCGCCGCCTCCGCCACCGCCGACGTCTACACCGCCGCCGTCCAGTCCCACCGGCGTCCCGTACGCTCGCACCATGGCTGACGCGTACGAGGTGATCGAGGCGGCGCTCCAGGACGCGGGCGTCTCCTGGGAGTCCCCGTCGCCGGGCACGTACGTCGCGGAGCTACCGGGCACGCGCAAGCTCAAGACGACGGTGTCCCTGAAGGTCGGCCGCCACTCCCTCTCCCTCAACGCCTTCGTCATCCGCCACCCCGACGAGAACGAACCCGGCGTCCACCGCTGGCTCCTCGAACGCAACCTCAAGCTCTACGGCGTCAGTTACGCGGTCGACCCCCTCGGCGACATCTACCTCACCGCCCGCCTCCCCCTCACCGCCATCACCCCCACCGAGATCGACCGCCTCCTCGGCCAGACCCTCGAAGCCGCCGACGGCGCCTTCAACACCCTCCTCGAACTCGGCTTCGCCTCGGCGATCCGCAAGGAGTACGCGTGGCGGGTGTCGCGGGGGGAGTCGACGCGGAACCTCGATGCGTTCGGGCATCTGACGGGAGGTGGGTGAATGCCGGCCGGGGAGAAGGACCTCACGGAGTACTTCTGCCGCGGCTACCGGGTCGCCAAGGGCGCCCCTGGTACACCCCCGAGTTCAGCCCGGAGGGCTGGGACATCCTGGAACAGATGACGAACCTTCCGAGGGGGTGGCGCTAGACCCCCTCGTCGGGGCCGTGGTCGTGGGTTTGCCCGGACGGCCTGCCCCGGAGAAGGGGCGGGGACGTCATGACGCCACCCGCCCGGGGTCACTCTCAGGTATCCCTCATGCGCTGGCCCTGAAGTCGTCCAGGCCGAAGGGTGCGCCTTCGTAGGTGTAGGGGTAGTCGACGCCCATGGTCGCGAGGGTGGCGGCGCGGCGGCGTTCCCATTGGAGGCGGAGTTCCCAGGCGGCCTCGGCATGGGCGTGGCGGTCGGCCTGGAGGCGGAAGAGCTCGGCGGCTTCTTCCTTGGAGGGTGAGGTCCAGGGACGGGACCAGGGGCTTACGGGGATGACGGGGTCGGCCGGGGTGGGTGTGGGGTGGCACGGCTTGCGGCGTTGCCCCGTCCCCGGGAGGAGGAGGGCGAGCAGGGTGCGCAGGCATGCCGAAAGGGCACGCGCGATAGACTGACGCATGGCGACAGAGTTTCCTTACCAGGTGGTTGTCGTCATGGCCCCGTCAGCGGAGTGTTCCCGCACTCCGAGCTCTGATGGGGCCACTTTTTCTGTTGTTGCGTATCACGCTAGCACCAAGATTCGCTCCGCAAAGCGAAAACGGCGGATCTTCTTGAGCAACGTGCCCTGTACTGCGGCGGGTTGACGACGCCCAGGGCACGAAGTGGTTTGCGACCGGACGTAACTAGGCGCGTTCCCCGGCGAGTTCGGGGGCGGCGTCCGCGTGACCGGCGTCCGGTCCGGCGTCCGCGTCGGCCGCACCCTCCGTCCCGAACCAGGCCACCGCCACCGCGCCCGAGACCGCCAGCACGAACCCGAGCACCGCGAGCCAGCCGAAGCCGGGGCGGGACGCGTCGCCGAGCCACCAGACGCCGATCATGCCGGGCAGCACGGTCTCGCCGACGACGAGCGCGGCCGTCGCCCCGTTCACGGAGCCGAGCTGGAGCGCGACGGTGTGCAGGTACATGCCGCCGACCCCGGCGACGAGGACGGCGTACAGGGCGGGGTCGGCGAGCAGTGTGCCCAGGTCGAACGGGTCGACCCCGTTCAGCACCCGCACGCCCACACCGAGCGCCCCGAACCCGAGGCCGGACAGCAGACCGGCGAGGATCGCGGCGCGCGCGCCGAGCAGCCGGACGACAACCGTCCCGCCCACCATCAGCAGCACCGAGATCGCGAGGAGCCACCAGTGCGTGGAGACCGGCGTGTGCCCGCCGCCCTCGGGGCCCGCCGCGCTCGCGAGCAGCACCAGCGCCGAGCAGACGACCGCGATCGAACTCCACTCCGCCCGGCTGAGCCGGATGCCGAGCATCCTCACGCTCAGGACGGCCGTGATGACGAGGTTCGCGCTGATCACCGTCTGCGAGAGAAACAGCGGCAGCAGCCGCGCCGCGAGCGCGCCGAGCCCGAAGCCGACGAAGTCCAGCACCGTCCCCACGATGAACTGCCAGGTCATCGCGGCCTGCGCGGTGGACGAGAGGCTGGGCCCACCGTGCGCGGTCACCTGCCCCTCCGTCGCCGCGCGGGCCGCCTTGCGCGATCCCACGGCCTGCAACACGGAGCCCGTGCCGTAACAGATCGACGCCGCGACGGCCGTCAGAAGTCCTATGAGCACCGTGCGGCTCCGTTTCAGGGGGTTGGCTGTTCCCCCTGCCAGACGTGAGATCGGCGGTCCGCGTTGCGCAATACGTCATACCCCACAAACTCGAACATGCGTTCCCCAGTCATTAGCCGCTTCCCGTCCCCCCGGTACCGATGCGCCCCCACCCCGTACTCGACCTCCGGCCCCGACACCCACACCGCCTCGAACTCCCGCTCTTCCAGCCACGGTCCGACGAACGTGTCGTAATGCCGCGTCCGCGTCCACACCAAGGTCCCGCCGGGGCGGCAGAGCGCCGTGCAGTAGTCGAAGATCCGCCGGACGTCCGCATCGACGACGTTCCCGAGGACCCCGCACAACACGACGACGTCCGCCGGCGCGACGTCGACGTAGTGATCGGTGAGCGAAGCGTCCCCGGCGACGACCTCGACCCCACCGAGCCCGGTCCTCTCCGCCAGCCGCCGGGCGAACTCGGCGTTACGCGCGTCCAGTTCGACCAGCCTCGCCCTCACATCCCGGCGCCTCGGATGCTCCGCCACCACCTCGATCACATCCCGCCCCTGCCCCGCGCACAGACTCACCAGCCCCACCTCCCCCTCCGGGGCGGCATCCAACGCCTCCCGAATCCGCTCCTTCACCAATACGAGCCTCCGCGCGAGGTACGAGTCGGGGTTGTCGTAGGCGTTGTGCCACTCATGCCAGTCCATGCGGCCCGACGATACGTCCGGCGATCTTCCTGAGCGGATGGGTTCGGCCACTTCACGGACTGATCAACCCTTCTCGCATCTCCCCCGTCCTACCCTGGACGAGGGACCAGCCCAAGGGTCACGTCGCGAAGGAGCCGATCATGAGCACCGCCCCGAATCCACCGCCGCACCGGCCCGAAGAGCCCCGTCACCCGCTGCGGACGATCCGGGAGATCCGGGATTCCCTCCCCGTGCACCAGGTCGCCCACTTCGACGCCGAACTCGCCGACACCGACATCGACGCCCTGCCGGACATGCTCCACCGCTGGGCGACCCTCGGAAACGACGGATTCCTGGAACACCTGCTCTCGACCCCCTTCGAGGGCCTGGAGTTCGGCCGGCGATCCTACGACGACGCGGCGGGCGGCGAGTGATCTACCTGCTCGACACGAACGTCGTCGCCGAACTCACCACCCGCCCGAAGCCTGCCCCCGCGGTGCTCGCCTGGGCGCGCTCGGTCCCGTCCCCCGCGCTCTGCCTGAGCGTCATCACCGTCGCAGAAATCGAGGCCGGCGTCGCGGCGGCCTCGGACACCGTCCGCAGATCCGCCTTCCAGCAGGTCCTCGACGGCATCCGCCATGAGTACCGCGACCGAATCGCCCCATCGGAGAGAGGGAAGCCCTCGCCTACCTCACCCTCCACAAACACCTCAAGAACACCGGCACGACCATCGACCCGCCCGACGCCCTGATCGCCGCCACGGCCCTCGCGAACGACTGGACCCTGGTCAGCCGAAACACTAAACACCTGGCCCGAACGGGCGCCCCCCTGCTGAACCCGTGGGAGTACGAGGGGTAGAACCCTCACCCCCGAATGTCCTGCGCGACATGCCGAACTTGAACCAACAGCCCGCACCCATCCCTTCGAATTGAGCAGCCCTCCCGAGAGAGAGATTGCACGCCAATCACACGGCCACCTAACTCCACAAGATCAGCTCAAGACCGAATCGCAACCTACTGAGCGCCACCAAAGATCGATAGCAGAGCAAGTCGTCACACGGGGCAGAATTTAGTCCATTCACCTGACATCAAGGGCTTCAGTAGTCCAATCTTGCACCATGGATTCTGGTTGGGCTGCAATACTCGGCGCTTCGGTGACTGCATTAGCTGGTTGGCACACAGTCAAATGAGAGCCGCCGCCCGAGCCGAACACCGCAGAGAAAGAGTCGGACCACGCGAAGAGGCGTACAAAGAATTTCTTCAGCCCGCACTTATTATACGCTACCATCTGAGGGCCGTATATGACGAGCACTTCAAACCAAGAGACATCAGGATCAACGACGTAGCATCACTAGAACTTCATCTACACGTTTTCCGCTACGCACCCCTCCCTGAAGTTTACGCCCACATAGGTGATCGCATGCGCGACCTGGGCATTCACATACAAGATTTCGCTAGAGCGGCACGCCTAGCACTTTCAGAAGAATAAGGCGTCGAGTAATACAGGAGGTGCATAAAATCCACCACCCCAAGAAAGTCAGACAAGGATGTCCGTGGGTACCCGAAGTCTTCGATCAAGGCTCAGGTTAAATCGTTCACTCGGCAGTCGAAACCGTGTGCGCGGAACTCTCGAAAAGAACGTCCCCGCCCACGCAGTACGCGTAGGTCGGGGACGTGGTCAAAAACCTACTTCTTCTTCCCCTGATTCTTGACCGCCTCAATAGCAGCCGCAGCAGCCGCAGGATCGAGATACGTCCCGCTGGGGTTGAGCGGCTTGAAGGACGCGTCCAGCTCGTAGGCCAGCGGAATCCCGGTGGGGATGTTGAGGCCGGCGATGTCCGCGTCGGAGATCCCGTCGAGGTGCTTCACGAGGGCGCGCAGGGAGTTGCCGTGGGCCGCCACCAACACGGTCCGCCCGGCGAGGAGGTCGGGGACGATGCCGTCGTACCAGTAGGGGAGCATGCGGACGACGACGTCCTTGAGGCACTCCGTGCGGGGCCGCAGCTCCGGGGGGATGGAGGCGTAGCGGGGGTCACCGGACTGGGAGAACTCGGTGCCGTCCTCAAGGGCGGGCGGCGGGGTGTCGTAGGACCGGCGCCACAGCATGAACTGCTCCTCGCCGAACTCCGCGAGGGTCTGCGCCTTGTCCTTGCCCTGGAGGGCACCGTAGTGGCGCTCGTTGAGACGCCAGCTGCGGTGGACGGGGATCCAGTGCCGGTCCGCGGACTCCAGCGCGAGCTGCGCGGTGCGGATGGCGCGCTTCTGGAGCGACGTGTGGACCACGTCGGGCAGGAGACCGGCGGACTTCAGGAGCTCGCCACCGCGGACCGCCTCCTTCTCGCCCTTCTCGTTGAGGTTGACGTCCACCCAGCCGGTGAACAGGTTCTTCGCGTTCCATTCGCTCTCGCCGTGGCGGAGGAGGATCAGCTTGTACGGTGCGTCGGCCATGCGTATGAGCGTAATCGAAGGGTTTGAACCGCCGCGCACCCGTCACGCATCCGCCGCGCATCCATCGCGCATCCCTCCGCATTGACGGGATCTGTTAATCGAGTGGCCCCCGCCCCGCCTCCCTTCGTAACGTACGGATACCGCCCGCACCACTTACACCAGGGGTCCCCGCATGTCGCTCGCCTCCCTCAGACGCGCCACCCGCGAGAGCGTCTCCGGTCTCCCCAGCGCGTTCTGGTGGCTGTGGATCAGCACGCTGGTCAACCGCCTCGGCGCGTTCGTCGCCACGTTCATGGCCCTGTACCTGACCCTGGACCGCGGCTACTCCGCCTCGTACGCCGGCCTGGTCGCGGCGCTGCACGGCCTCGGCGGCGTGGTCTCGTCCCTCGGGGGCGGGGTGATGGCGGACCGCCTGGGGCGCCGCCCGACCCTGCTGATCGCCCAGCTCTCGACGGCCTTCTCGGTCGCCCTGCTCGGCTTCGTCACCGATCCGGTCGCCATCGCCGCCGTCGCCTTCCTCGTCGGCGCCGCGAGCAACGCCTCGCGCCCGGCGGTGCAGGCGATGATGGCGGACATCGTGCGCCCGGAGGACCGGGTCCGGGCGTTCTCCCTCAACTACTGGGCGCTGAACCTGGGGTTCGCGGTCTCCTCGATGGCCGCGGGGCTGATCGCCGAGGCCAGCTACCTCGCCGGGTTCCTCATCGAGGCGGGGATGACGTTCGCCTGCGCGATCGTCGTCTTCGTCAAGCTGCCCGAGTCCCGGCCGACTCGGACGAAGACGGCGGCCGAGGAGAACGTCTCGCTCGCCACGGTCGTCCGCGACCGGCGGTTCATGGCGCTGGTCGGGCTGTCGTTCCTGGTCGCGCTGATCTTCCAACAGGGCTCCGTGGGGCTGCCGGTGGCGATGGGCGAGGCCGGATTCTCGCCGTCCGACTACGGGTTGGCGATCGCGATGAACGGCATCCTGATCGTCGTCCTCCAGATCCCGGTCACCCGCTTCATCGAACACCGCGATCCCATGCGCCTGTTGGTCATCTCCTCGCTCCTCGCGGGGTACGGCTTCGGCCTCACGGCGTTCGCCGGGTCCGTGGGGGTCTTCGCGCTGACGGTCTGCGTCTGGACCCTCGCCGAGATCGTCAACGCCCCCACCCAGACCAGCCTCGTCGTCCGCTTCTCCCCCGCCCACGGCCGTGGCCGCTACCAGGGCATGTACTCCCTCTCCTGGTCCGCCGCCGCCCTCGTCGCCCCCCTGATGTCCGGCCTCGTCATCGACCACTTCGGGGCGGACTGGCTGTGGGGGGTGTGCGCGGTGGTGGGGACGGCCGCGGGGGTGGGATATTGGCTGCTGATGCGGCGAATGCCCCTGGAGGACAAGGGAGTTGAGCGATCCGCCGACGCGGGGCACAGCAGTGACAGGACGACGTCCGTCTGACGGGAGCATCCGTGTTCCACCTCCGCTGGCACGACCTTCCCGGCGCCGCCCGTGAAGCGGTGGAGCGGCACACCGGCCCAGTCCTGAGCGCGACCCCGGAGCGGTCCGGCGTCCTGGCGCTCACCGCGACAACTCCCGTGTTCATCAAGGGAGTTCCGGACGACCGCGTCCAGGTCCACCTCCACGACCGCGAAGCCGCCGTCAACCCCTGGCTCCCGGCCCTCTGCCCCCGCCTCAAGTGGCGGGTGCGGGCCGGGGGTTGGGACCTCCTCGGGTACGACCACATCGACGGCCGCCCGGCCGCGTACACCCCCGGCTCCCCCGATCTCCCGCCGGCGGCACAGGCGTTGCGGGAACTCCAGAACTGCCCCGCCCCGGCGTCGAGTTGCGTCGTGCCGAACGGCGCTGGGCCGCGTGGGTCCGCGACGGCGACGTCCAACTCCTCGCCGGAACCACCCTGTTGCACACCGACCTCGCCCCGGACGACGTCCTCGTCACCGGCGGGCGCGCCCACCTCGTCGACTGGACGCAGGCCACCGTCGGGGCCGCGTGGATCGACCCCGCGCTGCTGATCCTCCGCCTCATGGAGGCCGGGCACGGCGCGCGGGACGCCGACGCCTGGGCGCGGGAGCAGTTCGCGTCCTGGGCTGCGGCGCCGCGCGCCGGTGTGGGCGTGTTCTCCGAGGCCAACTCCCGTGTGGAGAACGCGAGAAGCGGACGCGAGGGGGTGGCGCGGGCCGCCGGGGAGTGGGCGCGTTACTGGCGCTCGGCCCCGCCCCGGTAGAGCGCGTTGATCTCGTCCTGCGGAAGCTGGTTCGCGGCGTAGGTGAAAGTGCCCTGTTCCATCAACTCCCGCGCGGCATCGGCCAGTTGCCGGTACATCGCGCGGACGATACTGCCGCCCACCGTGACCCTCCGCACCCCCAGTTCCCGCAGCTCCGCCATCGTCAACTCCCCGCCGGTCAGGCCCATCACGACGTTCAACGGGCCGTCGATCCTCTTCACCAACGCACCGATGGTCGCCCCATCCGCCGCACCCGGCACGAACGCGCAGTCCGCCCCCGCCCCGAGATACGCGTTCGCCCGACGCACCGCCTCATCGAGAGTGCCGCCGGTGAGTAGGACGTCCGTCCGCCCGACCAACGCGAACGGCCTACCACTCGCGTCGATCGCCCCGCGAGCCGCACGAATGCGGTCCACCGCGAGCGCCGCGTCATACAACGGGGCGCGCCGGTCCCCCGTGAAGTCCTCGATATTCCCGCCCGCCGCACCAGCCCCCAACGCCAACTCAACGGTCTCCGCGACAACTTGAGGCGCCCGCCCGTACCCATCCTCCAGATCCGCACTCACCGGCACCCCAACCCCGGCCGCCATCTCCCCAACCCGCCCCAGCACCGCCGCCCGCCCCAAACGCCCCCCGCCATACCCATGATCCGGCCTGCCCAACGAGAACGCGATCCCCGCACTCGTCGTCGCGATCGCCGGAAAACCTGCGGACTCCAACAGACGTGCGCTACCGACATCCCACGCGTTCGGCAACAGGAAGCAGCCGTCCTTCTTGTGCGACTCGACGAATTCGAGCGCGCGTCGATGCTTCTCGGCGTCCATGTGACCCTTTCTTTCCCGCCCCTGAGGCAGAGCCCCCTTGAAGCGATCACGGCTGAGACATGCGCAGGTGGAAGGGCGCTCCCGGAGTTGTCGGGGCCCAGCCCTGGTCCAGTGCGCGTTCCACGGCACCGGCGACATCGGACGGCCGTACGCCGACGGCCTCGGCGCCGAGCCAGTTGCCGGGGTGCGGTCGCCCCGTCGTCACCACCAACACCGCGCCCGGGGAATCGGCGTGCTCCACGACGTACGTGCAGGGCGTCCACAGGAGCCCCCGGGCGTACGTCGGCCTGCGCCGCAGATGCCATCGGTAGGACACCCCGGCGACCACGATCCGGCGGGTGCCTTTGCGGGGCAGGGTCATGGGGGCTCCTGGTCGGTCGGTCCACGTCAGTATCGCGTCCCAGGCGTCCTTAAGAAGCCCGCCCCGCAGCCGTCGCCCCAACCCGCACACGCCGAACGCCCCCGCCCGGCATTCCCTGGGCGAGGGCGTTCGACACAGCTACCTCAAGACGAGCGGAGGCTCACTCACCGAGCCGCGTGGCCGAAGCGGTCGCCCGTGGCCGGGAGGCCGCCCGCCCCCGGCTGGTAGACCGTGGCCGGAGCGACGGTTCCGCCCGCGGTCACGTTGGAGAGCGGCAGGGAGTAGAGGGTGCCGTGGGTGGAGGGCCCGAACGGCAGGCCGACGTAGAGGTTCGTGCCGGTGTACCAGAGGCTGGAGCCGAGCTGCTGGTTGGCACCCGGCGTGCCGGGGATGCCGTCGCCGTCGCCGACTTCGAGCCAGCGGTCGGCGGCGCCGGGGGCGCCGAGGAGGGAGAAGGTCTGGACGGCGCCCGCCTTGGCGGTGGAGCCGATCGCCTCGCCGGGAACGCCGACGGCCAGCTTCAGCGTCGCCGCCGAACTGACGGCCTTGGGCGCGGTGTTGACGGCGGTCAGCGTGGACCCGAAGAGGTCGCCGGACTCGGAGGTGCCGGAGACGTCGTCGTCGGCGGTCCCGGAGGAGTACCCGTTGAGCTGCGTGTAGGTACCGGCGGGGGTGATCCGGAACGTCAGCACGCCCCCGGTGTCGACGCTGTTGGTGCCGCTGATGTCGAGGTCTTCCCCGGGCGAGCCCACCGCGAGGATGGAGTCGGTCGCGGAGGCGGCCCCGGACGGCCGGTAGGAGACGATCGCGAGGGCCTTCCCGAAGAGGTCCCCGGGCTCGGCGCCGCCGCCGACGGTGTCGAGGTCCTGGTCGAGCCCGAACAGCGCGGTCGGCCGCTTCTCGGCGTTGAGGACGTTCGGGTTGAACACGGCCAGGTTGCCCGCGTTGGCGTCCGCCCCGATCGTCTCGTTCGGCGCGCCGACCGCGAAGTGGTTGGAGCCGGCGGCGAGCGTGCTGCCGAACGCGTCGTTCGCCTCGATGGCCCCCGGCACGCCGAGGCTGTCCTGGTGGACGGAGACGTTGGTCGAGCCCTGGAGGTAGAAGACCGAACCGGCCTTCGCGGCGCCCGCCAGCGCCTCGCCCGGGTTGCCGATGAGGACGTACGGCTCACCGGCGTTGGTGACGGCGGCGGCCACGGCGTCGCCCATCCGGTCCCCGGTCTCGGGCGCGGACGCCTTGATGGACCCGTTCCCGGCGCCCTGCTGGTAGTTGGCGTCCTTCAGGGCCCCGGTGCCGAGCCCGCCGGGCGCGCCGTAGAGGAGGTCGGTCATACCGGCGTCGGTGGCGTCCCCGAGGTCTTCCCCGGGCGTGCCGACGACGAGGTCGGTGCAGCCGTCCGCGTTGTAGTCGACGGTGGCGAGGGCGTCGCCGAAGCCGTCGCCCGCCTCGGCGCCGCCGTTGACCCAGTCGAGGTCCTGCTGGATCTCGGCGGTGCCCTTGCCCCCGCCGTAGACGATCCGCACGGACCCCGCGCCCGCGTCCCCGCCGACGGTCGCGCCGGGGTCGGCGATCGCGATGTCCTCGACGCCGTCGCAGTTGAAGTCGGTGGCGCGCGGCGCGCCGACGGTCGACGTCACCCAGGCGGCGATGTCGTCGACGCGCGCGACGATCCCGCCGGTGCGGGTCTCGGCGGCGTCGACACCGAAGCAACCGCCTTGGAAGGAGCGGCTGTTGAGACCGACGAGCTGTCCGCCCCGGACGACGGGACCGCCGGAGTCACCCTGGCAGGCGGCACCGCCGACACCGGTGACGGAAGCGGTACCGCTGCCAGCAGAGTCAACCGTCAGCGTCCCCGTGTGCAGCTTCAGCGGCACCCACTCGGACTTGGTCCGCCCGTACCCGGCGTACGTCAGCTGCTCGCCGGCCGTGGGCGCGGCGGTCGAGACGACGGCCGGTGTGACCCCGGCGACGGGCTTGTTCAGGCGGGCGAGGACGACGTCCCGGTCGGTGCGCGGGACGAGTTCGACGACCTCGCGGACGGCGCCGTCGGTGCCGGAGAGGTCGGTGCGGCCGATCGTCGCGACCGTCTTCTGCGCGGGCTTGCCCGCGGGCACGGTCAGCGCGGACGCCGGGTCGGCGGCGAAGCAACTGGCCGCGGTGAGCAGCCACTCGGTGTCGACGAGGACGCCGGAGCAGCCGCGCGCGTAGTCGCCGACGAGGATCTGGGCGGTGTAGCCGTACGTGGTGCCGGTCGCGGGCGTGCCGCCGACGGCCGACGCGGTGGGCGCGGCGCACAGCGCGACCGGGCCCGCGAGCAGGCCCGCGGCGAGCGCGGTCATGCGCAGGGAGAGGGGTCTGGGTCGTGTCATGGCGTGTGTTTCCTCAGAGCTCGAGAAGGACTGGAGTACAGGGGTGGTGCGGTTACTTCGAGCTCCTGATCTCCACGAGCATGTGCTCCCGCCCCTGCTCGTCCGCGCTCTGCCCGACCGGGGTCCAGGTGTTCTTCTCGACGTCGAAGGACTTCTCCTCCGTGCCGACGGTCATGTCGACCTGGGTGGTGTAGTCGTTGCCGCGCACGCCGTAGACGGCCGGGATCTCCAGGGTGAGCCAGCCGGAGGTGCCCTTGACGTCGAAGCAGATCTTGTCCTTGTCGTGCGCCCAGACCTCGAGCTGCCCGGTGTCCGTGGCGCAGTCGGCGAGGGTGATGTGCCCGTCGCCGCGCTTCAGGACGATGTTCTTCTCCGCGAGGATCTTGTCCGCCTGCGGATAGGCGTACTTCTCGACCGCGTATCCGGGGGCCTCGTCGGCCACGGAGGCGACCGAGGGGCCCGCCTCGCCGGCCTCTCCGGAGTGCGCCGAGGCGCCGATCGCGAGCCACGCCACAGCCCCCGCCGCCATGGCGGCGCCCACGATGCGCCTGATGGTTCTTTGCAACTTCATTAATGTCCTCGTGTTTGGTTTCCGGGTGAATGCAAGTTCCCCGGGGAGGACATGGAAAAGGCGGCGAAAACGCACGAGTCCTCCCCGTCAGAACTCGCACCCACGGCGGATGTCATCCAAGACCGCACGCCGAACCCCTGTCCAGAGCACGGGATGTGACGTTCGGCACGCTCAAAGAAATGTGAAGGTCCGTTTGTGCAAGTTTGGTAAACAAGCGGCAATCGACGTCCGATATGCGAGCCCGGCATTGACTTCGATCATGGCGCGTGCTTTACCTATGCCGGAAAACTCAAAAACACCGGAAGGGTGATTCCTTTTGCCTCCCTCTTCTTTGTGGAGCAGACGCCGAGTCCTCACCGCCGTCGCGGGCGTGGCCGCCGTACCGGCCCTCCCCTCGATCCTCACGCTGACCGCCACCCCGGCCGCCGCTGCCGACGAACCGGCCGACACCGGGCTCCCGGACACCGACCGGGGCAGGGCCGTGTGGGCGTACAAGACCGGCGGGCGCGGTGTCCGCGAGGCCGCCGCTGCGGCGCTGCTCGGCAACACGGCCGCGGTCACCGCGTTCCTCACCACCGAACTCCCCACCCGGCGTGCGGAGGACAACCGCGTGGGCCTGCTGTCGGCCCTCCCCTACGCGGGCAGGTCGGTCCAGAGTTCGGCCAATACGGCGTTGTCGGCGGGGGATGACGCGGTATCGGCCTTCCTGGACGGCAGCTACACGGCCGCCGTCAGCTCCGACCTGCGCGCCTCGGTGCTCACGGTCATGAACAACAGCGGCGCGGCGGTCAAGCGCGCCGGCACCAAGGCCCTCGACACGGGCACCGACACCGCGCTGCACACCTTCCTGGACGACGGCCAGTTCACCGCGCAGGCCGAGGACGAGCGCGTCGCCGTCTTCTCGATCCTGTCCACCGCCTCCCCCGAGGTCGCCAAGTACGCCCAGCGGGCCCTGGACGACGGCTCGCCGGCCGCGATCCGCCAGTTCCTGATCTCGGGTCAGTACATCGCGCGCGCCCGTGACGAGGAGTCGGCGACGATCGACCAGCTCGTCGCGATCGTCGAACGCGAGGGCAAGCGCGCCCAGTTGCAGACCGAGCAGGCCGTCGCCGCCTCCGACAAGGCGAAGGAGGCCGCCGAGAAGGCCAAGGCCGCCGCGCTGCGGGCCGCCGACGAGGCCGCCGCCGCCAAGGACGACGTCGCGAAGTCGGCCCGCGCCGCCAACGCCGCCGCGTCCGCCGCGAAGGGCGCCGCCAGCGCCGCAGCGACGGCGATCTCGGCGTCCCGTGTCGCCCAGGCCGCCGCCGGCCGCGCCACGACCGCCGCCCAGGCCGCCGCCTCGGCCGCCGCCTCCGCCGGCAGCGCCGCCTCGCGCGCGTACGGCGCCGCGATCGCCGCGTCCAAGGACGCCTCGAAGGCGTCCGCCGCCCGGCAGGCCGCCGAGGGCGCCCGCAACGCGGCGAGCAAGGCCAGGACCGCCGCGAAGGCCGCCGACCAGGCGCGGGCGGCAGCCGCCGCGTGCGACTCGGCCGGGGCCGCCGCCAAGTCCGCCGCGAACAACGCGGCCGCCGCCGCGAACGCCGCCGCCCAGGCCGCCGCGTCCTCCGGCGTCGCCCAGGCGCAGGCCGCCCGCGCCCGCGCGGCGGCCGCCGAGGCGAATGCCGCCGCCGCGCGCGCGACGGCCGCCGCGAACACCGCCTCCACCCTCGCCGGACGCGCCGCCGCAGCCGCCGCCGTGGCCCGCGACGCCGCCAACTCCGCCGCCGCGCACGCCGAGAAGGCGGCAGCCGCGGCCGACGACGCCGCCGCGCACGCCGGTCAGGCCGTCGAGTACGCCAAGCGCTCCACGGAGTACGCGAACGCCGCCGTCGACGCCGCCAACACCGCCGCGAACGCCGTCAAGGAGGCCCAGGAGGTCGAGAAGGCCGCCCGCGCCGCCGAGACCGCCCGCATCGAGGCCGACACCGCGATCGGCGTCGAACTCGCCCGCCAGGCCGCCAAGGAGGAGGCCGCCGACCTCGCCAAGGTGGACCGCGAGCGCACCCAGGCCGACCGCACCTCGTCCGAGATCAAGGACCTGGTCGCCGCCGCCGAGGCCGCCGTCGCCGCCGGGGACACCGCCACGGCCGTCGACAAGGGCCGCCGGGCCGCCCTGCTCCTGCTGGACTCGGGCGGCTCCTGGACCCGGCAGGCCGCCGAGTACGCCCTGTCCGGCACCGAGTACGACGTCCTGAACTGGATCAACGCCGACCGTGCCCTCGCCGAGGGCCAGGACGACCGGGAGACCGTCGTCAGCGTCGCCGAGATCTCCCGCTCCTCCGTCGCCCAGGCCGCCGCCGACGCGCTCTCCTCCGCCGCCCCGGACGCCTGCCGCACCTTCCTGGCGACCGGCGCCGTCGAGGCCGCCCGCGCCGACAACCGCGTCCTGGTCTTCAACCTCCTCGGCGACAACCCGGGCGCCTCCGTCAAGGCCAAGGCCCAGGCCGCCCTGGACGACGGCAGCGCCGTCGCCCTGCACCGCTTCCTGCAGATCGGCCTCCCGGAGGCGATCAAGGAGGACGACCGGGTCGAGATCTTCCGGCTGCTGGCCAACGGCGGGCAGTACATGAAGTCGGCCGCGCAGATCGTGCTCGAAGGCCCGGCGCGGATGCAGCGCAACTTCGTCAGCCACGACCAGTACGACGTGGCCCGCCTCGACCAGGACGCCGCCGCGCACATCGCGGCGATTCGGGCGGCCATCGCGCACGCCGCGAAGGTCGCGGCGAAGGCCCAGCAGGACGCCGCCCTCGCCTCCAAGGCCGCCGCCGAGGCCCGCCAGGCCGCCGCCGAGGCGACCGAGTGGAAGAACAAGGCCGACGGGTACGCCGCCGACGCGCTGAACTCCGCCGCCGAGGCCAAGACCAACGCGGACGCGGCGGACAAGTCGGCCGCCGACGCCGCGCGCTCGGCGGCCACCGCCCAGCAGGCCGCCGCCGTCGCCCGTACGGCGGCCCGCACGGCGAACTACTCGGCGCGCCGGGCCACCGCCTCCGCGCGCCAGGCCGTCCTCTCGGCGTCCTCCGCGCAGGCGTCCGCGAGCGCCGCCCGCGCCTCCGCCATCCAGGCCGGCAAGGACGCCGCCGCCGCTGCCGCCGCCTCCTCCGAGGCCCAGCGGATCTACACGGCGAAGGTCGCCGCCGAGGCCAAGCAGCGGGCCATGGACGCGGCCGACAAGGCCCGGGGCTACGAGAGCGGCGGCACCAACCCGTCGCAGACGGCCGACAGCGACAAGCCCTGGTACGTCGACCTCGGGATCTGGCCGGACGACGTCACCAGCGCCAAGGAGTGGTCGACGGTCACCGGCCACTGGTCGACCATCGCCGGCGGCGGCGCGGTCGCCCTCGGCGTCGCCTCGCTGTTCTTCCCGCCGTTGGCCCCGGTCGCCTTCGGCGTCGGCGTCGCCTCCGTGGTCTTCCAGGGCGCGAGCGCGTTCCTCGCGCTCGCGGGCAACGACTGGAACTGGCAGAGCAAGCAGTTCCTGTCCGCGTTCGGCCTGTTCGCCCTCGGCGGCATCAGCCTCGGCATCGGCTCGTCCCTCGCGCGCGTGGGGCTCAACTACGCCGACGACGCGGTGAAGCTCGCCGACACGGTGGGTGGCAAGATCGCCGGTCTGGCCGGTGACGTGACGACCACGGTCGTCGGCCTGCTGACCTGGTAATCCCGGCACGAGAGGGCGAGGATCCACCCATGCTGACCGAGCACCTGTCCATGACCGGCTGGTGGATCCTCGCCGTCGCCTCGGGCGCGGCCCTGGGCCTGGCGTCCCTGACCCTGGCCGACCGGCGCAAGCCGGCCCACCGCGTCATCGGCGTGCTGGTGCCCGGCGGCATGGCGCTCTACCTGTGGGCGCAGGCGTCGTTCAGCTCCCTGGACAGCGGGCAGGCGCTGTTCTTCTACACCCTGATCAGCCTCAGCCTGGTGATCCTGCGGGCGGTCTACCACCCCTGGTTCAAACGCCAGTTCCGGCTGCGCGACGCGGGCGAGCCCATGGAGAACGCGACCACCCCTCAGGTGCTCCTGTTCATGGCGTCGTTCGTCGCCACGTTCGTCGGCGTCGCGTTCCTGGTGCACTGAACGCGCGCGGGGCCCGGCCCTCGGCATCCACCGAGAGCCGGGCCCCTCCGCTCAGCTCAACCGCACTGGCACGGACTGCCGGACTGGCACCCGCACCCGCACCCCGAACCGCACCCGCACGCCCCGATCAGCATCAGGTTCCTGATCTCGGCGGGCTGCTCGGTGGGCGTTTCCTGGGTGGGGTCGGGCGACGTGCTGGGGGATTCGGCCATGGGTCCCTCCTCGACGCAGGTACACCCATGGCAACGGACCGCTCACCCCGCGCACAAGGGCGCGCCGAGGGCGCACGAGAGTACGGCTACGCCTGGATCTCCGGCGGCAGGTCCTGCTGGATCTCGTCCGCGTGCTCCCCGGTGACGAGGAAGACGACGCGCTTGGCGACGGCGACCGCGTGATCGGCGAACCGCTCGTAGTAGCGGCCCAGCAGGGTGACGTCGACGGCGGTCTCGATGCCGTGCTTCCAGCGGTCGTCGATCAGGTGCTGGAACAGCGTCCGGTGCAGCAGGTCCATCGCGTCGTCGTCCGCTTCGAGCTGGAGCGCGAGGTCGACGTCCTTGGTGATGATGCACTCGGCGGCCTTGGCCATCAGGCGCTGGGCGAGCTGGCCCATCTCCAGGATGGTCGCGTGCAGGTCGCGCGGCACGGCCCGCTCGGGGAAGCGCAGCCGCGCCAGCTTGGCGACGTGCTGGGCGAGGTCACCCGAGCGCTCCAGGTCGGCGGACATCCTGAGCGACGTCACGACGATCCGCAGGTCGGTCGCGACGGGCTGCTGCCTGGCCAGCAGCGCTATCGCCTTGGCCTCCAGGTCGTGGTGGAGCTCGTCGACCTTCTTGTCGCCCTCGATCACGTTCTCGGCCAGGTTCAGATCGGCGTCGAGGATCGCGGTCGTGGCGCGCCCGATGGCCGAGCCGACCAGCCTGGCCATCTCCACCAGACCGTCGCCGATCGAATCCAGTTCCTCGTGGTACGCGTCCCGCATCTGCGTTCCCTCGTTCCCTCTCGTGCCTCAGTCTCGCGCGCTTACAGTGACACGTTCGGCCGCTCACGCGTCGGTTTCCGTCATCCCAAATGAATCACTACTGGCTCCAAGGTGAACTCTGGGCGACGAGTCTCGCAGGTCACCCCTCGACGACTGTGGCGATGTCGCACCTCGTGCCTAACCTGAGGACATGGACGTGAACGCGGCGGTCGCCGCAGCGGCAGCGATCGCCGGGGTACTCACCGGCGTCATCGCCATGCTGGCGTTCCGCTGGAGCGAGCGCGACCAGAAGCGCCCCACCCGCACCTCCCTGCACACGGACCCGGTCCTCCCCCCGGGTGTGGACACGGTGCTGTCGGTCCTGCGCTCCTCGGCCGTCGTCCTCGACGAGGCGGACGCCGTGGTGAAGGCCAGCTCGGCCGCCTACGCGCTGGGACTGGTCCGGGGCGGGAAGCTGGCCGTGGAGCCGATGCTCCTGATGGCCCGCGACACCCGCCGCGACGGCGAGATACGCCAGGTCGAGCTGGACCTCCCGCGGCGCGGGACCGGGCGGGGCGAGGCCCTGGCCGTCTCCGCGCGGGTCGCCCCGCTCGGCTCCCGGCTGGTGCTGCTCCTGGTCGAGGACCTGACGGAGGCCCGCAGGATCGAGGCGGTCCGCCGGGACTTCGTGGCGAACGTCAGCCATGAGCTGAAGACCCCGGTCGGCGCCCTCTCCCTGCTCTCCGAGGCCGTCATGGACGCCTCCGACGACCCCGAGGCCGTCCAGCGCTTCGCGGGCCGCATGCAGATCGAGGCGACCCGGCTGACCAACCTCGTGCAGGAGCTGATCGACCTCTCCCGGGTGCAGAACGACGACCCGCTGGAGGACTCCGAGCCGGTCCGGGTGGACGAACTCGTCGCCGAGGCCGTCGACCGGTGCCGGCACCAGGCGGGCACGAAACAGATCACGATGGCCGCCGGGGGCGCCGCCGACCTGCGGGTCTGGGGCAACCGGGGCCAGCTCGCGGCGGCGCTCGGCAACCTCGTCGAGAACGCCGTCAACTACTCTCCCGCCCGCACCCGCGTCGGGATAGCCGCCCGCCGGGTGTCCGCGCCCGGCGGAGACCTGATCGAGATCGCCGTCACCGACCAGGGGATCGGGATCTCGGACAAGGACAAGGAGCGCATCTTCGAGCGCTTCTACCGCGTCGACCCGGCCCGCTCCCGCGCCACGGGAGGCACCGGTCTGGGCCTCGCGATCGTCAAGCACGTGGCCGCCTCGCACGGCGGGGAGGTCACGGTCTGGAGCGCCGAGGGCCAGGGCTCCACCTTCACCCTGCGACTGCCGGAGGCGGGCTCGGCCCGCGACCGGGCGCACCAGCACCCCGACCTGGACGGCGACGAAGCCGACCCCGAGGACCGGGCCGCTCCCTCTGAATCACCTTACGAACCGCTTCCCGCCCCGGAGGTCCTTCCGTGACCCGTGTGCTCGTCGTCGAGGACGAGGAGTCCTTCTCGGACGCCCTGTCGTACATGCTTCGCAAAGAGGGCTTCGAGGTCGCCGTGGCGGCCACGGGCCCCGACGGACTCGACGAGTTCGAGCGCAACGGCGCCGACCTCGTCCTGCTCGACCTGATGCTGCCGGGCCTGCCCGGCACGGAGGTCTGCCGCCAGCTGCGCGGCCGCTCCAACGTCCCGGTGATCATGGTCACCGCGAAGGACAGCGAGATCGACAAGGTCGTCGGCCTGGAGATAGGGGCCGACGACTACGTCACCAAGCCCTTCTCCTCCCGCGAGCTGGTCGCCCGCATCCGCGCGGTGCTGCGCCGCCGGGGCGAGCCGGAGGAGGTCACCCCGGCGGCCCTGGAGGCGGGCCCGGTCCGCATGGACGTCGACCGGCACGTCGTCACCGTCTCCGGCTCCAAGGTCGACCTCCCCCTCAAGGAGTTCGACCTCCTGGAGATGCTGCTCCGCAACGCCGGCCGCGTCCTCACCCGCATGCAGCTCATCGACCGCGTCTGGGGCGCCGACTACGTCGGCGACACGAAGACCCTCGACGTCCACGTCAAGCGCCTGCGCGCCAAGATCGAACCCGACCCGGGTGCGCCTCGCTACCTGGTGACGGTCCGGGGCCTCGGCTACAAGTTCGAGCCGTAGAAAGCCCCACCACGACGACGAGGGCGGCACCCCCAGCTCGGGGGTGCCGCCCTCAGGCGTGTCCGGGGCGGCTCAGTGGCCGGTGCCCGTGGAGGGGGACTCCGAGGTCGCCGGGGCGTGGGAGGACTCGGAGCTGCCCGACGCCGGGGACTCGGACGGGTTCGGGGACTCCGAGGGGCCGGCGGAGGCGCTGCCGGAGTCACCGGAGGCGGACGGCTTCGGGACGGACGTCGGACCCCAGTCGCTGTAGAAGCCGGTCGCGGGGACGACGAACGCCTGGAGGCTCACGTCACCGGCGTCGCTGAAGGTGAAGGTGATCTTCTGGGCGTCGCCGTTCTTGACGGCGTCACCGGGCTTGTCCAGGACGGCGGAGGCGTTGTTCGGGCCGCCGATGACGACCGAGCCGCCGGCCGGCACGACCAGGCTGCCCTTCTTGCTCGCGGTGTCGTCCTTGCCCGGCGTCAGCACGGCGGACAGGCTCGTGCCGTCCACGGTGACACCGGTGAGGGTCTGCGCGGTGGTGCCGGTGTTGAAGACGGTCGCGGCGATCGCCGCCGGGCCCTCGGCGCCCCGCTCGGGCTGCGTGATGACAACCGCGTTCTGGATCTTGATCACGCCCACGGTGACAGCCGCGTTGTCCGGCTTGATCTCCAGGGTCTGGCTGTTGTTTCCGGCCGCACAGCCGGCGAGCGTGGCGATCGAGAACGCGAGGGCGGAAGCGGCGAGGGCGCCGCGTCGAAGGCTGCTGCTCACGGCGGCGGCAACTCCTTGAACGCACGGGCGACTCTCCATATAAAGCCGCCCTAAGGGTCAGTCAGCGCCCTCAGCGTATCCACCCACGCACAACGCCCCACACCCGACCCGCCCCTTGAGCGCCCCGACCCCCCGAAGGACCCGTCCGCCCCACCAGCCACCCCCGCCCCACTCGCCCCCTGGGTCGCATTGGCCACTTCGTGTACCCCTCGCATTCACATAACCCCCTCGGGGCCCGCGCGATGGATTTTGGAACTCCGAATGCGCGGGGGCGGGAATTCGATCATCGGGGTGGGCGGGGATGTTCGATGATCAATTCCGGAAACGTCGAAGACCGGCCACGTGACGCCGAACGGAGTAGCGGAAGTCGCACACCAGGAAGGGGACATATCGGGACGTTAGGCCGCGTTGACGCGGTTCCGGATGCGTGTAACGTACGCGTTTCACCCCCGCCGGACAGCCGCTCCGACCTGCGAATACCCGCTTCCGGACCCCTTCCCCAGCACGTTCCTGTTGCTGTTGTCAAGCCCCGAGATATGCCCTGACCTGCGAAAACGCCATTCAGGAACCGTCGTTTCCGTGTTACCCTGGATAGCCACGGAAGGGGTACCTGTCACATGACGTTCAAGGTTGGCGACACCGTGGTCTATCCCCATCACGGGGCCGCGCTGATCGAGGCCATCGAAACTCGCCAGATCAAAGGCGTGGACAAGACCTACTTGGTGCTGAAGGTCGCCCAGGGTGACCTGACGGTACGTGTGCCAGCGGACAATGCGGAGTTCGTCGGCGTACGTGATGTGGTCGGTCAGGACGGGCTGGACCGGGTCTTCGAGGTCCTGCGCGCACCGTATGCCGAGGAGCCCACGAACTGGTCGCGCCGTTACAAGGCAAATCTGGAGAAGCTCGCCTCCGGCGACGTCATCAAGGTCGCGGAAGTCGTCCGTGACCTGTGGCGCCGCGAGCGCGAGCGCGGACTCTCCGCCGGTGAGAAGCGCATGCTCGCCAAGGCCCGCCAGATCCTGGTGAGCGAGCTGGCCCTCGCCGAGAACACCAACGAGGACAAGGCCGAAGCCCTGCTCGACGAGGTGCTCGCCTCCTGAGCACTGAGCCCCTCCGTCCGGAGTGACTCTCCCATCGACATGCCGCGGTGCCCGATGACGTATTTCCCGTCGCCGGGCGCTGCGGCATGTTCGTGTCCCCAGCGCCGTACGCCGAACCCCGGGGTCCCTGAAAAACGGGTCCCGTAAAAGACTCCGGAAGGATCCGGTACCTGTCGAGGTCCCGGGCTCCCGCTCCCGGCCCGCGCGTCACGGAAGGGGCAGGTCGAGGTGGGGGGTACCCGGCACTCCTCCCAGGCCATACCCACGTAGGTCGAGCACACAAACCTGACAGGAAACATGTCTGACGAATCACACTCCCCCAGGGCGGCCGTCCGCACCGCCGCGGTGATTCCGGCCGCCGGACGCGGCGTCCGGCTCGGCCCCGGCGCCCCCAAGGCGCTGCGCGCGCTGAACGGCACCCCGATGCTGATCCACGCCGTGCGCGCGATGGCCGCGTCCCGCGCGGTCTCCCTGGTCGTCGTCGTGGCCCCGCCCGACGGCGCCCCCGAGGTCCGCTCCCTGCTCGA
This sequence comes from Streptomyces roseirectus, assembly GCF_014489635.1. Lineage (NCBI taxonomy): Bacteria > Bacillati > Actinomycetota > Actinomycetes > Kitasatosporales > Streptomycetaceae > Streptomyces > Streptomyces roseirectus. The sequence goes on along the minus strand of NZ_CP060828.1, from coordinate 5,273,494 downwards.
CGCGCACGCGCTGCCCGAGCGGACGGAGTTCGTGGTCGTGCCGGGCGGCGAGACCCGCCAGGAGTCCGTGAAGCTGGGCCTCGACGCGCTGCCGGACGGCTACGACATCGTCCTCGTCCACGACGCGGCCCGCCCCCTCGTCCCCGTCGACACCGTCGACTCGGTCGTCGAGGCCGTCCGCGAGGGCGCCGTCGCCGTCGTGCCCGCGCTGCCCCTCGCCGACACGGTCAAGGAGGTCGAGCCGGCTGAGGGCGCGCCCGAGCCCGTCGTCGCCACGCCCGTGCGCGCGCGCCTGCGGGCCGTGCAGACGCCGCAGGGGTTCGACCGCAAGGCGCTGGTGCACGCGCACGAGACGGTCACCGAGGACGTCACGGACGACGCGAGCATGATCGAACAGCTCGGCGGGACGGTCGTCGTCGTCCCCGGGCACGAGGAGGCGTTCAAGGTGACGCGCCCGCTGGACCTGGTCCTCGCGGAGGCGGTCCTGGCGCGCAGGAGGGCCAACGATGGCTTCTGAGTTCGTGCTGCCCCAGGTCGGCATCGGCACCGACATCCACGCCTTCGAGGAGGGCCGCGAGCTGTGGTGCGCCGGCCTCAAGTGGGACGGCACCGGCCTCGCGGGCCACTCCGACGCGGACGTCGTCGCGCACGCCGCCTGCAACGCCCTCTTCTCGGCGGCGGGCCTCGGCGACCTCGGCCAACACTTCGGCACCGGACGCCCGGAGTGGTCGGGTGCATCCGGCGTCACGCTGTTGACGGAGGCCGCGCGGATCGTGCGGGACGCCGGTTTCGTCATCGGGAACGTCGCCGTCCAGGTCGTCGGGCCCCGCCCGAAGATCGGCAAGCGGCGCGAGGAGGCCCAGAAGGTCCTGTCGGACGCGGTCGGGGCGCCGGTGTCGGTGTCCGGGGCGACGACGGACGGGCTGGGATTCCCGGGGCGGGACGAGGGCCTGATGGCGATCGCGACGGCGCTGGTGGTCCGTAAACCCTGAACAACAGCGGTGTTTTTCCGCCGCCTTCTCCCACTACCCTTGGACCCGTGACTATTCGCCTGTACGACACCAGCGCCCGGCAGATCCGTGACTTCTCCCCGCTCACGCCGGGCTGTGTCTCGATCTACCTCTGTGGCGCCACCGTGCAGGCGGCCCCGCACATCGGGCACGTCCGGTCGAACCTCAACTTCGACATCATCCGCAGGTGGTTCACCTACCGGGGCTACGACGTGACGTTCGTGCGGAACGTCACCGACATCGACGACAAGATCATCGCGAAGGCCGGCGAGCAGGGCCGCCCCTGGTGGTCCATCGGCTTCGAGAACGAGCGCGCGTTCAACGACGGCTACCGCGCGCTCGGCTGCCTCCCGCCCACCTACGAGCCCCGCGCGACCGGCCACGTCACCGAGATGGTCGAGATGATCCGCACGCTCATGGAGCGCGGGCACGCGTACGAGGCCGACGGCAGCGTCTACTTCGACGTCCGCTCCTGGCCCTCCTACCTGGAGTTGTCCCGGCAGGACCTCGACGAGATGCGCCAGCCCGCCGAGGACGGCATCACCGGCAAGCGCGACCCCCGCGACTTCGCCCTGTGGAAGGCGACGAAGCCCGGCGAGCCCGACTGGGAGACGCCGTGGGGCCGGGGTCGGCCCGGCTGGCACCTGGAGTGCTCGGCGATGGTCCGCAAGTACCTGGGCGCCGCGTTCGACATCCACGGCGGCGGCCTCGACCTGATCTTCCCGCACCACGAGAACGAGATCGCCCAGTCGAAGGCGGCCGGCGACGACTTCGCGACGTACTGGCTGCACAACGCGTGGGTCACCATGAGCGGCGAGAAGATGTCGAAGTCGCTGGGCAACAGCGTCCTCGTCTCCGAGATGGTCAAGCAGTGGCGGCCCATCGTCCTCAGGTACTACCTGGGTACCCCGCACTACCGATCCATGATCGAGTACAGCGAGGAGTCGCTGCGCGAGGCCGAGTCCGCGTTCGCGCGGATCGAGGGGTTCGTGCAGCGGGTCGTCGAACTGGCGGGAGAGGCGGTCGCGCCGGCCGCCGAGGTACCGCCCGCCTTCGCCGAGGCCATGGACGACGACTTCGGCGTCCCGCAGGCCCTCGCGATCGTCCACACCACCGTCCGCCAGGGCAACAGCGCGCTCGCCGCCGACGACAAGGAGGGCGCGGTCGCCCGCCTCGCGGAGGTGCGCGCGATGCTGGGCATCCTGGGGCTCGACCCCCTCGACCCGCACTGGGCCGGTGAGTCGGACCGGGGCGAAGACCTCCACGGCGTCGTCGACAGCCTCGTCCGTCTGGTCCTCGACCAGCGGGAGTCGGCGCGGGCGCGCAAGGACTGGGCGACGGCGGACGCGATCCGCGACCAGCTCGGGCAGGCGGGGCTGGTCATCGAGGACGGGCCGCAGGGCCCGCGCTGGACGCTGGGACCCCGGTAGCGGGCTTCCGGGCTTCCGCTTCGCGAAGATCGATTGTGCCGCCCGGCTCTCCGGGCGGCACACTTCATAAGACGTACTGCTGTTTGAGCAGTGGAACCTTTTAAGGACTGGTAGGTCATGGCAGCCAACAACCGCCGCATGTCCGGCAAGAAGGGCGCGCAGGTCGGCAGTGGCGGCCAGCGGCGCCGGGGCCTGGAGGGCAAGGGTCCGACCCCGCCCGCCGAGATGCGCAAGGGCCACAAGAAGAACCGCATCGCCACCGCGCAGGCGCGCAAGGCCCAGGGCCGCCCGGCGACTCCGCGCGGGCGCGGCGGCAAGGGCACGTCCGAGATGGTCGTCGGCCGCAACCCGGTCGTCGAGGCGCTGCGCGAGGGCGTGCCGGCGTCGACGCTGTACGTCCAGCAGTTCATCGACAACGACGAGCGCGTCCGCGAGGCGCTGCAGCTCGCGGCCGACCGGGGCGGCATCAACCTCATGGAGGCGCCCCGCCCCGAGCTGGACCGCATGACGAACGGCCTGAACCACCAGGGCCTCGTCCTCCAGGTCCCGCCGTACGAGTACGCGCACCCCGAGGACCTGGCCGCCGCCGCGTACGACGCCGGCGAGGACCCCCTGATCGTCGCCCTCGACGGCGTCACCGACCCCCGCAACCTCGGCGCGGTCGTCCGCTCGGTCTCCGCGTTCGGCGGGCACGGCGTGGTCGTGCCTGAGCGGCGCGCGGCCGGGATGACGGCGGGCGCGTGGAAGACGTCGGCGGGGACGGCGGCCCGCACGCCGGTGGCGCGGGCGACGAACCTGACGCGGGCGCTGGAGGCGTACAAGAAGGCCGGCGTCACGGTCGTGGGGCTCGCGGCCGACGGGGAGGCCGAGGTCGGCGCCCTGGAAGCGCTCGAGGGCCCGGTCGTCATCGTCGTCGGCAGTGAGGGCAAGGGGCTGTCGCGGCTGGTCGGTGAGACCTGCGACGTACGGGTACGGATCCCGATGCCCGGCGGGGCGGAGTCGCTGAACGCCGGTGTGGCCGCGGGGATCGTGCTGTACGAGGTGGCGCGCCGCAGGGCGTGACGGGCTCACCCGTACGGGGTAGTTCTGGGGTTTGACGGGGTCCGGACACATCCGGCGAGTCAAAGCAGTGTCCTAAACACAAGTCACTCGGTTAGATGAGTGTGGACACCAGAACACCCCGTACACCCACGGGGGACCGCCAGTCGGGATTCGCCTCAGGACTCGACGACGGTCCCGCGCTGAGCATGGTGAAGGTGCCGAGCGATCCGGCCCAGGTCATCGTCACGCACGCCTCCTTCCGCGTGCAGTTGGGCGCGTCGGCGCGACGCGCCCAGTCCCCGCGCGTCGCCCGCCACCTGAACCCCGCCGAGGACTCGGCACGGGTGTCGGCGGGCTCCGCCGCGCCCCGGCGCCGGGCCGTCGTCTGGAGCGGGCACTCCGCGCCGGACGACACGGGCGCGCACCGCCTCCTCCAGGCGGTCCGGGCCGGCAGCGTGGGCCACGCCGAGCAGCCGTCCGCCGACGCGGGCGCCACCCAGGTCATCCCCCGCGTCGAGGTCGAGGACCTGCCCGAGCGGACGGTGGAGACCCCGCTCGTCGGCGCCCAACGCACGCGTGACAACCGGCTGTTGCCCCACATGCGGTCCGTCGACAGCGTCTACGACGAGCCGGAGTACGCGGGGTACGCGGCGGAGTACGCGGCTCCGGCGTACGAGGACGGGTACGGCGACGCGCCCCGCCGCCGGGTCCCCGGCGACCCCGCGCGCCACGCCTACTACCCGGGCCGCCGGCTCAACCTCGGCGTCGTGCTGCTCCCGCTGCGCATCTTCCTCGGCTTCCTCGCGGTGTACGCGGGGATGGGCAAGCTCTGCGACCCCGTCTACTTCGACGGCGGCAAGCGGGGCTCGATGGTGAAGTGGCTGAACACGCTGCACCCGTGGGAAGTGGCTGAGCCACTGCGCCAGTTCGCGCTGCACCACCCGGTCGGCTCCGGCCTCGTCATCGCCTTCCTCCAGGTCGTCGTCGGCGTCCTGACGATCCTCGGCTGCTGGCAGCGGGTCGCGGCGGCGCTGGGGGCGCTGCTGTCGGCGGCGCTGATCGTCACCGTCAGCTGGAAGACCGTCCCCGTCTACGACACCCCCGACATCATCAACCTCGCCGCCTGGTCGCCGCTGATCATCGCGGGTGCGCCGGTGTACTCGGTGGACGGGCGGCTCGCGTCCGGGGCCTGGCGGCGGCTCGGTCCGCGCGTGCCGCTGTGGCAGCTGCGGCGGTACGTGCTGCGCAGGGGGGCGCTGGTCACCGCGATCGTCGTCGGGCTGACCCTGCTGTTCGGTTCGCTCCTCGGCGCGGCCGTCCGTGACGCCGACCGGGTGGTCGTTCCCGGGCCCGGGGAGGCGCCGCGCAACGAGCTGCCGGGGTCGCCGCTGCCCAGTGCCTCCGGCAAGGGTGAGCGGTCCGGTGAGCCGAGCGCGGAGGCGTCGGCGACACCGTCCGGCGACGCGTCCTCGGCGCCGGCCGAGTCCCGTGAGTCGTCGCCGTCGTCCACGCGTGACTCGTCGACGTCCGGGTCGTCCAGCCGGACGGACGGGACGGGCGGGTCGTCGTCCTCGTCCTCGTCCGACAAGTCGCCGTCCAAGGACACGTCTTCGGTGGAGGAGGCGCCCAGTACGACGTCCTCGGGGCCGTCGTCGGGCGGCAGCTCGTCGAGCGGGTCCGGTGGGGAGTCGTCGGGCGGGGAGGAGAACCTGGTGGGCGGGCTGCTGGGGTAGGGGTCACTTTTGGTACGCCGTTGGGGCCCCCTTCTTCAGGGAGGGGGCCCCAACGGCGTGTTGGCTCAACGGGCCAGTGCCGCAAGCTCCTTGGCCGCCTCGGTCAGGTCCTTCGCCGTGTCGATGGCCCGCCAGTACGCGCCCTGCGGCAGCGGGAACCCGGCGAGGCGCAGCTCGCGGGCGAGCTGGGGGAACGTCGTGCGCTCGTGGTCGCCCCGCTCCGGCAGGAGGCCGGCGAAGCCGGGCGAGAACACGTACACGCCCGCGTTGATCTCGAACGTGGACGGCGGCGACTCGATGAAGTCGGTGATGTGCCCGAACCCGTCGGTCTGCACGGCGCCCCAGGGGATCCGGGGCCGGGCGAGCGCGAGGGTCGCGACGGCGTCCCGCTCGGTGTGGAAGTCGGCCATCTCGCGCAGCGAGAACCGGGTCCAGATGTCGCCGTTGGTCGCGTACCAGGGGCGGTCGGGGTGCGGCAGACGCGCCGCCGCGTACTTGAGGCCGCCGCCGCGTCCGAGCGGTTCGTGCTCGACGACCGTGGTGACGGAGACCGGCAGCTCCGTCTCGTCCAGCCACCGCTGGAGCACGTCCGCGAGGTGTCCGCAGGAGACGACGACGTCCGTGACGCCCTCCTCCGCGAGCCAGTTCAGCTGGTGCCCGATGATCGGCGTGCCCGTGCCGGGGATCTCGACCATGGGCTTCGGCCGGTCATCGGTGTACGGACGCAGCCGTGAGCCTTGGCCTCCGGCCAGGATGACGGCTTGCGTGGGGCGCGACGCGGCGTGCGGGTGGGTCATGGACGGCACTGTACGAGACGGGGGTGAGAGGGCGGGGAGTGAGGGGTGGCATACGGGACCGGCCCCGGGGTTCGTGTCCCCGGGGCCGGTCGTCGGTGTCTTGGTGCCGGTCGTCAGCTCGTGTGGGCCGCCAGGACGCCGGAGGCGAAGGACGTGTCGCAGACCGGGCGGGAGAAAGACTGGGCGCGGCTCGGGCCGTAGACGCGAACGGCGGCGCGGCCGAGGGCGCGGGCGATGGACGCGCAGTGCTTGGCGAGCGCCGGCTTGCCGTTGACCGCCTGCTGGAGGTGGGTCAGGGCGATGCCGGGGTCCTTCTGCTGCAGCTCGGTGAGGAGCTGGTCGCGCAGGACGTCCTGGGGGGCGCGGGCGGCGCCGCCGTGGCCGGTGCGGGGGGCGGAGACGTCGGACGCGGTGAGCACCGACTCCGACGGGTCTCCGGTCCAGTTGACCCGGGTCACCGCGAGGGTCCCGGAGAGCACCATGACGACGGGCAGGACGAGTGCGAGGGAGCGACCGATCCGGCGGGCGGGACCCCGGCCGCCGCGTCGCGTCCGCGTGGTGGTGTGCTCCACGGAGCGCTTCGAGTGCTTCACGCGACAGATGGTAGCGCCCAGTAATGATTTGGAGACATTTAGTCACCCGAATGGGGGACGATGGAGTGGCGTTTTTTGGGTAGGGGGTTGACGCTGCCGCCCGAAAAGCCGGGATTGCCGGGGTTTTCGGGGTGCCCGCGAGGTGCGCTCCCCGCGCTCCGGCGGCGTACGCGAAAGGGCCCCGCACCCTCTCGGCTGCGGGGCCCTCGCGGTGACCTGTGTCAGTCGGACAGGCGGGCGCCCGTCGAGGTGGAGAAGACGTGGGTCTCGCCCGCGCGCGGGACGACGGAGAGGGTGGAGCCCTTCTCCGGGACCTCGCGGCCGCTGACGCGGACGACCAGGTCCTTCGACTCGTCGCCGACCTTGGCGGTGCCGTAGACGTACGCGTCGGCGCCGAGCTCCTCGACCACGTTGACGGTGACCGCGAGGCCCTTGCCGGCCTCGGTGGTGACGTCGAAGTGCTCGGGGCGGACACCGACGGTGACTGTCTTGTCGGTGGTGCCGGCGAGGGCGTCGCGCTGGACCGGGACGACCGAGGCGCCGAACTTCACGCCGCCGTCCGCGATCGGGACCTCGACGAGATTCATCGCCGGGGAGCCGATGAAGCCGGCGACGAAGAGGTTCGCCGGGCGGTCGTACATGTTGCGCGGGGTGTCGACCTGCTGGAGCAGACCGTCCTTGAGGACGGCGACGCGGTCGCCCATCGTCATGGCCTCGACCTGGTCGTGGGTGACGTAGACGGTCGTGATGCCGAGGCGGCGCTGGAGGGACGCGATCTGCGTACGCGTCGAGACACGGAGCTTGGCGTCGAGGTTCGACAGCGGCTCGTCCATGAGGAAGACCTGCGGCTCACGGACGATCGCGCGGCCCATCGCGACACGCTGGCGCTGACCGCCGGAGAGCGCCTTCGGCTTGCGGTCCAGGTACTCCGTGAGGTCGAGGATCTTCGCGGCCTCCTCGACCTTCGCGCGGATCTCCGCCTTCGGGACGCCGGCGATCTTCAGGGCGAAGCCCATGTTGTCGGCGACCGACATGTGCGGGTAGAGCGCGTAGTTCTGGAACACCATGGCGATGTCCCGGTCCTTGGGCGGCAGGTGCGTGACGTCGCGGTCGCCGATGCGGATGGCTCCGCCGTTGACGTCCTCAAGACCCGCCAGCATCCGCAGGGAGGTCGACTTGCCGCAGCCGGACGGGCCGACGAGGACCAGGAACTCCCCGTCCTCGATCTGGATGTCGAGCGCGTCGACGGCGGGCTTCTCGGAACCCGGGTAGATCCGGGTCGCCTTGTCGAAAGACACAGTGGCCATGGTGCTAGGCCCCCTTCTACCGGCAGGAACGTGCCGGACGATCCGTTGTAGGAAGGTGGTGGTGTAGTCCACGGGTGGACTGCCTCAGGACGCTACCTCGCGTTTTCCGGTATGTCAGTACCTGGAGGACTGTGAACTTCGCGGAAATTTTCGACAGGGCGGGGTGGGGGCTTGGGTACACTGCACGGGTCGCGTACGCGGTCATGTACGCCACGCCTCCTTAGCTCAGCTGGCCAGAGCAACGCACTTGTAATGCGTAGGTCGTCGGTTCGAATCCGACAGGGGGCTTTCCCAGGGCCCGCCCAGGCCCTCCCACGGCCCGGCGAGTGATCCACTCACCGGGCCGCCGCTTTGCGTCGTACGGGTGGGTGTCCGCCTCCCCTTCGACGGCGGGCTCGCATCGCACGTACGCCCGGTACGCCACGTTCTGGTGAATCCCCCCGACGGCCGCAACCGCACATGGTCTCCCCGTGTCATCCCTCCACACATCACGACGAACGCCTCGGGGATTCCATGAGCTACCAGCATCCGCAGCAGCAGCCCGGTTGGGGCAACCCCCAGCAGCCCGGCCTGCCTCCGCAGCCGCCGAAGAAGACGTCCCTCGGGAAGATCGCCGGTATCGGGTGCGGGGGCGCCGTCGGTCTTCTCGTCGTCCTCGGCGTGCTCGGCGCGCTGGTCAGCGAGGGTGGGGGCGGCGAGGAGAGCGGGGGTTCCGTCGGGGGTGGTTCTGCTGCCTCGCGGGCCGGGCGTCCTGCTGGTGCTGTGGAGTCGGGCGGTTCCGCTGCGGCTCCGGGGAAGAGCAGGAGCGAGGGGTCCGGGCAGAAGGTCGTCACCTTCAAGGTGTGGGGCACTGCGCCCGCTGGTGCGCTCGGGCCGCTCGACATCACCTACGGCTCCGACAGTGACAACCGCCAAGGCAGGTTCAGGAACGGCGAGTTCACCGCGACCCTCCCCTTCGACGGGGACGCCCTCTACTACACGGTCACCGCCCAGCTCCAGGGGGCCGGGGACATCGACTGCTCTGTCACCGTCGACGGTCACACCGAGAAGGCGCACGCCTCCGGGGGCTACAACATCTGCCACGCGCAAGCCAACGCCGGGGTGTTCGGGGGGTGGGGGTGACGCGGGTGGTGTGGGGAGGGCTGTTGCTCTCTTGTCGTGTCAAGGTGCGGTCTGTTGTCGGTCCAACGTGCCGGATTCCTCAGGAGTTCCTGAGGCGGCGGGCGATTTCCAGGTCCTCTTCGTCGAGGGGTTCGCCGTCCTCGATGTTCCAGAGGCTGTTCTCGAGGAGGCGGCCGAGGGTCCAGGCGAGGGCGCGGTCGCGGTCGAGGGAGAGGCCGGCGGTGAGGGCGTCGAAGCGCCAGCGGATGTCGTCGGGGTCGAAGCGGTTGGCGATCGCGGGCCAGAGGTCGTAGCCGGGGTCGCCGGCGAGGGGCTTGGGGTCGATGGCGAGCCAGGGCGCGCGGTCGGCGGCGAGGACGTTCTCGTCGTGGAGGTCCCAGTGCAGGAGACGGTCGCCGGGCTCGTCCAGGACCTCGGCGACGGCGGACGCGCAGTCCGTGATGATCCGGCGGTGCTCGGCGTCGGGGACGCGCGCGAGGGCGGCCGGGGTGCGTTCCAGCATGGACGCGGCGATGTCCGCGAGGCTGCGCATGCCCTGCGGCGCGGGGCCCGCGGTGAGGTGCGCGAGGAGGCCGGCGATGACCTCGACGGAGGTGTGGACGTCGGCCACGTGCGCGAGCATGCGCGCGGGGTCGAGGCGTTCCAGGAGCATCGTCCCGGTGTCCTCGTCGTGGTCGAGGAGGCGGACCGCCCCGTCCCCGTCCCACAGCCGCAGGGCGACCGCCTCGCCCTCGCTCTCCTCGTCGAGCAACTGGAGCTTCAGGACGGCGCGCAGGCCGTCCGTACGGACGACGGGCAGGATCAGCGCGCACATGCCGTGCATCGACGGCCCGTCCAGCCGCAGGTCCCACCGGTCGAGGAACCCTTCCGCCAGCCCCGGCAGCCCCTCCAGGAAAGCGACCCCGGCCGCTCCGTTCGCCCTCTGCTGCGACTTCACCAACGCGCGCGGAATGTCGATCACCCCTCGGACGATACTGACCTCCGCGCATCCGCTCACGTGAATTAAGCGCGTAACCCGGGCGGTCCGGAGGCACGTCCGCAGCGCCCCGGGGACGCGGAACGCCGCCCCGCGCTCGGCGCGGATTCCGGGTGCGGGCGGGTTTCTTCCGGGGGCGGCCTGAGCGGGGTCTCGCGGGGGAATGTGCAGGTCAGGGGGATTGTCAGTGGTGGGGTGCAGGATGGGGGCATGGCGAAGACTCGGCAGGGTGGCGGGAAGCAGGGTGGGGTCAAGGCGGCTCGGCGGCCCGAGGTGCGGTTGCCGGAGTTGAGGGGGTTCGAGGGCGGGGAGGTGGAGCCGGACGGGGACTACGACGGGGTCGAGCTGCGGGAGCTGGATCTCGCGGGGCAGGACGGAGCGGGGTCGCGGTTCATGGACTGCGCGCTGACGGGGTGCGCGCTGGACGAGACGCGGTTGCGCAACGCGCGTTTCCTCGACTCGCGGCTGACCGCGCCCCGGGGGGTGGGGACGGATCTGGCGGACGCGACCCTGCGGGACGTGGAGGTGACCGACGCGCGGCTGGGCGGCACGCAGATGTTCGGGAGCGTGCTGGAGAGGGTGGTGGTGAGGGGCGGGAAGATCGACTACCTGAACCTCCGGCAGGCCCGGCTCAAAGATGTCGTTTTCGAAAACTGCGTTCTCGTCGAACCGGACTTCGCGGGCGCGCGTATGGAACGGGTGGAGTTCGTCGGCTGCGCCCTCAGGGGCGCGGACTTCAGCGCGGCGACTCTGTCGGACGTCGATCTGAGGGGGGCCGTCGAACTGGGTATCACCGCCGGGCTCGACCGACTGCGCGGCGCCGTGATCAGCACGGCGCAGCTGCTCGATCTGGCGCCGGTGTTCGCGGGGGAACTGGGGATCAGGGTGGAGGAGTGACCGGATGGGCACGTTTTACGGGAACGTACTGGTGGCGCGGCCGTGCCACGAAGTGGTGCCGCTGCTCTCCGAGGAGACGGCGGCGGGCCGCCCCTCGATACGCGGCTACGCACTCGCGGTGGGCCCTCGGCACACCGTGATTCATCCCGCCGAGGAGACGGAGGCGCTGACCCTCGCGGAAGCGGTGAGCCGCCGCCTGTCCGTCCCGACGCTGGGCATGTACGTCTTCGACTCGGACGTACTGGTCATGCAGGTGTACGACGGCGGCGAGCTGCGCCACATCTACGACTCGTGGCCGGGCTACTTCAGCGTCGAGGAGCGTGCGGACGCCTGGTCCGACCCCTCCCCCGGCTGGCCCGAACCGCTCGGCGCCGCGCCGACCGCGCTGCTCCCCTTCGCCGCCGCGCCGGTCGACCTGCCGGCCCTGGAGTCGGTCCTGCGCTGCGTGCCGCTGGCGCGCGAGGACGGCAAGGACGGGCGGTACGTCTTCGCGGACGCGCAGCACTACGACGTCATGGCGCTGCTCGGGCTGTCCGCGCCCCGGCTCAACACGGGGTACGGGGCGCTGTCCCAGGGGTACCTGCCGCCGGGGACGGCCCTCACGGAGCTGTGGCTGCTGGGCGGGGCGACGTTCTGGGCGGGGGGTGCGCCGGCGGGGGCCTCGGGGGTGTGACGGGGGGTGCGGGTGCCGGGTTCTTCAGCGGCGCGTCGTTCAGGGGCGCGGGGCGTTGAGGGCGGGGCATCAGGGGCACGTTGCTCGAGGGCTGAGCCGGCTCGGGTCGCGGGCTGGGGCTGGGACTGGGCGTAAGGCTGACCCAGGGCTCGGGGCTGGCTCAGGGACACGGGGCTGGGACTGGGCGTGAGGCCGGCTCAGCGCGCGGGGCTGAGGCTGGCTGGCTCAGCGTGCCGGGCTGGGGTGTGGGTGTCTGCGGGTTGGTGGGGGGCTGGGGTGGGGGCCTTGTCGCCCGCCCGCGCTGGCGGGGTGCCGCTGCGCCCACCCGTGCCGCCTGGGGGTACCCCCTGCTCGAAGAGCTTGGGGGAGGCACGACTGCCCGCAGCTGGGGTGGAGGGAGTGGTCGGGTGCGGGTGGGTGGGGGTGGTGGCGCTGCTGCCCGTAGCTGGGTGGGCGGCGGTGGGCGGGTGCGGGTTGTCGGGCGGGGGTCCGGAACGGGTCGCCGGTGCCGGCACCGGTACGGGAGCCGTCGCCTACACCGGGCCCGGTGGGCAAGCCGCCGCCGGTGCCGAGCCCGGCTCCGGAACCACTGCCGGTACCGCGCCCGGCGCGGAACCCACCGCCGACGCCGAGCCCAGTGGGAGAACCCTCGCCGGTGCCGAGTTCTGTGGGCGCCCCCCTCTGGTGCCGAGCCCGGCGCGGAAGCCGACGCCGAGCCCTGTGCGAGAGCCCTCGCGTCGCCGCCCGCGAGGTGCAGCGCCCCGTGCGGAAGCCACCGTCGAGCCGTAGCCCTGTGTGGGAGCCACCGGCGGGTCGTCGCCCCGTGCGGAAGCCACCGTCGAGCCGTAGCCCTGTGTGGGAGCCACCGGCGGGTCGTCGCCCCGTGCGGAAGCCACCGTCGAGCCGTCGCCCCGTGCGGAAGCCACCGTCGAGCCGTCGCCCCGTGCGGAAGCCACCGTCGAGCCGTCGCCCCGTGCGGAAGCCACCGTCGAGCCGTCGCCCCGTGCGGAAGCCGCCGTCGGGCCGGCGCCCCATACGCGCCCCCGGCCCGCCCCCCCTCAGCTCACCCGAGGAAACTTCGCCTGGAGGGTCCAGATCGCCGGGTTTTCGGCCAGGTCCTCGTGGAGGTCCGTGAGGTCGGCGAGGAGGTCGTGGAGGAAGTCGCGGGCCTCGCGGCGGAGTTCGGTGTGGGAGAAGGTGAGCGGGGGCTCGTCGGCGCGCATCCAGTCCGCCTCGATGTCGACCCAGCCGAAGCGCCGCTCGAAGAGCATCCGGTCGGTGGACTCGGTGAAGTCCAGCTCGGCGTACTGGGGCCGGGAGGCGCGGGAGCCCGCCGGGTCCTGGTCGACGCGTTCGACGATGTCGCACAGCGCCCACGCGAAGTCCAGCACCGGCACCCACCCCCACGCCGTCGCCACCTCGCGGTCCGCCTTGGTGTCGGCGAGGTAGACGTCCCCGCAGAACAGGTCGTGGCGTAGCGCGCGGACGTCCGCGCGCCGGTAGTCGGTCTGCGGCGGGTCCGGGAACCGGTTGGAGAGGGCATAGCCGATGTCGAGCACGCCCTGATGGTGTCATGCCCCCTTCTCCCGGGGCGGCCCGGCACGGCGCGCCTAGGATCGACGGCGTGCCCAGACGAACCCGCGCCGCCGCCCTCGCCGTCCTCCTGCTGCTGGCGGGCTGCGACTCGGGCGGGGACGACGGCGTGGGCGCGGACGGTGTGGGCGACCCGTACTTCCCGCGGGCCGGCAACGGCGGGTACGACGTCACGCACTACGGCCTGACGCTCGGCTACACCCCCGCGACGCGTCAACTCACCGGCACAGCCGTGATCTCGGCGCGCGCGACTCGTCAACTCACCTCGTACAACCTGGACTTGACGGGCCTGGACGTCGAAGAGGTCACGGTGGACGGGGAGCCCGCGCGCACGAGCCGGGCGGGTCAGGAGCTGACGGTCCGGCCGCGCGGCGGCGTCGGCGAGGGGGACGTCTTCACGACGACCGTCCGCTACTCCGGCGTTCCGCGGACCCTGACCGATCCCGACGGGTCGAAGGAGGGCTGGCTGCCGACGGCGGACGGCGCGATCGCGCTCGGCGAGCCCGTGGGGTCCATGGCGTGGTTCCCGGGCAACCATCACCCCTCCGACAAGGCGACGTACGACCTCACGGTGACCGTGCCGGAGGGGCTGACGGCCGTGTCCAACGGGGAGTTGCGGAGCGAGAAGGCGGTGGCGGGCGGGCGTACGTTCGTGTGGCACAGCGGGGAGCCGATGGCGAGCTATCTGGCGACGCTGGCGATCGGACGGTTCGAAGTGCGGCGTACCGGCGGGGAGTTGCCCACGTACGTCGCTGTCGATCCGACGCAGGCCGCGGCAAGTCGGGCTGTGCTGGGGCGGCTTGACGAGGTGCTGGAGTGGGGTGTCGAGAACTTCGGGGCGTATCCGTTCCGTTCGGCGGGGGCGATCGTGGAGCGGCCCGGTGACGCGGGGTACGCGCTGGAGACGCAGACCCGGCCGTTCTTCGCCGGGCCGCCCGAACTCGGGACGTTCGTCCATGAGTTGGCCCATCAGTGGTTCGGGAACTCGGTGACGCCCCGGAGTTGGCGCGACATGTGGCTCAACGAGGGGTTCGCGACGTACGCGGAGTGGCTGTGGTCCGAGGACCACGACGGGGAGTCCGCTCAGGAGATCTTCGACGCCGTGTACGCCGGGGACTACTACGAGGACGCCGAGGACAACGACGCCGTCTGGGAGTTCCCGCCGGGCGACCCGCCGGGCGCCGACCGCATCTCCGACCCGCCCGTCTACTTCCGGGGCGCCATGGCCGTCCACAAGATCCGTCAGCTTCTCGGGGACGACCTGTTCTACGAGTTCCTCCAGGGGTGGACCGGCGAGCATCGTCATCTCGTCGCCGACACCGGCCAGTTGAAGGGCCACCTGGAGAGACTGGCGCCGGAGGAGGACTGGGACGCGGTGTGGGACGAGTGGGTGTTCGGGGAGGGCAGGCCCGCTCGTCCGTAGGTCAGTTGGTGAGCTGCTTGCGCAACACCGCGCAGGGGCGGTCCCGTTGGCGGTCCCTGCGGTGGTCGATGACCTCGTAGCCGAGGGACGTCCAGAAGGCCATGCCGTTCGGGTTGTCGTCGAGGACGGCGAGGCGGACGGCTGCGCGTCCGGCGTCCCGGAAGGTGTCCTCGACGACCTGTGCGATACGGCGTCCGTGGCCCTTGCGGTGCTCGCCCACCATCAACAGGCCGATCCACGGGTCCGGGTCCGCCGGGTCGGGATGGTGCGCCAACGTGACCGCGATACCGGCGAGTTGACCCTCACTCCGGGCGAGCAGAACCGCCGCGTCCGGGTTCGCCAGCTCGTCCGCCAGCTCCCGCGCGATCTCCTCGGGCCTGACGTTCCCGGGGTCGGGGAAGTCGCCGCTCAGCGCGAGGAAGGTCTCGTTCGCGGCGTACAGGGCGGTGAGTTCGGTGAGGACGGCCGCCGGGATGTCGTGGTCGGGGGTCAGCTTCAGGGGCGTCAGGATCATGCCGCGAGCGTAGAGGGGTAGACCTCGAACCAAAGGAGTTCGCCGCCGACGGGGCTGCCGGCGTCACCCTGGAGGGGCCGGCCGCCCCACGCGTACGCGTACTCCTGCACGAGGCGCGGGCCCCGCCCGTTCTCCCGACCGGGCACACTCCCGGCTCCCGTGCCCGCAACGGTGGGAAGCCGCTCTCTGGCACCCGGCAACCTTTCCCCCCGGTGTGGCGACTGTGCTGCGAATCTCCCCGGACGGAAGGGTTCCGAGATGAGCCGCAAGGTACGCGCACGGCATCGCAGGCGGAAGGTGGCGTCGGCGGTCGGGGTGCCGCTGGCGTTGGTGGTGGGCGGGGCGTTCGGCTACGGGTACGGGTCGGGTGAGGAGGCGTCGGCCGCGGTGCCGGGGTGGGCGACGGCGGTGGCTGACGGGTTCGCGTCGGTCAACGCGCTGGGGCAGAACGGGACTTACGGCGGGCGGGACGGGAAGACCGTCACCGTGCGGACGCTCGCCGAGTTGGAGAGGTACGCGACGGCGAGCGAGCCGTACGTGATCGTGGTGGCCGGGGCCATCGCCGTGAATCCGGTGGGCAAGGGGATCAAGGTCGCCTCGGACAAGACGATCGTGGGAGCCGGGACGTCGGGTCACATCGTCGGCGGCGGCTTCTTCCTGGGGCAGGGCGTGCACAACGTCATCATCCGGAACCTGACCATCAGGGATGCGTACCAAGGGACTTGGAACGACAAGGAGCACGACTTCGACGCGATCCAGATGGACGGCGCGCACCACGTCTGGATCGACCACAACGACCTGCGGCACATGGCGGACGGCCTGATCGACAGCCGCAAGGACACGACGTACCTGACGGTGTCGTGGAACAGACTCAGCCAGGAGAACAAGGCGTTCGGGATCGGCTGGACGACGAACACGACCGCCGACATCACGATCCACCACAACTGGATCCGCGAGACGGAGCAGCGCAACCCCTCGGCGGACAACGTCGCGCACGCGCACCTCTACAACAACTACCTTGAGGACGAGGCGAATACGGCGATCAAGGCGTCGTACGGGAACTACGCGCGCGGCAACACGAACATGGTGCTGGAGAACTCGTACTTCCAGGGCGTCAACAACCCGGTCACCAGGGACAGTTCGGCGACGGTCGTGCAGCGCGGGAGCGTGTTCTCGGGGACCGGTGGGCGCAACGAGAGTGGTGGCGACGGGGCCAGGTGGGATCCGAAGAGCTACTACCCGTACACGCCGGACAAGACGGCGGACGTTCCGGCGCTGCTCAAGTCCGGTGCGGGGCCGCGCAGTTCGATCGGAGCGACCTCAACTACCGCCGCTGCCAAGGCGACCACGCTGACCGTCGCTCAGGACGGCTCCGGCCAGTACCGCACCGTGCAGGCCGCCGTGAACGCCGTACCCGTCAACAACCCGTCCCGCGTGGTGATTTCGGTGAAGCCGGGGACGTACCGCGAGGTCGTGAAGATCCCCGCGAACAAGCCGCACGTCACGATCCAGGGCGCGGGGGCGAGCCGCAAGGACACGGTCATCGTGTACGGCAACGCGGCCGGCATGACCAAGCCGGACGGCTCCGGGACGTACGGGACGCCGGGCAGCGCCACCCTCTCCGTTCTCTCGGACGACTCCCAGATCCGCAACCTCACCGTCACCAACGACTTCGACGAGGCCGCGCACCAGGACATCGCGAACCAGGCGGTCGCGCTGCTGACCCAGGCCGACCGGATCGTCATCGACGGCGCGATCGTCAACGGGGACCAGGACACGCTGGAGTTGGAGACCGCGGCGAAGGACAGGCCGGGCCGCGTCTACATCGCCAACTCGTACATCACCGGCAACGTCGACTTCATCTTCGGCCGCGCGACCGCCGTGGTGGACAAGTCGGTCATCACCCTGAAGAAGCGGTGGAACGGCACGTCCGCCGGGTACGTCACCGCGCCCTCCACGCCCGCCGGGCGCAAGGGCATCCTCATCAACCGGTCCGCCGTCAACGGCGATGTGGCGAACGGGAGTCACTACCTCGGGCGCAACTGGCACCCCGGCGGCGACACGACCGTCGACCCCCAGGCCACCGTCCGCGAGACCACGCTCAGCGGGGCGATCAAGGCCACGCCGTGGACGGACATGGGCGGGTTCTCCTGGAAGGACGACCGGTTCGCGGAGTACCGCAACACCGGGGCGGGGGCCGGGGCGGCGTCCTCGGAGCGGCCGCAGCTCAGCGACGCGCAGGCCGCGGGGCAGGAGGTCGCGGACTGGCTGGGGGACTGGACGCCGTCGGCTTCGTGAGGCGGCGGACTCTGTCGGCCCCGTGAACCGGGGTGCGAGCGCGGTCATATCATCACCCCGACACGCGTCAGGAAAAACGGCCATCGGGGGACGACATGGGCAGCGAGCCGCGGATCGAGCGTACGTACCGGGGAGGCCGCGCCCTCCCCCTGCCCGACGTCCTGCTCCTGCTCGCGATCGCCTTCCTGGTCGCCCCCGCCGGCGACGAGCCGACGTTGCGCGAACTCCCGTACCTGGTCCTCGGGTTGGCGGCCGGCGCCTACCTGCTGCTCGACCGGTTCCGCGCGCGGACGACCGTCAGCGCGTCCGGCATCACCGTCCAGGGGCCGCTGCGCACGCGGCACGTCCCCTGGGCGGACGTCCAGGACCTGCGCATCCCCGCCGACGGCTTCCGCACCCGCTGGCAGGCGCGGTTCCCGGTGCACCTGTACGACACGAACGGCGCGAGCCTGCGTCTTCCACACTTCGACGAGCGTCAACTCGCCTCGGTCTTCGACGAGTTGGACGACGTCGTCGGCGCCGCCGGTCAACTCGGCCTCTGGGAACGCCGGGAGCCGGACGAGCGTGTCGCCCGTGGTGAACGTCGGCGGGCCGCCTGGACGCGGGCGAGTCACGGCGCCGTCCTCGCGCTGGCCGTGACGATCGGGCTCGCCGTCCTCTCCCTCCTCCTCGACGGGCCGTCGTTCGCCATCGACTTGATCGTCCCGGTGCCCCTCGTCGTGCTGGCGGTGCTGTTCCTCGTCTTCGACCGGCTTGGAGAGGCCCGCGCAACTGTTGTTCAGGGGTGACGAGTTGCCGTTGCTCACCAGTGCCTCATCGCCTCCGCCGGCTGTAGGTTCGCGGCGCGGCGGGCCGGGACGAAGGCACCGGCCGTCACGACGAGGACGGTGAGGGCGAGGAGCGCGGCCAGGGTGGGCGCGGCCGGGAGAGGGGTGCCGGCGTCGAGGTAGGGCGCCAACTCCCGGTCACCGCGCAGGAATACGGTCGCGGCAGTGGACGCGGCGGCGCCGAGCGCGATCGCCAGTAGCGCCGACAGAGCCGCCGTCAGGGCCATTTCGGTGATGAGCAGGGTCAGGACCGTGCGGGTGCGGAAACCGACCGCCTTCAAGATGCCTACCTCTGTGGCCCGTTGGCGGGACAGGGCCCCTGTCACCGTGGCGGCTCCCGCGAAGGCGACGATGCCGAGCAGGGCCAGCAGAGTGTGGCCGGCCGCCCGGATGAGTTCCAACACTGCGGGCAGCGCCGCGAGTTGCTGGCTGAGCGTGGTGGCGGGGTAGCCGAGGGCCTGGACGACTTCATGACGTCGGGGGTGTGGGCGGCGGTGTCGGTGACGACGGTGAGCTGGTCGTAGCCGATGGTGCGCGGGTAGGTTCCCTCGGGCACGCCCGCGCGCCGGGCGGCCCAGCGGATGACGGTGGCGTCGGCGGCGTACGCGGCGTCGGGGCCGTCGAGCTGCCAGGTGGGGTCGTAGACGGCGGCCAGACGGGCGCGATCGGGGACGCCGGTGCCCTCGCCGGGGCGCACGAAGCGGATGGTCTCGACGTCGATCGTCCGGCCGACCAGGTGCGTCAGGTCGACGCCGTCGGCCGTGGCGGGGGCCACGATCTCGCCGGGGTGAAGGGGGAAGAGGGCGGCGCGGACCGACTTGGTGATCGGTGGGGTGACGGCCGGGCGGTGGGTGGTCGCGTACAGGAGCGCGGTCGCGCCGGGGGGTGCCAGGGCAATGGAGATCTGGGCGCGGTGCTGCACCAACGTGACGTGCGGGAGGCGGGCCAGTCCGGCCGCCGCGCTGTCGGTCAACTCCGGTGTGGAGGTGCCGGGTTCGGGGCGGTCCACCGTGATGCTGCGGTTGGCCGTGCTCTCCTCGATCCGCTGGTCCGTCGTGCCCTGCGCGTGTTCCGCGATACCCAGGGCGCCGAGGCCGACGGCGCCGGTGACGGCGAGGAGGGCGATGAGGGGGTACAGGCGGCGGCGCAGTGCGCGGATGTTGGTCAGGGCGAGGTGGAGGACGTTCATGCGGGGGTCGTCTCCGTGCGCGTGGGGTGGCCGGGTTGCTGCGGTGACTGGCGGTTCCTGCTCGCGGGGTGGTCGGGCCGTCGTGGTGGCGTGGTGTGGTCGGGCCGTCGCGGCGGCGTGGTGTGGTCGTCCACGTGCCGGCGCGCCGGCCTCTCCGTCGTCAGCAGGCCCTTCTCCAGGCGGTGGACGACGTCGGCGGTGTCGGAGATGGCCGCGTTGTGGGTGACGACGACCACCGCCCGTCCCTCGTCGGCGAGTTCGCGGAACAGGGTGAGCAACTGCCGTTCGCTGTCGGGGTCGAGGTTGCCGGTGGGTTCGTCGGCGAGGACGACCGGCGGGTCGTTGATCAACGCGCGGGCGAGGGCGACGCGTTGCTGTTCACCGCCGGAGAGTTCGCCGGGGAGGTGCGAGGCCCGTGCCGTGAGGCCCACGCGGTCGAGGAGACGGCGGGCCCGGGGTTCGCCGTCGGTGCGTGAACCGGCGTACGGGACAAGGATGTTGCGGTACGCGGAGTGCTGCGGCAGGAGGTTGTGGGACTGGAAGACGAAGCCCAGGCGGCGTCGTCGGGCGTCGGCTCGCGCGGCCTCCGCCAGGTTCGTCATGTCGTCGTCGCCCAGGAACACCCGGCCCCGGTCGGGGTCGTCCAGGAGGCCCATGATGTGGAGCAGGGTGGTCTTGCCCGACCCCGAATGCCCTACGAGCGCGGTGATTTGGCCGGCCTCGAGGTCGAGCGTCACGTCGTCCAGGAGGTCGATCCTCGCTCCTCGCAGTGTGTGGGTCCGGCCCACGCCTTCGGTCCTCAACAGCGGGGTCACCGGGTCTCCTCGTGGACACGTCTCCTGCGGGCTGGAGCTCATTCCTACCGGCGACCCCGCCCCCGGTACCCCACCGGATCACCACGAAGAGTGAGGGAAACAACCCTCAGGGGGGACGCTCCGCCGGGTGGGTGACGGCGGTGCGGAACCGGACGTCGTCGCAGGCGGTCCATAGAGACGAGTGGCCGCGCAGGGAAGGAAACAGGAGCCGACAGTGGAACCCGAAGCGACGACGCCCCGTAGTCAGGGCGGCATGGTCGGACTCTTCTGGATCGAGGGGGACGTGGCGTACGTGGGGACGCCGGCCGTCGATCCGGCGCCGAGTGTGGTGCTGACGCCGGACGGGCCCCGGGTGCGCGGTTCCGAGCCGCTGGAGTGGAGTTGGGGCGAGGTGACGGATCTGCGGGTGCCCGACGCGCCCGTCCGTTCCACCGCCGTGCGCTGGGCGGCCCGCGCGGCGTCGTTCGCGGTGGCCGCGCTGGACGCGTGGGTGCCGGAGGAGCCGCCGGAGATGACCGTGGTGATCGCGGCCGGGGGTGTGGAGGTCGAGACGTCGGTCTACTCGGGGGCGTCGGTCGCGTACACCCAGCGTGAAGTCGACCTGTCGCTGGGGTTGTTGGCGCGGATGGTGCGGGGGGAGTTCTCGCCGGTGGTCATGAGTGAGTGGTGGCGGGTGAACCAACCGGAGAAGGTGCTGAGTTCACGGGAGCGGGAGATCGTGTTGGAGGGGTGGCTGGCGGAGGAGTGGCTGGCTGAGGGGTGAGAGAGGAAAACGAGATCCCCCTGAATCGGAATTCAGGGGGATCTCGGAACGCTGCGCGGCCTTGCCCGGCACTCCGCGCGGCCTCACACGGAATCCGTCACCGCATTCGTCACCGCACGATGGTGATCCGGTTCGCGACCGGCGGAGCCAGCGGGCCGGCCGGCGAGGAGTTCGCCGTCAGGTACTGGGCGAGGGCCGCGAGGTCGTCGGCGCCGACGAGGTCGTTGGTGCCCTGGCCGAGGGTGGGGAAGCCGTCGCCGCCGCCCGCGAGGAAGCTGTTCGTGGCGACGCGGTAGGTGGCGGCGGGGTCGATCGGGGCGCCGTTCAGCCGGACGGTGTCCGTGACGACGCGGTCCGCGCCCGACTTCGTCAGGTCGAGGGTGTACGTGAGGTTCGCGGACGGGAGCAGGATCTTCGGCGAGGCCGTGTTCACCCCGGTGACCTGGTCCTTCAGGATCTGGATGACCTGCGCGCCGGTGAAGTCCTGGAGGTTGACGGTGTTCGCGAACGGCTGGACGGTGAAGCCCTCCGCGTACGTCACCACGCCGTCGCCCTCGGCGCCCTTGGCCGCGTAGGTGAAGCCGGCGCGCACCCCGCCGGGGTTCATCAGCGCGAGGTCGGTCTCCGGGTCGAGGCCCTTGCCGTACGCGAGCTGGGCGTCCGCGATGAGGTCGCCCGCCGGGGACTCGGTGCCCGTGTTCGGGACGTCCGCCGAGATGTAGCCGATCGCGCGGTTGCCGATGGGCGCCGCGAGGGTGTTCCACTTGTCGATGAGCTGCGTCATGTCGGGCGCCTTGGGGACGTCCCGGGTGACGACGTGGTTCGCGGACTTCACGGCCGTCCGGGCGATGTCACCCGTCCAGCGGTCGTACGTCAGCGTCGTGTCGGTGTAGAGGCGGCCGAAGGACGCGGCCGAGGTGACCATGCGGGGCTTGCCCGACGGGTCGTTGATCGTGCACACGTACGCGGCGTGCGTGTGGCCGGTGACCAGCGCGTCCACGGCCGGCGTGATGTTCTTCGCGATGTCGACGATCGGGCCGGAGATGCCGTCGCCCGCGCCCGGCGCGTCGCAGTCGTAGTTGTACGACTGCGAGGCGGGGGCGCCGCCCTCGTGGATCAGCGCGACGATCGACCGCACGCCCTGGCGCTGGAGCGCCTTCGCGTACTTGTTGATCGTCTCGACCTCGTCCTTGAACTTGAGGCCCTTGACGCCCTCCGCCGAGACAACGCCCGGGGTGTTCTCCAGGGTGACGCCGATGAAGCCGACCTTGACGCCGTTCTTCCGCCACACCCAGTACGGCTTCAGGATCGGCTTGTTCGTCTTCTCGTCGAGGACGTTCGCCGCGAGGTACGGGAAGTCGGCGCCCTCGAACTCCTCGTTCGTGTAGCAGCCGTCCGTCGGGTGACAGCCGCCGTTCTGCAGGCGGGCGAGTTCGCGCGCGCCCTCGTCGAACTCGTGGTTGCCGACGCTCGTGACGTCCAGGTCCAGCTTGTTCAGCGCCTCGATCGTCGGCTCGTCGTGGAACAGGCCCGAGATCAGCGGCGACGCGCCGACCATGTCCCCGCCGGCCGCGGTGATCGAGTACGGGTTGCCCTTGCGCGCGTTCCTCAGGTGCGTGGCCAGGTACTCGACGCCCCCCGCGTCGATCGTCTTCGTCGTACCGTCCGCCTGGTGCTCGCTCACCCGGCCCGAGGAGCCGGACGGGGGCTCCAGGTTGCCGTGCAGGTCGTTGAACGACAGCAGCTGCACGTCCTGGTAGCGGCTCAACTGCGGCTTGGGGTGGTGCTTGGCGTCGTGCGCGTCCGCGGGCAGTGCGGCGGCCAACGCCCCCACGGTGGCGAGCCCGGCGGCGACCGCGAGGATCCGTGTCGTCCGTCTGCGGCCCGGGTACGGCTGGGAACTGGCTGGCATGAGCCCCCCTGAAGATGGCTAGGAACAAGTGGCCCCGTCCGGCGCAGCCTAGATTCAACGCGCGTAGCACGACAGGGGGTTCATGGTTACATCCTGGTTTCCCTTTGCCCTGGCCTTTGCGTACGGGGGCGCGGCGCGTCGTACGGAAGGGGGACGGGGGTGGGGCCGGGTGGGGGACGAGGACGGGGACGGGGGTGAGGGCGGGGGCGGTTGCGGGGGTGCGGGCGTGGGGGTGCGCGGAGGTGGCGTGGCGGCTGGGCGCGTCGGTGCTGTGCGGTCGGCGGACGGGGGTGAGGTGCGGCCGGCGGACGGGGGTGTGGTGCCGTCGGTGTGTGGGGGCGCCGTGCCGGGTGCGTACGTGGGTGGCGTGGCGTCCGGCTTCGAGGGGAGCGTGCGGTTCCTCGAAGGGGGCGTGCGGGGCGTGGGTGTGGGCGCCGTTTCGTCCTCGCCCCGCGCTCCCGTCCCTCGCCGTACCCTCATACGCATGACCAGCGACGACACCGCACGGCCCCGCTCCCTCGACACCCTTTCCGTCCTCACCCCCGAGCAGACCGACGCCGTTCTCGCCCTGCTCGCGGACGCCGCTCGCACCGACGGTCAGCAGGCGGTGTCCGAACAGGGCCGCCTGAACCTGCGGGGAGGCGCCCGCGAGGGCATCGCCCACCTGCTCCTGTCCACCGGCACCGAACTCGTCGGCTACGCCCAGCTGGAGGACACCGACCCGGTCGAGGCGCCGGCCGCGGAACTCGTCGTCCACCCCGCGCACCGGGGACACGGTCACGGGCGCGCCCTCGGTTCGGCTCTGCTCAGCGCCACCGGCAAGCGGCTGCGCGTGTGGGCGCACGGTGGGCATCCCGCCGCCCGGCATCTCGCGCAGGTCCTCGGTCTCACCCTGTTCCGCGAACTGCGCCAGATGCGCCGCACGTTGACGGACCTCAGCCTGCCCGAGCCCGTCCTGCCCGCCGGCGTCACCGTCCGCGCCTTCGTCCCCGGCAAGGACGACGCCGACTGGCTCGCCCTCAACGCCGCCGCGTTCGCCCACCACCCCGAGCAGGGCTCCCTCGTCCAGCGCGACCTCGACGCCCGCGTCGCCGAGCCCTGGTTCGACCCGGCCGGCTTCTTCCTCGCCTTCCGCGGCGACGAGCTCATCGGCTTCCACTGGACGAAGGTCCACGCCGCCGAACAGCTCGGCGAGGTCTACGTCCTCGGCGTGAAGCCCGGCGTCCAGGGGGGCGGGCTCGGCAAGTCCCTCACCACGATCGGGCTCCGCCATCTCGCCGGCCAGGGTCTGCCCACCGCCATGCTCTACGTCGACGCGGACAACAAGGCCGCGGTCGCCGTCTACGAACGCCTCGGTTTCCTCACGCATGAGACGGACCTGATGTACCGCGCCGAAAGCTGAGGACTCCGAAGGGCTGGGCGAACTGGGGGATCCAGGACGCCCAGGCGGACTGAAGGGGCCGGGCGGGCTGGGCAGTCCGGGTGAGCCGGGCGAACGGGAAGGGCCGGGGCAGCTGGGACGGCCGGGAAGCTCGGGCCAGCCCGGAGAGCCGGGAAGACCAGGACGGGTTGAGGGGCCGGGCCGGCGGGAAGGGGCGTGCGGTTCGAGAGGGCCGAGGGAGCTTGGCGAGCCGCGAAAGCCGTGAGAGCCGGGAAGACCTCGGAAGGCGGGACAGCCGGGAAGACCTCGGAGCCCCGGAAGGCCGGGACGAACTCGGCAGACCGGACGAGCCTGAGGCACCGGAAGAGCCGGAGGGACCGGAGGGGTGTGAGGCGCCGGAAGAGCCGGAGAGCCGGGACGAACTCGGCAGGCCGGAGGAGCCGGAGGGCCGGGAGGGGCGTTGCCCGAACGGCTGACGGGCCCGGCGTCCGAGGGGCTGCGGGGTCCACACCCCGCACGCCAGCACCGTCACCGCCAGCACCAGCGCCCACCTCCAGTGCGCCCCCGCCCAGTGCGGCTCGTCCGGCAGCGCGAACAGGCCCCACCGCGCCGGGATCATGACGGCCACGGCGACGGCCGTCAGCGTCCCGATCGCCGCCCCTCCCCCGGGCGTCGCGGCATCCGTGAACCGGACCCGTGCCGTCGCCACGGCCAACGCGGTCGTCGCCATCGCGCCGGCCTCCAGCGTGAGCGGCAGCAGAGGCGGCCGGGACCCCGCGGGCACCAGCAACACCGTCACCGTCCACCACAACGCCGCCAGCGGCACCGCCGCCACCAGCCGCAGCCCCACCCTCACCGGCCTCGGCACCGGCGCCGTCTCCGTCATCCCCCGGGCCCGGTCGTCCAACAAGAACGCCAGCCCCAGGGCCCCCAGCAGAGCGGTGACCCTCATCAGCATCAACCCCGACAACGCGTCCGGCGGCGCCTCCGCCACCCGCGCCGACGCGGCAAGCAGCAGCCCGGCACCGGCCGCCAGCGCGGGGGCCAGACGCGGCGTCGACCGCCAGGTGGGCCGAGCGAGAGCCGGCACCAGACGAGGTATCGAACGCCAGACGGACGGACCGGGCGTCGAGGGGACGGAGCCTGACGACGTGACGCCCTGCCCTGCCGGGGTACCTGAGTCGACCGGCGGAACCGGTACGCCCGCCGAAGCCGAACTGGCCTGGCCGTCCGGCGTCAAACTCACCAGCTCTGCATGGGTCGCCGGGGTCGCCGGGGTCGCCGGGGTCGCCGGGGTCGCCGGGGTCGCCGGGGTCGCCGGGGTCGCCGGGGTCGCCGGGGTCGCCGGGGTCGCCGGGGCAGTCTTCCTCACTCGCCGCACGTCTCTTCTCCCTTCGGTGCCTGCACGCCCAGCAGGCGCGCCGCGTCCGCCGTGCTCGTGCCGGGGGCGGTCAGTTCGGTCCAGTGGGCCTTGACCTTGGCCGTGACCTCGGCGCGGGGGCGGGTGAGGAGTTCGTTGACGACGGCGGTCTGCTGGGCCGTCAGGGCGATCGGGTCGGCGGGGGTGCGGACGACGGCGGAGCCCTCGGTGCTGTCGTCGATACGGAGGCTCCTGAACGTGTCCCTGGGGTTGGGCTCTCCCCCGAGGGTCAGCCACATGACGGTCACCGCACGGGCCCCGCACAACTGCTCCGCCGCCTGCTCCGACCCCGCGACCAGCACCGACGCGACACCGACCGCGAACTCGGAGACCCGGTTGCCGCCCCAGCGCGTGCCGATCGTGACGTCCCCCCGTGCCTTCTGGGGCGACAGCGCGGCGTCGCTCTCGACCCCGCCACTGACGTCCACGCGCTGGCGCACCGTCAGCGGCACGGTGAGACCGGCGTTGCCCTGGACCCGGTCCACGACCTGCGCCCACCGCCCGCGCTGGCCGTCCCACTCCGGGAACGAGCAGTACGTCGAGCCGCCGTACTCCTTGCACGACTGCACCTTCTCCGGGTGCTCGGTCGCCGTCCGCCTCGCCTCGGCCAGGGCCGCGCCACCGTCCGGCCGCTGCCCGAACGCGGCGGTCACGGTGACCGCGAGCGCCAGGACCGTCGCCGCCTTGACGACTCTGGTGCGACCGCCCTTGAGGATCATCGCCACGCAGGTGAGCAGCGCGCACAGGGCCGCCAGGTAGAGCGCGTGCCAGCCGGCGGGACGGCCCAGGAGGTCCGACGGAACCGGGATGCCCCCCGAGTTCCCGTCCGTGACGACCGGATAGAACCACTGCGACCAGTCACCGTCCAGCACCACCGGCCCCACGAGGGTGAGGTACGCGACCATCAGCAGCAGCACCGGCAGGAACGTCAGCGGCCACAGCCCCGCCAGCAGTATCCCGACGATCCCCGCCGCCAGCACCGTCAGCGGCCCCACCAGCAGCTCACCGACCGAGCCCGTCCCCACCGCGCCCGGCTTCAGCGCGGCGACGGTGAAGTCGATGCCGACGACCACCGCGGTGAACAGCGCGAACGGCACGATCGACAGGACGTGGGCCAGCGTGCGCCGCCAGGGCTCCATCGGCAGCATCCCGAACTGCTCGGCCGTCTTGTCCCTGCGCACCCTCAGCACCGCCGAGTTGGCGCTGATCAGGACGGCTAGGGCGAACAACTGCGGGAGGCCCTGGGTGTCCCGGTCCGCCATGTGCAGGACCGGGAAGTCGTTCATGCCCTCGGCCTTGAACAGCCGCATGGCGGTGAGGACGAGGTAGATGGCCGCGAACAGCAGCACCGGGATCTGGAACAGCATCTCGCGGGCCTCGAAGCGGGCCAGCGCGACGACCGAGCCGGCCCGACGGCCGCCAGTGGTCCGCGTCTCGGCCTCCGCGCGGGGCGTCACCGTGAGGGTGCTCATGCGGACACCTCCGCGCTCTCGCCGTCCAGGGTGAGCAAGTAGCCGTCCTCCAGGGTCGGTTCGAGGAGCGTGGCGCCCTTCGGCGGGTCGCCGATGTTGCGGAAGCTGCCCGTTCCGGTGCGCCAGCCGGCCAGCGCCGCCGGGTCCCGTCCGTCGCTGCTCCAGACCCGGCCGGCCGCCCGCGCGGTCAGCTCCGCCGGCGTGCCCTCGAAGCGGACGCGGCCCCGCGTCAGCACGATCACCCGGTGGCACAGCATCGCCACGTCCTCCGTCTGGTGCGTCGACAGCAGCACCGTCCGTCCCTCGCCCGCCTGCGCGATCAACTCCCTGAACCGCATCCGCTGTTCGGGGTCGAGGCCCACGGTCGGCTCGTCCAGCACCAGAAGCCCGGGGTCCCCCACCAGCGCCGCCGCGAGCGCGACCCGCTGCCGCATCCCGCCGGACAGCCTCTTCAGCCGCGTCCTGCGCACGTCGCTCAGGTCGACGGCCTCCAGCACCCGCCGCACCTCCCGGATCCGGTCGCCCCGGTCGTTCAGCTCCTTGAGGATCGCCACGTAGTCGACGAACTCGAACGCCGTGAAGTCCGGGTGGAACCCGGGGTTCTGCGGCAGGTAGCCCAGCGAGCGACGCAGCGCGAGCCGCCCCGCCCCCGTCCCCGGGTCGTGTCCCAGCGCCCTGAACTCCCCGCCGTCCGGCGGCACCGCCGTCGCCAGGACCCGCAGCAGCGTCGTCTTCCCGGCGCCGTTCGGCCCCAGCAGGCCGGTGACTCCCCTGCCGAGCCGCAGGGAGACGCCGTCCAGGGCGTGCGTCCCGCCGTAGCGCAGGGAGAGGCCGGTGGCCGTCAAGGTCGTGTCGGTGATGCCCGTCATGGGGTCCTCCGGATGGTGTGGTGGTCGGTGGGGCGCGGCGTCCGTCGCGTCGTCACATCGCCCCTCCTTCCTGGAAGCCGCCCATCGGGCGGATGTCGAAGCGGTCGCGGGACCGGTACAGGGCGAGGCCGGCGACGACGGCGATCACGGCGGCCACCGCCTGGCCCGGGACCGTGAAGGGCGCCAGCATGTCGTCGCCCCGGGACCGGGCGTACAGGAGGATCCCGACCCAGGTGGAGCTGGTGAGCACCGGCGCGATCACCGCGCCCAGGCGAGCCGTCAGGGCCAGGCCCGTCGCCGTCAGGGCAAGTGCCGGGACCAGCCAGGCCAGCGCCAGGAGCCCGTAGCCGGGGAGGGCCAGGGTGGCGAGGCCGTTGAGGGCCAGGCTGGCGGTGAGGACGGCGACCGTGCGGATCATCAGGAGCCGGAAGCCGTGCATCGGGGCGACCATCGCCATCTCGTACGTCGGGTCCATGGACCGTCCGAACGACACGGCCACGCCCGCCAGCGGCAGCAGCGGCGCCAGCGCCAGGAACAGCGCCGGGTTGTCGGCCGTCCGGACCATCAGGACCGTCATCACCAGGACGGACAGCACCGCGAACAGCCAGGACCGGCGCAGTATCGGCGTCGCCGTCAGCAGCCGCGCGGTGTGGCCGGCGACCCCGAGGCGTACCAGCAGCCCCTCGAACAGCCCCTGCCTCGGCGCGTCCAGCTCCGCGTCGAGCCGTTCCCAGCCCGCGTCCAGCGCGACCGGGTCGGCTTCCCTCGCGAGCGCGGCCCGGCACTGCTCGCACGATGCGAGGTGCGTGTCCGCCGACCACAGCATCGGCGCCGCCAGCTCGCCCCGCGCGTAAGCACGCAGTTCCTCTTCACCGACATGCCAGCTCATGCCGCGCTCCTTCCGTCGATCCGACCCGGTCCCGCCGTCGCGCCCCGCTGGGCGCCCCTGCTCGTCAGCGCCCTCACGTCAGCGCCTCCCTCAGTTGCTTGCGGGCCCGTAGCGCCCTTGTCTTGACCGTCCCCGCCGGGATGCCGAGGAGGGCGGCGGCCTCCCGGGTGCTCAGGCCGTCGATGACCGTGGCCTGGAGGACCGCGCGGAGTTCGGGCGAGAGGCGGGAGAGGGCGCCCGCGAGGTCGCCGTGCTCCACTCCCGTGAGGACGCGGTCCTCCGCGGACACTTCGTCGCGGTGGCGGAGCCGGGCCAGGGCCTGCCTGAGCCGGCCCCGGGCGCCGTCCCGGCGCAGGGCGTCGACGAGGCGGCGGGCGCCGATGCGCCACAGCCAGCCCGCCACGTCACCGTCCTCGTGATAGCGGGCCTTGCCCCGCCACACCGCGAGGAACGTCTCCTGCACGACGTCGTCCACCGTCCCGGCGTCCGAGCAGCGGCTGCGCAGTCGTGCTGCCAGCCACGGCGCGTATCGCCGGTACAGCTCCTCGAAGGCGTGACGGTCCCCGTCTGCCGCGATGGCCCGCAGCAGCTCTCCGTCACTTCGCGTTTCGCTCACACCCCCTCATCGCTTCGGCCCGTCCGATCGGTTCACGATCCGGCCAGAAATTTTTCCGACTCCTCGAAAGCCGGTCTGACCTGCGATTTTCCTTGTCCCCTTATATACGTGCTTGACGAGCCCGCCACCTTCCACCACCCTTTCACTACTCAATTAGTGAAAGGGTGGTGGAACCCGTGGTCGAATACCGCATCGACCGGCACAGCGGCGTGGCCACCTACGTCCAGATCGTCCAGCAGACCAAGCAGGCCCTCCGCCTCGGCCTGCTCCGCCCCGGCGACCGCCTCCCCACGGCCCGCGAGGTCGTCGAGGCCGCGGCCATCAATCCGAACACGGTGCTGAAGGCGTACCGCGAACTCGAAAGAGAAGGACTGGTGGAGGCCCGCCGCGGCCTCGGCACCTTCGTCCGCCGCACTCTCGGCACCGCTCCCGCCGACGACTCCCCTCTACGACGGGAACTCCACGGCTGGGCGGACCGGGCCCGGGACGCCGGCCTCGACCGCGACGACGTGGCGGCGCTCTTCACCGCCGTGCTCGACGAGCACTTCCCGACGACTGCCGAAGAAATTTCCCGAATCGGCCATGCCGGGACAGAACCGATCGGCCACCCGGATCCGATGAAGAGGACAGAAGCACCCGAACAAGCCGAACCGCCCCCGTCCTCTCTCTACGCACCATCCGAAACATCCGAGCCCCCCACAACCCGACGCCCCGCAACCACCCCGATCCGTGAGGAGAACCGCCCATGACCACCACCGACCCCCACCCCTACGCCCTCACGGCCACGGCATTAGGCAGACGCTTCGGCCACAAGGACACCTGGGCCCTGCGCGACTGCTCCTTCCACCTCCCCGCCGGCCGCGTCTGCGCGGTGGTCGGCCCGAACGGCGCCGGCAAGTCGACCCTCCTCGCCCTCGCGGCGGGCCTGCTGCCCCCGTCGGAAGGCACGCTGACCACCCTCGGCACGGCCCCCGCCCACGCCCGCTCCCGAGTGGGATACGTCGCCCAGGACAAGCCCCTGTACCCGCAGTTGACGGTGGCGCAGACGCTGCGGATGGGCGCGGACCTGAACCCCGCGCGCTGGGACGCGGACATAGCCGACCGGGTGGCCACCGGCCAGGGCCTCGACCCGGCCAAGCGGATCAGGTCCCTGTCCGGAGGCCAGCGCACCCGCGTCGCCCTCGCGCTGGCCCTCGGCAAGCGCCCCGACCTGCTCCTCCTGGACGAGCCGATGGCGGACCTCGACCCGCTGGCCCGGCACGAGCTGATGGCCACGCTGATGTCACAGGCCGCCCGTCACGGGACGACGATCGTGATGTCGTCCCACGTGGTGGCCGAACTGGAGGACTCCTGCGACTTCCTCCTCCTGCTCGGCGACGGCCGCGTCCGCCTCACCGGCGAGATCGACGACCTCCTCGACGCCCACGCCCGGGTCCAGGGCCCCGCCGAGACCTCGCCCCTCGCCCCGCACACGATCGTCGAGTCCCGCGTGACCGGCCGCCAGCTCACGGCCCTGATCCGCCGGGAAGACCCCCTCCCGCCCGACTGGCACGCGTCCCGCCCGACCCTGGAAGAACTCGTCCTCGCCCACCTCCGCAACCCCGCGTCACCCCCACAGCCCCGGCACACCCCGGCGGAAGGGGCAGCGGCATGACGAGGAACCCCGAGAACACACCGGCCCGGACACCGAACGAACCGCACCCGCCCACGGACGGGACGGCCCCGCCCCCGAGCGGAACCGATCAGACCCCGGACGAACCGACCCGGGTCTCGGACGGACCGACCCGAGCCCCCGGCACGGCGAACCGATCCACGGACGCCCCTGACCGAGCCCTCAGTCCGACGGACCGAACCCCGGAAGAGCCGGCCCACCCGCACACCACGACACCCCACACCCGAGCCTCGACACCCCACGCCCGCACCGAAGAACCCCCCGCGACCGCCCACCTCCGCTGGCTCCTCCGCCTGCACCGGCCCGCCCTCGCGACCTGGGCCGTCCTCGTCCTCGCCCTCACCGCGCTCCAGCTCGCGGGCTGGGTGCCCTTCGTCGACACGGCGTTGCGGAGTGCCCGGTACGGCGAGGGAGGGGTGCTGCGGCACGACGACCTGTTCGGTTACGCGACGACCGCGCTGTACGCCCTTCCGCTGATCGTGGGCGCCTGGTCCGGCGCGGCGCTGTTCGGCAGGGATCTGGAGAGCGGTACCGCGCGGCTGACGTGGAGTCAGGGAGTTTCGCCGATGCGCTGGCTGGCCGGAGGTCTGCTCGTGCCGGCCGTGGTGATCACCGCGAGCGCGGGAGCGCTGGTGGCGCTGCACCGGCTCACGTGGGTGGCGGGCGACAGCGAGTCCGTGCACGTGGGGCAGTGGTACGAGGAGGCGACCTTCTACACGAACGGCCCCACGGCGGTCGCGCTCGGCCTCGCGGGGCTGGCGGGCGGGGCGCTGGCGGGACTGCTGTTCCGCCGGACGCTGCCGGCGCTGGCCCTCGGCGCGGGGATCGCCCTCGCGGTGCGGGAGGCGACGGTGTGGGTGACGCCGTACCTGTGGCCGACGGTCACGGACACGACCAGTCTCCAGGCGGGGTACCGGAGTTCGGGGTTCGCGGCGTCGTACGGGGTCGTCACGTCGTCCGGGGCGCACGTCGCGGACCCCGGGTGCGGGCCGGTCGTCGCGGGCGGTTCCTGTCAGGCCGTGTACGACAAGGTGGACGGGGCCGGGTTCTACGTGACGTACCACCCGGAGTCCCACTTCTGGCCGCTCCAGCTCACCGGCACGGGGTTCGTGACGGTCGTCGCCGGGCTGCTGACGCTGGCCGCGTTCCTCGTCCTGCGCCGGACGACCGGACCGCTCGGGAGCGGCGTCCCGGGAGCGGGGGTGGGCGCGGGCGCGGTCAGGAAGAGCGCCCGCAGGATCGGCGCCCGGCTCAGCGGCGCACGGCCGAACGGCACGCGCAAGGACGGCACGCGCAAGGACCGCACGAGCCAGGCCGGCACGGGCCGGGACCTCACAGGCAGGGCCGGCACGCGCAAGGACAGCACCCGGAAGAACGGCGTCTCCGACGAGAGCGTCCTCAAGGAGGCCACCGCATGAGTGCCACCCTCACACCGCCCCGCAGGGACCTGCCGGAAGCCGTGGCCTCCGGGCGCGGGGGCCTGACCAGGACCGTCCTGCGGCTGCACCGCACGGCGTTGCTGGCCTGGACCGGGTTCGTGGTCGTGACCCTGGGTTGGCTCGTCTGGAGCGGCAAGGTCGACGCGCAGTCGATCCTGGACCACAAGCGCGCCTGTGACGACCTGTGCGCGTACGCCTATGAGGCGCACAGGTACAGCGTCGGGCTGGACCGTGCCGGGCTCGTGATCGGGTACGCGTCGCTCGGTGTCGCCGCGTTCGCGGGCGGGGCGCTGATCGGGCGGGAGCTGGAGTCGGGGACGGCGCATCTCGCGTGGACGCAAGGGGTGTCACCGGCCCGCTGGCTGGTGGCGAAGCTCGCGGTGCCGGCGGTGGCGGTCGTCGCGGGGTCGGCCGTCCTGGTCGCCGTGTACCGCTGGACCCGGAGGACGAGCGACGCGCTGCTCTACAACAAGGGCTGGTCGGAGCCCGGCGCGTTCGTGGCGAGCGGGCCGGCGACCACCGCGTACGCCCTGTGCGCGCTGGCGCTCGGCGCGCTGGCGGCGCTGCTGATCGGCCGCACGCTCCCGGCCCTCGCGGCGGGGTTCACGGCGACGGCGCTGCTCCAGGGGACCCTGTTCGCCGTCCGCCCCGATCTGTGGCCGGCGAAGACCGTCACCACGACGACCTGGCCGGAGGTCCTGAACAGCTCCTGGAGGCTCGCGTCGCACGGTGACACGACGACCTACCACCCCAGGTCGCACTTCTGGCCCCTGCACCTGATGGAGACCGGCCTCGTCCTCACGGTGACCGTGGCAGCCACCGCAGCGGCCTTCTGGACACTCCACCGCCGGACGACTCCCGGCCGGCAAGCAGAAACCGCACGGCCTCCTCAGGCCCGAGCGGCACGCAACCGCCCTGCTCCCGGCCCCCACCCCGCCGCCGACGCCGATCCCGGCTCAAGTTCCCGTTCGGGAAGTACGCAGCCGGACACTCCCCCTCGGCGACAACGACCACTTCCAGGTCATTCGTGACCCCGAGTGAACGATTCATAGACATACAGCGCCCCGTCCCAATCAAAAACGATCACGTTCTCGTCAGGAGGTTCCACAGATGTCATCGCCG
Organism: Streptomyces roseirectus; assembly: GCF_014489635.1. NCBI lineage: Bacteria > Bacillati > Actinomycetota > Actinomycetes > Kitasatosporales > Streptomycetaceae > Streptomyces > Streptomyces roseirectus. The sequence goes on along the minus strand of NZ_CP060828.1, from coordinate 5,239,701 downwards.
CCCCCGTCGCCCTGTACCGCGCGCCCCTTGATGCCCCATCCTGTACGGCACCCCGGACGCCAGGACAGTCACCCCCGCCCGAACACCCCCCGCTATCCCGCACGTCATGTCTCCGTAACCGGTGATTCAGACGGGCTTGCGACGCTCAAGCAATGAACCAGGCCGTGCCCGAGCCTTCGCCGCCGCCCGAGGGTCTTCCCCCCACGAAACGCACGAATCCCACGGATCCCGCGGCGCTGCCCTCCGCGGGCGGCGCCGCCCCCCTCCCGCCCGCACGTTCCGACGCGCCCGTCCTGCCCCATGCGCGGAAGAATGGGTTTATGAGCCAGTCCAACGCCCAGGCAGAAGTCCAGCACGCACAGCCCTCGGTGGGGTCCATAGCGGCGCACCGGCCGCACACGGTGTCCCACTCGACGGTGTCCGACCTGGAACCCGACATCGACGCCGACCTCGACGGGTACGAGGAGGGCGGCGAGGAGCTGCCGCAGGGCAGGTTCCTGGACCGGGAGCGCAGCTGGCTCGCGTTCAACGAGCGGGTGCTTGAGCTGGCCGAGGACCCGAACACGCCGCTGCTGGAGCGGGCCAACTTCCTGGCCATCTTCGCGAGCAACCTGGACGAGTTCTTCATGGTCCGGGTGGCGGGCCTGAAGCGAAGGATCGCGACCGGCGTCGCAACACGCTCCGCGTCCGGCCTCCAGCCGCGCGAGGTGCTGGAGATGATCTGGGCGCGCTCGCGCGAGCTGATGGCCCGGCACGCCGCCGCGTACCACGAGGACGTCGCCCCCGCGCTCGCGGAGGAGGGCATCCACCTGGTCCGCTGGAACGAGCTGGCGGAGAAGGAGCAGGCCCGCCTGTTCACCCTGTTCCGGCACCAGATCTTCCCCGTCCTCACCCCTTTGGCGGTCGACCCGGCGCATCCTTTCCCGTACATCTCCGGCCTCTCGTTGAACCTCGCGGTCGTCGTGCGCAACCCGGTCAGCGGGCACAAGCACTTCGCGCGCGTGAAGGTGCCGCCGCTGCTGTCGCGGTTCCTGGAGAGTTCGCCCGGCCGGTACGTCCCGATCGAGGACGTCATCGGCGCGCACCTGGAGGAGCTGTTCCCGGGGATGGAGGTGCTGGAGCACCACGCGTTCCGCCTCACCCGCAACGAGGACCTGGAGGTCGAGGAGGACGACGCGGAGAACCTGCTCCAGGCGCTGGAGAAGGAGCTGATGCGGCGCCGCTTCGGCCCGCCGGTCCGCCTGGAGGTCGAGGAGTCCATCGACCGCGAGGTGCTCGACCTGCTGGTGCGCGAGCTGAAGATCTCCGAGGCGGAGGTCTACCCGCTGCCGGGCCCGCTCGACCTGACCGGCCTGTTCCGCATCCACGGTCTGGACCGCCCCGAGCTGAAGTACCGCAAGTTCGTCGCCGGCACGCACCGCGACCTCGCCGAGGTGGAGTCGGCGTCCGCGCCGGACATCTTCGCGGCGCTGCGCGAGCGGGACGTGCTGCTGCACCACCCGTACGACAGCTTCTCGACGTCCGTGCAGGCGTTCATCGAGCAGGCCGCCGAGGACCCGGACGTCCTGGCGATCAAGCAGACCCTGTACCGCACGTCCGGTGACTCGCCGATCGTCAACGCGCTGATCGACGCGGCCGAGTCGGGCAAGCAGGTGCTGGTCCTCGTCGAGATCAAGGCCCGGTTCGACGAGCACGCCAACATCAAGTGGGCGAAGAAGCTGGAGGAGGCGGGCTGCCACGTCGTCTACGGCCTGGTCGGGCTGAAGACGCACTGCAAGCTGTCGCTCGTCGTCCGCCAGGAGGGCGAGACGCTGCGCCGCTACAGCCACGTCGGCACCGGCAACTACCACCCGAAGACGGCCCGCCTGTACGAGGACCTGGGCCTGCTCACCGCGGACCCGCAGGTCGGCGCCGACCTCTCCGACCTGTTCAACCGGCTCTCCGGGTACTCGCGCCGCGAGACCTACCGCCGGCTGCTGACCGCGCCGAAGTCGCTGCGGGACGGCCTCGTCTCCCGCATAGACAAGGAGACCCAGCACCACCGCGCGGGCCGCCCGGCGTACGTCAAGATCAAGGTCAACTCGATGGTGGACGAGGCGGTCATCGACGCGCTGTACCGCGCGTCGCAGGCCGGCGTCCCGGTCGACGTGTGGGTGCGCGGCATCTGCGCGATCCGCCCCGGCGTCCCGGGCCTCTCGGACAACGTCCGGGTGCGTTCCATCCTCGGCCGGTTCCTGGAGCACTCGCGCGTGTTCGCCTTCGGCAACGGCGGCGAGCCCGAGGTGTGGTTCGGCAGCGCCGACATGATGCACCGCAACCTGGACCGCCGTATCGAGGCCCTGGTCCGGGTCACCGACCCCGGTCACCGCGCCGCCCTCAACCGCATGCTGGAGACCGGCATGTCCGACACGACCGCCTCCTGGCACCTCGGCCCCGACGGCGAGTGGACCCGGCACGCCACCGACGCCGAGGGCCAGCCCCTGCGCAACATCCAGGAGATGCTCATAGACGCCCGGAGGCGCCGGCGTGGCACGACGACACCCTGACCCGACGAACACGGCCACGGGCGCGCACCCGGCCGAGGAGAGGCCCGGCACGGCGACGCCGGGCGGCGCGTACGGGGAGGTACGCGCCGCCGCCCACGCGGACGACCGTCCGGCCGTCCACCCCGGCACGCCCGCCCCCGGCGACCCCCTCGCCCCGGGCACGGCACCCGCCCCCGGCGACACCCTCACGACGCCCGCCGCCCCCGCCACCGGCGACACCCTCGCCGCCTACCTCCGCGCCCAGGCCACCGAATTCCTCCGCGCCCTGCGCCTGCACCGGGAGACCGGCGCGGGCGCGGCGGCCCCCGCGGGCGACGCCCTGGACGCGGCCAGGGCCCTGCGCCGCTCGGCCCGCAGGATCAGCGGCAGCCTGCACACCTTCCGCCCCCTCCTGGACGCCGACTGGTCGGAACAGATCCGCCCCGAGCTCGCCTGGCTCTCCGGCACCCTGGCCCTGGAGCACGCCTGCGAGGCCCGCCTGGAACGCCTCCTCCTGGCCCTGCACCGCCTCTCGGGCGCCCCCCTCCTGCCGGGCCAGCCGACGACGTCCACCCGCAAGCCCGCACCCCCCGCGCCCGCGGCGACCACCACCCCCACCACCTCCACCCCCCGCACCCCCACCGCCGGCACCCTCGACACACCCCCCGAACGCGGCACCCTGACCGTCGGCGCGGCCAAAGCCGGCGCCCTCCTCGACCGCCAGCTCACCCTCGCCCGCACCAGGGCCCACAGCACAGCCCTCCAGGCCCTCGGCTCCAGCCGCTTCCACGCGGTCGCCGACAAGATCGCCTTACTGGCGAGCGAGGTCCCCCTCGCCCCCCAGGCGCAGGTCACCCCGCTGAAACCCCTGGCAGGCGCGGCGGAGGAGCGCCTGACGGCGGCGATCTCGACCCTGCCGCTGCTCACCGCGGGCAGCCCGTACAACGCGGAGGCCCTGATCCACGGCCTCTCCCCGGACACGGCCCCGCACCCCCAGGACGCCCCGTGGCACCAGGTCCGCCTGCTGCTGCGCCTGCACCGGTACGCCCTGGAGGCGCTGGGCGAGCCCCTGCCGGACGTCCGTCTCCAGCAGGCGGGCGAGGCCCTGGACCGGCACCGGGACGCGTCGGAGGCGGCAGCGGCGGCGGCCCACGCGGCCCGCACGCCGAGGATCGCCCCGGCGACGGCGTACGCGCTGGGCGTCCTGCACGCGGACCAGCGGCATGAGGTCGAGGCCGCCAGGTACGCGTTCCAGCAGAGCTGGCAGACGCGCACGCTGACACCGTCGCCGTAAGGAACAGAGGCGAACCTCATGAACACGGGCACCATCCAGGCAGCCGGCTGCGTCCTGTGGCGCACCTCCCCGATCGACGGCACCCCCGGAGACGCCTTGGAGGTGTGCCTCGTCCACCGCCCCAAGTACGACGACTGGTCGCACCCCAAAGGCAAGCTGAAACGCGACGAGCACCCCCTGGACGGCGCCCTGCGCGAGGTCGAGGAGGAGACGGGCTACACGGCGACCCCCGGCGCCCGTCTCCACACCCTCGAATACGAGGTCCACGGCCGCCCCAAACGCGTCCACTACTGGGCCGCCCGTGCGACCGCCGGCGCTTTCGTCCCCAACGACGAGGTGGACCGCATCCTCTGGCTCCCCCCGGCGGCGGCGCGAACCCGCCTCACCCAGCCGAGGGACAGGGACCTCGTCGACGCGCTCCTGACCTCGCTCCGGCGCCCGCCCGTGTCCTCGACGTAAGCGTTCCGTGACCTAACCACACCGCCTTCAGGGGTTCACCCGCCGTTCATATGAGCCCATCGGCGGCTTCACCTGTTCTGCTTAATTTCGGCCTTGTACGGCACGGAACGCAGAACGACGGACGTTTCCGGGCCACCAAGCCTCGCACGCCGCCGGATTCAGGACGGCGGCTCCCGGAAGGATCTCCCTCAAGTGAAGCTTCAGCGCAAGAACCGGCGGGCTCTCGCTCTCGGCGCTCTCGCCGTCTCCGGCGCCCTGGCCCTCACGGCGTGCGGCTCGGACGACACCGGCAGCAAGGGCAGCGACAGCAGCTCCTCCGCGGCCACGTCGAACAGCTCGGTCAAGTGTGACGACGCCAAGGGCCAGCTCCTCGCCGACGGCTCGTCCGCGCAGAAGAACGCGATCGACGCGTGGGTGAAGAACTTCACCCAGGCGTGCTCCGGCGTCCAGGTCAACTACAAGGGCTCCGGCTCCGGCGCGGGCATCACCGCGTTCACGCAGGGCACGGTCGCCTTCGCCGGCTCCGACTCCGCGCTGAAGCCCGACGAGGTCACCGCCTCCAAGAAGGTCTGCTCCGGCGGCCAGGGCATCGACCTCCCGATGGTGGCCGGCCCGATCTCCGTCGCCTACAACCTGTCCGGCGTGGACAACCTGGTGCTCGACGCCCCGACGATCGCGAAGATCTTCAAGGGCGACATCACCAAGTGGAACGACCCGGCGATCGTGAAGCTGAACCCGAGCGCCAAGCTCCCCGACCTGAAGATCCAGGCGTACCACCGCTCCGACGAGTCGGGTACGACGGACAACTTCACGAAGTACCTGAAGGCCGCCGCCCCCTCGGAGTGGACCTTCTCCGGCGGCAAGGCGTGGCAGGCCAAGGGCGGCCAGTCGGCGCAGGGCTCCTCCGGCGTGGCCGGCGGCGTCAAGCAGACCAACGGCGCGATCGGCTACATGGAGCTGTCGTACGCGAAGGACGGCCTGAACTCGGTCGCCATCGCCACCGGCGCGGCCACCCCGGTCAAGGCGTCCTCGGACGGCGCGACGAAGGCCGTCGCCGCCGCCCAGGTCGTCGGCACCGGCTCCGACCTGTCGCTGAAGCTCGACTACACCACCAAGGCCGAGGGCGCGTACCCGATCACCCTGGTGACGTACGAGATCGTCTGCGACAAGGGCAACAAGTCCGCGACGCTGCCGGCCACGAAGGCGTTCCTGCGCTACATCGCCTCCACCGACGGCCAGGGCGTCCTGTCGGGCATCGACTACGCGCCGATCCCCGACGCGATCATCACGAAGGTCCGTTCCACCATCGAGGGCCTGAGCTGATCTGACGGCACGGCCCGGGGAGCGCGTCTTCCCGGGCCGTGCCTTCCGGTGCACCGCCGCCCGGAGCCCACCCGGCTCCCGCAGACCGGAGAACCTCCATGGACACGACACAGATAACCGACGCCCCACCCCCCACGGACAGCCCCGCCCCGCAGGCCCGCCGCAAGGGCCCCGGCCGCATGGGCGACAAGATCTTCCTCGGCCTCTCGCGCGGCTCCGGCATCTTCCTGCTGGTCATCATGGCCGCGATCGCCATCTTCCTGACGTACCGCGCGGTCCTCGCGATCAACAAGGACGACGGGAACTTCCTCACCACCTTCGAGTGGAACACCGGCATCGTCCCGCCGAAGTTCGGCATCGCGGTCCTGGCGTTCGGCACGATCGTCTCGTCGCTGATCGCGATGCTCATCGCGGTCCCGGTCGCCGTCGCCATCGCGCTGTTCCTCACCCACTACGCCCCCCGCCGGCTGCGCGGCCCGATCGCCTACGTGATCGACCTGCTCGCCGCGGTGCCGTCCATCGTGTACGGCCTGTGGGGCGCCCTGATCCTCGTACCGCACCTGAACGGGCTGTTCGGGTGGCTGAACGACTACCTCGGCTGGACGGGCCTGTTCGCGTGGGACGAGGGTCCGGCGCGCTCGCTGCTGACCGTCTCGATCCTGCTGGCGATCATGATCCTGCCGATCATCACGAACGTCAGCCGTGAGGTCTTCGGGCAGGTCCCGCAGATGCACGAGGAGGCGGCGCTCGCCCTCGGCGCGACGCGCTGGGAGGTCATCCGCATGGCCGTCCTGCCGTTCGGCCGCTCCGGTGTGATCTCGGCGTCGATGCTGGGCCTCGGCCGCGCGCTCGGCGAGACGATGGCCGTCGCGACGGTCCTCTCCCCCGACTTCGACATCCACGCCAGCCTCCTCAACCCCGGCGGCGGCACCTTCGCCCAGAACATCGCCAGCAAGTTCAGCGAGGCGGACGACTTCGGCCGGGACGCGCTGATCGCCTCCGGTCTGGTCCTGTTCGTCATCACGCTGCTGGTCAACGGCGCGGCCCGGCTGATCATCGCCCGCCGCAAGGAGTACTCGGGGGCCAACGCATGAGCACCGCGACCGTCAAGAACTCCCTGCGCGGGGCGAGCCTGCCGAGGTGGACGCCGTGGGCGATCGCCGCCGGTTCCGTCGCGCTCGGCCTCGCCGTCAGCGCCGTCGCCGGGCTCGACAGCGACATCCAGTGGGCCCTGATGGCGGGCGTCTTCTTCGTCGCCGGCACGTACGCCGTCGCGGCGAAGGTGGAGGGCCCCCGGCAGGCCAAGGACCGGGTCGCGACCAGCTTCGTGTGGGTCGCCTTCCTCCTCGCGCTGATCCCGCTGGCGTCCCTCGTCTGGTCGACCGTCCAGCGCGGTGTGAAGGTCCTCGACTTCTACTTCCTGTCCCACTCGATGGGCGTCGTCGCCGACTCCGAGCCCGGCGGCGGGATCTACCACGCGATCATCGGCAGCCTCGAACAGGTCGGCCTCGGCACGCTCATCGGTGCCCCGGTCGGTGTGCTCACCGCGATCTACCTGGTGGAGTACGGACGCGGCAAGCTCGCCAAGACCGTCACCTTCTTCGTCGACGTCATGACGGGCATCCCGTCGATCGTCGCGGGTCTGTTCATCCTCAGTCTCATGCTGATCTTCGAGATGCAGCCGTTCGGCTTCGCCGGCTCGCTGGCGCTCGCGATCCTGATGATGCCGGTGGTGGTCCGCTCGACGGAGGAGATGCTGAAGCTCGTCCCCAACGAGCTGCGTGAGGCGTCCCTCGCGCTCGGCGTCCCGAAGTGGCGGACGATCCTCAAGGTCGTCCTGCCGACCGCGATCGGCGGCATCACGACCGGCGTCATGCTGGCCGTCGCCCGTATCGCCGGTGAGACGGCCCCGGTACTGCTGCTGGTGTTCGGGAACCCGTTCATCAACAACAACCCCTTCGAGGGCGCTCAGGAGTCACTGCCGCTGTACATCTACAAGCAGTACTCGCAGAGCGCGGGCTCCGAGGCGGCGTTCAACCGCGCCTGGGCCGCGTCCCTGACGCTGATCGCGTTCGTGATGATCCTCAACCTGGTGGCGCGCGGCATCGCCCGCTGGAAGGCCCCGAAGTCCGGTCGCTGACGGCGGCCCTCAGTCAGCGACTGTTTGGAAGTGAAGTAGACATGGCGAAGCGAATCGACGTAAGCGGTCTGACCGCCTACTACGGCTCCCACAAGGCGATCGAGGACATCTCGATGACCGTGGAGCCCCGCACGGTGACCGCGTTCATCGGCCCCTCCGGCTGCGGCAAGTCGACGTTCCTGCGCACCCTCAACCGCATGCACGAGGTGACCTCCGGCGGGCGCGTCGAGGGCAAGGTCCTCCTCGACGACGAGGACCTGTACGGCCCCGGCATCGACCCCGTGTCGGTGCGCCGCGAGGTCGGCATGGTCTTCCAGCGCCCCAACCCCTTCCCCACGATGTCCATCTTCGACAACGTCGCCGCGGGCCTGCGCCTCAACGGCGACTACAAGAAGAGCGAACTCGCCGACATCGTCGAGAAGTCCCTCAAGGGCGCGAACCTCTGGAACGAGGTCAAGGACCGCCTCAACAAGCCCGGTTCCGGCCTCTCGGGCGGTCAGCAGCAGCGGCTGTGCATCGCCCGCGCGATCGCGGTCGAGCCGAAGGTCCTCCTGATGGACGAGCCCTGCTCGGCCCTCGACCCCATCTCCACCCTCGCCATCGAGGACCTGATCGGCGAGCTGAAGGAACGCTTCACGATCGTCATCGTCACCCACAACATGCAGCAGGCCGCCCGCGTCTCCGACCGCACCGCCTTCTTCAACCTCGCGGCCGTCGGCCAGCCCGGCAAGCTCATCGAGATCGACGACACCGAGCGCATCTTCTCCAACCCCTCCGTCCAGGCCACCGAGGACTACATCTCCGGCCGCTTCGGCTGACCCGAACCCCTCGCGGTGCTGCATGGCGGTGCCACCGCGAGGCCGCAAAAGGGCCCGCCCCCTGTCTCGGGGGCGGGCCCACGCGCGTCCGGTGTCGACTCTGTACGACGCCGCCGCACGATGGACACGGCCCCGAAGGCAGGAACGGATCGCGAGCTCCAGACCAGTCCCAGCAGCCCGAGCAGTTCATCGACGCCGCCCTGGAGATCGCCCGCCCCCTCAACGGCCGACGCCGCCCCGCCCCCGGATCCCGTCGAGGATCGAGCGCGCACCCTGGCCGATCAGCTCGGCAGCCAAGGCCGCACCGATCTTCTCCGCATCCCCGGTCGGGCCGGACAGACTGCCCGAGACCCGCCGGGCCCCGTCGAGCGACGTCACCTGGGCGTACAGCAACAAGTCGCCGCCCGCGCCGGTCTCCGCGTACGCCCCCACAGGGACACTGCACCCACCGTGCAGTTCAGCGAGCAACGCCCGTTCCGCTCGTACCTGGGCGTCGACCGCCAGATCCCCCACGCCGGAGAGGATCACCGCGAGTTCGGCATCGCCCTCCCGCACCTGAACACCGAGAGCCCCCTGCCCTGGCGACGGCGGAAAAAGGTCCAACGGCAGCAACTCACCGATCGCGTCCTCCAGCCCCAGGCGCCGAAGCCCCGCCACAGCGAGCACCACCGCATCCAGCCCCATGGTCTCGACCTTCTTCAACCGAGGCGGCACGTTCCCCCGGATCGGAACGACTTCAAGATCAGGGCGCACGGCCAGAAGCTGAGCAACCCGCCGCGGAGCACCGGTACCGACCCGAGCCCCCTTTCGCAGACCCGCCAGCGTGGACCCGCACAGCGCATCCCGGACATCCTCACGACCAGGAGGCGGAAGCAGGGTCAGCCCAGGCGGGTTCGCCGTCGGCAAGTCCTTCAGCGAATGGACGACCACATCCACCTCGCCCCTGCTCAACGCCGCTTCCTGCGCAGAGCTGAACGCGCTGCCACCGCTGATTGCCGAAACGTCGGAGAGCTGCGACCGTCGGTCCTTGTCGCCGCCTTCGAGAGAAAACGAGGACGAAGCAGATCGAGGTACTGGCGAACCTGGGATTTCACCAAGTTACTTGCCCGTGAACCGACCCGATACGTCGTCACATCAATCAACTTCCGGCAGACAATGGTTCGTCAATTCACCGTACACCTAAGCCTGTTGGACATTTTTCGACTCGCCGTCGGTAACGCGCCGCCGGGTCTATAAATTGAGGAAAAGCCGAAGCCCCCACTCCGGGAGTGAGGGCTTCGCAAGTTCAGTCACTCGTTCTCGATAGCCTCGAAGATGTCGGAGTCAGTCTCCTTCTGCCAGTCCGGCAGGTCGGGCCAGTCGGCGACGTAGCCGGGTTTCGGGTCCTCGAAGTGCCGGTACATCTGGGCGGTCCAGCAGACGGCGACGAACCGCCCCTTCTGCTCCCTCGACAGGCGGGACGCGTGCCCGGCACTCACTTCGAGGAACTGGTGCACCTGGCTGTACACGGCTTCCGCAGCCTCGCGCTCCCAGTCGGGCATGTCCTCCCATGGAGTCACGTAGCTCGGCTTGGGCTCGCCGGGGAAGTGCTTCCTGACCCCCGCGATCCACGCTTCCCGGAAGATCCGCGAGCCGTTGTTCTCGGACATCCGTCCCCTCTCGTCACACTGTCAGGGTGCCGATCTCGGCCTTCAGCTCGGTGATTCGTCTGTCCCGGCCGAAGGTGATCAGCTCAGCAGTCAGGTTCTGGAGTCTATGGGCGATGTATCCGGAGTTGGACGCCCGAGCCAGGAGAAGGGCTTCGTGACCGTACTGCACGACCTGTTCGGGGTCCTTACGTCTGGCGCCGATGACTGCGAGGTCAGTGAGCGCAGCCCCTCTGCGCCGGAAGGACGCGCCGGAGACCAGTGGCTTCTGAGCGAGTGCCGTCAACAGGGCCTCCTCCGCCAAGTCCAGTTGATCGAGCTGCAAGTACCGGGCGCCGCGCTCTTCCGCGAGACGCGAGCCATCGAAGCGAAGCCATCCTCCGTTGGATGCTTGTCCCCGTAGGCCCGCCACCTTCTGAGCTTCGTCGATTGCTTCCTTGCACGCGTCAATGTCGCGGAGCCACGCGTACGCCTCCGCTTGGACCGAGGCTGCCCAATACCTCGTCGAGAGATTTCGATCTCCCTGGAGAGCTATTCGACGCGCCACGCCAAGGGTTTCAGCAGCTCTCACATAACGCTTCTCCGAAAGATCCACGTAAGCGATTCGGATCAAGGCACAGGCCCAGAGATCAAACGATTTGGCTTCCCGACTCGCAGTGGCAGCCAAGGCATAGGAAGCGGCTGCTTCCCCATACCGGTTCGCATCGAATGCCAACTCGCCAGCAAGTTGATAGAGATCTGCGGCGGCGACACAGAAAGAGGAGAAGGGGATTCCCCCCTCGGAAAGGGTTTCATTCAGCGTCGAGAGCTGCGTTCGCACAACGGGGTACACCGACTGTTTGGTGCGAGCAAGCTGATACACCTGCCACAGGTGCCCGTTCATGAGGTCGAAGCCGTCCGTACTGCCATGCGATCCAGCCTCACTCAGAGCATCTGGCGTGCTGGCCGGCGTGGCGGCGAGCGTGCCTGAAACCGTCATGAGGCGCAGGAACTCACGTCGGATCATCTCGTCTGCATCCCCTGGACTGTGACGGGTACTGGGCGATGGCCCCTCTGCCTCCTCGGGAGTTCCGGCCGCGTTCAACAGAGCGTCGAGGTCTTCGAGATCCATTCGTAGCAGCGCGGCCATCTTTGGCCGCTGGGGAGGCTGAGGCTCCCCTTTACCGGTCTCCCAACGCCCGACGGTGCGTCGGTCGACTGCCATCGCCTCGGCGAAACTTTCCTGGGTGAAGCCCTGAGCTTTACGCCTCTCGGCGAGACTCATACGGGACTCCTTCCCTTGGATCTTGTCCATCCAACTATGGCGCACGTCTCATGTCCCAGAGATGTCCCAACACTGGCCCATGAACGCCGTGGTCCGCAGCCGTTTCGCTCGGAATGCTGATTCCAGCCCGTGAACTGCCCGAACTCGGCAGGAAGGGCGACCTCCTGACCCCCAACCCCCACGGAGGACAGCGTGACAACTCTTGCCTTGCAGGGCATGAACGCCCCCGCGATACGGCGCGAAGCGTTACGCGTCCTCGGCGTGGCTGGCGCCGAGTCACCTCAGCGGGGAATGCCGCGGGCGGGGAGCTTGGGGAAAGCCATGGAACATCCGGACCGTTTCGTCGTCTCGTGCTCCCGTGAGCCTCAGCGGGTGGGGCAGATGCGCCGGATCGGCGCCGCCCACCTGAGGAAGTGGGGGCTCAACTCCGTTGTGGACACGGCCAGTCTGCTGATCAGCGAGCTGGTCACCAATGCCGTCCGGTACGGCACGGAGGACATCACGTTCTCCATGTCGCACCGGGCGGGCGAGATCACCATCGAGGTGGCGGACGGGTCCTCCGAGTTCCCCCGGGTCCGGCAGCCGACGGCCGACGGGGAGAGCGGCCGGGGCATGTTCCTCGTCGAGGCTCTGGCCGACCGGTGGGGCACCAGTGAGGACGGCGCCCGCACGTGGTGCTCGATCGCCGCACCGCAGTTGGAGGAGACGATCCGCCATTCCCGTCCGGCGTCTTTCCTTCCGGTCGGGCGCGAGACCCCTCCACCTCACCTGCCGAAGGGACACCCGAACGACGTGAGTCCGGAGGTGTTCGATCTGGTCGGCGCCATCGGAGAAGGAGCCGAGGTTGGCCAGGACGTGATTCTGCGTCCTGCGGACCCCGATCGAGGCCGGAGCATCGGCGACGACTCGTCCTCCCATGACCACCTGTGAGGCGGGAATGACTGCAAGCTGGCCAACTCCTTTGGCTCGCATGCCTTCGACCGCGACTCTGGGCGCGGTCGTCACGATGCTTTCCCCGGCCGGCGTCCGAGTCGGCGACCGCATATGGCTCTACGACATCTTTCTGAGGATCGCCGACCTGCGCGCGACGCAGGACGGTGCCGGAAGGGTGCTGATCTTCGAGGGGCGCGACCCCTTCGTCATGCGTGGCCGCATGGCCGTCTGCCGCCAGATCGAGCGGAGTTCGACCGGCATGCGCTGAGGCGCAACCCGAGGAAGTGAGGCGCAGATGAGCGACGTGGGACAAAAGGTGAAGCGACTCATCCGCCGGTACGGGTGGATCACCTGCCTGGGCGTGGTCGCCGCAGGTTCCATCTCTCTTCTCACTTCGGCCATTCTCGGCCGCCTGTGAAGCTCCCGTTCGGTCGCGGGCTGGTCGGCGATCCGCGACCGGATGGGCCTCAACTCCCCCTGTAAATAAGGGGGTTCCCCGTCCCGGCGGTCAGTTCGAACCAGGGACAGGCCGAGCGCCGCCGGGACGGGTTCCACCCCATCTCATGGAAGGGGCACCACCAGTATGACCATCACGTTCGAAGTTCCGGGCGGCGTGCGGACGCGAGACCCCCGCGAACTCCTCAACGCCGTACGTCCGTACGTCAAGGAGCGGCTGTACAACATCTTCGAGGCTCCCGGTGCGCAGGGCATCGACCTGTACGAGCGGGAGGTCCGTCTTCTGCTCCGCGACAGTGTCGCCGTCCGTAGCCTGGCAGAACGCATTCTCGACCAGGCGGTGGCCTACCTGGTCACGGCCATGGAGAACCCCGGTGTCGACATCGGCCCCGGATACACGGTCGACCTCGGCATTCACCAGATCATCCTGGACACGCCCGTGTACTTCGCGTTCTGCGAGCTCTACAACGACGGCCGGTACAAGCACCACGCCCCGCTCGTCGAGCGACGGCGCGACGGAACGGTCATGCGGACGGCCGAACTCATCCGCGCGAACGGCTTCGACGTCGACCTCGAACTGTGGGAGGTCGACGCGGCCGAATGCGGCCCGTGCGATGACAAGGTGCCCGACAGCCACTGACCACACCCGGTAACGTGCGCTGCCCCTGCGACCCTCCGGCAGGGGCAGCGCACTGCCGTTCAACTCCCCTCCGAAGGAACCCCGTTGACCGCAGAACACAACTACGACCACGAACGCTCCGTCTGGGACACCTACGCCGAGGCGACCAAGGCGGACGTCTTCGAGGCCGACCCCGTCTTCCGGTGGACGCAGTATCAAGAACACGGCCCGGGGCCGGAGTTGCTCGGCGAACCGGACAGCGTGCTGGAGATCGGCTGCGGTACCGGCCGGGCGCTCGCTTACCTCGCCGGGCAGGGCGTGAAGGCTCGCGGGGTGGACATGTCCCCGGTCATGGTCGCCCGCACGACCGAACGCTGGGGCCCCCTCGGCGTCGAGTTCGTCTGCGCCGAAGCACTCGACTTCCTGGCCGACGACACCCGCACCTACGACGCCGTGTACTCCGTCTTCGGCGCGGCCTGGTTCAGCGACCCACGCCGGCTGCTCCCCCTGGTGAGGCAACGCCTCAACCCCGGCGGACGGTTCGTGTTCTCACAGCCACCGGCCATCCCCGGCGCGTACGGCCCGCAAGGCATGTACAAGGGCGGATTCGCGGGCCCGGCGACCTACACCTACCGCTACAGCTACACCCCGGCGATGTGGCGAAGCCTCCTCCTGTCCGCCGGATTCGAGAGCGCGAACCCCCGCGTCCTGCCCGCCCCGACGGCCGGCCACATCGGCACACTCCTGGTCGAGAGCACGATCCCTTCATAACCGAACGGAAGATCACAGAACCCAACGCTGACGAGGCCGTGACGACATCACTTCTGAAGGGTCTGTCGCCGTGCGCGACTCTATCGCGCGCGCCATTTCGGCGTGCCTGCACACCCTGCTCTCGTACCTCCTCCCCGCCCAGGGCAAGCGCCGCAAGTGCACGCCCCCCGCCGTCGCGGAGCCGTACGTCAGCCCCTGGACCCGCCCGTGGACCAGCCCCAGCAAGGAAGAAGCCGCCGCGATCTTCCGCCGCCAGGCAGAGGCGGACGCCGTACGGGAACGCCTCCAGCAGGAACGCCGACAAGCAGCGGCCTACGCGACGCTGGGCGTCGACCACCCCTACACCTACGACGGTGCCCCCTTCGGCCCCGACGACTTCAGGGCCAGCGCGTAGCCAGCGACGCGCCCTCCCTGGCCTACCCGCCCAGTCGGGCGGGCCAGGGAGGGCTAGTTCTTCCGTGCCATGCGCCGAGGGCGGGGGGCTGCCTACGCTTGGGGGTCGGTGTCGGCGTCGGTAGGGACAAGGTGGTGCGCATGGCTTCGGGTGCTGGTACGGCGGTGCAGGACCATGTGGCCCTCGCCGAGATCGAGCTGTGCGGGGAGCTGATGATCGCGGCGTCGTCCGCGGCGGGCGAGCGGTTGAGCCTGGACTCGATCGACGAGGTGCTGCGGGTCGTCCGAGTACGCGAACCCGGCCGGGACGAGCCGCCGCCCGGGGCGTGAGACCGCGCACACCGTCCGGACGGTGACGCCGGGCACCCTCGCGAGCGGAGACGCCGGGGGCCGGGAGTTGATCGGGCGCCGGCCTCACGTCGGGAGCCGGGGCCTCACGCCGGGAACCTGAGCCTTGCGACGGAAGCCGGGCCCTCGTCGGGGGCGGGGACTTGCGCTGGAGGTGTCCGGCGCCGAGCGGGATCCCGCCGGAGGCGTCACGTGCAGGGCGCCCTCGCGAGCGGAGCGTCGGACGCGGGGTGCCCCCCTGGCGCCGGGCTCCGGACATGCCGCGTCAGGCGCGTCTGAGGCCGAGCGCCCCTTCCATCGGGCGTGGCAGGCGTGAGCCGTTCTTGTGCCGGAGGCGTCAAGGAGGTGCTGGGCGCCTCCCGTGCGGAATCCTTACCCGCCGCGTCTTACCCCCGCGAGTGCCTTCAACGCCGGGCGTCTCAAAAACAAGCGTCCCTCCGCCCCCGTCCCCCGCCGCACCGCCGGAGGCTCACGTGCGGAGCATCCTCGCGATCGCCTTCGTCGCCTCCTCCACCTTCGCGTTGATCTCGTCGCCGCCCTTGAGGGCCGCGTCGGCGACGCAGTGGCGGAGGTGTTCTTCGAGGAGTTGGAGGGCGAAGGACTGGAGGGCCTTGGTGGAGGCGGAGACCTGGGTGAGTATGTCGATGCAGTAGACGTCCTCGTCGACCATGCGCTGGAGGCCGCGGATCTGGCCCTCGATGCGGCGCAGGCGCTTGAGGTGTTCGTCCTTCTGTTTGTGGTACCCGTGCGTCGTGTGCTCACCGGCGGTCGTCGGGTGTTCGTCGGCGGCCGGGGTTTCGGAGGGCGTCGGGGTGTGCTCGGCCTCGGTGGTCGTCATCGCGTCCTCCAGTTCGTCTTGTATACCCCTAGTGGGTATATCGTAACCAAGTTTGCTGGGTATAGGGGTCTTGGTCCCACCCCGTGCTGGTCACTGTGCCTGATGGGCGACACTGGGGGACGGCCCCTTAGCCCTGACCGGATGATGCGCTTAGCATCAGCCTGACCGAAACCGATGCATACCGAGGACCCCACGTGCGCTTTCGTCTGACCCCCAGGGAGACGAGCTTCTACGACATGTTCGCCGCGTCCGCGGACAACATCGTCACGGGCTCGAAACTCCTGATGGAACTGCTCGGGGCGGACACCGCCGGCCGGGCCGAGATCGCCGAACGCATGCGGGCCGCCGAACACGCCGGTGACGACGCCACGCACGCGATCTTCCACCAGCTGAACTCCTCGTTCATCACGCCGTTCGACCGCGAGGACATCTACTCCCTCGCGTCCTCCCTCGACGACATCATGGACTTCATGGAGGAGGCCGTCGACCTCGTCGTCCTCTACAACGTCGAGGAACTGCCCAAGGGCGTCGAGCAGCAGATCGAGGTGCTGGCGCGGGCGGCGGAGCTGACCGCCGAGGCGATGCCGAACCTGCGGACGATGGAGAACCTCACCGAGTACTGGATCGAGGTCAACCGCCTGGAGAACCAGGCCGACCAGATCCACCGCAAGCTGCTGGCGCACCTGTTCAACGGGAAGTACGACGCCATCGAGGTGCTGAAGCTGAAGCAGATCGTCGACGTCCTCGAAGAGGCCGCCGACGCGTTCGAGCATGTGGCGAACACGGTGGAGACCATCGCCGTCAAGGAGTCCTGAGCCGTCGTGGACACGTTCGCTCTGGTCGTGACCGTCCTGGTCGCGCTCTTCTTCACGTACACCAACGGCTTCCACGACTCCGCCAACGCGATCGCTACGTCGGTGTCCACCCGGGCGCTCACCCCGCGGGCCGCGCTCGCGATGGCCGCCGTGATGAATCTCGCCGGGGCCTTTCTCGGTTCCGGTGTCGCCAAGACCGTCAGCGAAGGGCTCATTCAGACGCCCGAGGGTTCGAAGGGAATGGGGATTCTCTTCGCCGCTCTCGTCGGCGCCATCACCTGGAATCTCGTCACCTGGTATTTCGGGCTGCCGTCCTCTTCCTCGCACGCGTTGTTCGGGGGAATGGTCGGGGCCGCGCTCGCCGGGGGGACCACCGTCTACTGGCACGGGGTTCTGGAGAAGATCGTCATTCCGATGTTCGTCTCGCCGGTCGTCGGGCTCGTCATCGGGTATCTCGTGATGACCGCGATCATGTGGATCTTCCGGCGGGCCAATCCGCACAAGGCCAAGCGGGGGTTCCGGATCGCGCAGACGGTGTCGGCCGCGGGCATGGCGCTCGGGCACGGGCTCCAGGACGCGCAGAAGACGATGGGGATCGTCGTCATGGCGCTCGTCATCGCCGACGTCGAGGACTACGGGGACCCGATCCCCGTCTGGGTGAAGATCCTCTGCGCCGTCATGCTGTCGCTCGGGACGTACGCGGGCGGGTGGCGGATCATGCGGACGCTCGGGCGGAAGATCATCGAGCTGGATCCGCCGCAGGGGTTCGCGGCGGAGACCACGGGCGCGTCGATCATGTTCACCACCGCTTTTCTTTTCAAGGCGCCCATTTCCACGACCCATGTCATCACCTCCGCGATCATGGGTGTGGGGGCCACCAAGCGGATCAACGCGGTGCGGTGGGGGGTCGCCAAGAACATCATTCTCGGGTGGTTCATCACGATGCCCGCGGCTGCGCTGGTCGCCGCCGCCGTATTCGGGATCGTGAAACTGGCGTTTCTCTGAGGGGTACGCCCGGACCAGCATGGGGGTCTGGTCCGGGCGTCCGTCGTGCTCAGAAGCGCGGGCCGACGTACGTGAAGTTGCTGTAGTGGTCCGTCGTCACGAACGTGTCGCCGTCGTTCGGGCCGCCGTGGACGCGGACGATGCGCAGGCGGCCGCGGTCGCCCCGGCGGGTGTCGCGCCACTCGACGTCGTACTCGTGGAAGAAGCCGATCCACGTGCCCACGTTCGGGCCGCCGGTGCAGGGCGTCGAGCCGTGGGCGGCGCAGACGGGGGCGCCGGAGCCGCCGCCGAGCAGGTAGCGGCGCAGCTGGCCGTCGCGGTCGGCGTACCGGCCGCCGCCGTCGATGAACTGGCGGGTGTTGACGCAGCCGCCGCGTGCGGGCTGGAGGTTGCACAGGATGCGGTCGTCCGTGCGGTTGGCTGCCAGGTTCGGCCAGCCCCGTCCGCTCCAGTAGTTGATCGCGTTGACGAAGCCGAGGCCGTTCGGCGGGTTCGTCGTCCCGTTGATGTTCCCGGAGACCGCGGCGCTCGCCGTCGGCTGTAGCGCGGGGGTGGCCTGGAGCGCGCCCGTGAACAGGGTGGCCAGCAGGAGGAAGAGGGCCAGGTAGCGGCGGTCGTGTCGCCATATGGTGCGGGGAGTGCGGGGGGTCTCCACGGGGGTGGGGTGCATCGGTGCTCCTCGGTGTGGGGGGGGCTTGGTGCCGGGAGCAACGTAGGGAGCGAAGGGGGCGGTGGGCGCGCGGTGGTGTAACAGGCGCGGGTCGATCCGGTGGGGCAGAACCTCGCCTCCACCCCCTACTCCGCGATCCGCCCCGCGTAGATGTCCCGGGACTCCGGCAGCGTCACCACGGCCGGTGTCCCGAAGTCGTAGAGGAGGACGGTGGACGCGACGGCCACCACCCCCCGCCGCCCGCTGTTGACGAAGCTGAACCGGTGCCGCACCTTGCGGATGCGCCCCTGTTCGTCGAGGTAGACGTCGAACGGCACCTCGGCGGTGGCGAAGCCCTCCGCCGCGGCGGCGAGCGAGGCCCGGTTCCCGGCGGTGGCCCCGCGCGCGGCGAGCGCGAGATCGACGGTCCCGCGATAGTGCCGCACCCCGACCCCGGCGACCTCGCTCTCCCCGACGTAGGTCGCCGTCCGCACCCCCCGCAGCAGCTCGGCGGCCGCGAACGGATCGGTGGCGCCGCCGGTGACGAGGTTCCCGTCGGAGAGGGTCGCCGTGTCCACCCGGACCCATTTGTCCGCAGGCACCCCGGCTCCCCGGTTCTTCATGAACAGTGCGCCGGGCGCGAGGAGTTCGGTGATCGGACGGTGCTCGCTGACCCCGGACGGGTCCTGCGGCAGCACGACCCGAAGCTGCCCGAGCTGCCGCCGGTAGTCGTACACGCCCTCCCCCCGGATCGTCACCCGGGTCCCGCCCGTGGCCATCTCCATGGACGTCTGCGCCCGTGAACTCCCCGCCGCGAGCAGCGTGTCCGCGGCCCGGTGCAGGGTGCCCACCGGATCCTGGCCCGGCGAGTCGTCCGCCACGGCTCCGCTTCCGACACACCCCGTGGCCCCGGCCACCACCCCGGCCACCAGCCCCGCGACGGCCACCGCACCGCCCCGTTTGTACTGCATCCTGCCGACCCCCAGATCGCGGGCTTGTCCCCCGGGTTCAACGACCGGCAAGTACCACCGTCACGCCCGCACACCCCTGACACACCCCTGAGAATCCCCTTACCGGCGCTGGGTACCGTGGAGTACGTGACGCATCCGGACGGCGCCCCCACCCCCACTGGCGAGACCGACGGCGACCACCTCGCCACCACCGTCGAACAGGGCCGTTTCTGCTTCGCCCGCTGCACCTGCGGCTGGCGCGGCCCGGCCCGCAGAGCGAGAAGCCTCGCCCGCACGGACGCGGAGTCCCACGCGAACGGCTGACAGAGACACCCACGGACGGCCGACAGAAACCCATGGGAACCCTCCTCCCCGGGAACCCGTCTCGTTCGACAAACGCAGGAGACGGCGCAAAGCCGCGACGGAGGGCGAACGACCATGGAACGGCGCATGTTCATCGGCGGCGCGGCCGCACTCACCGCCGCGGCGGCCACCACCGGCTGCACATCCACGACCGCCTCCCCCACCCCCGCCACCTCCGGCCGCTTCGCCACCACCGCCCTCGCCGCCACCGACTGGAAGGCCCTCGCCGCCGACCTCGACGGCCCCCTGATCCGCCCCGGCGAGGCCGAGTGGGCGACCGCCCGCCAGCTCTACAACACCCGCTTCGACAACCTGAAGCCCACGGCCGTCGCCTACGTCGCCCACACCGAGGACATCCGCACGACCCTCGCCTTCGCCCGCGCCCAGAAACTGAAGGTCGCGATCCGCAACGGCGGCCACTCGTACGCGGGTTGGTCCTCGGGCGACGGCCGGCTGATCGTCGACGTCTCCAAGCTGAAGGGCGTCAGGGTCGGCGGCGGCACGGCCGTCGTCGGCGCCGGCGCGAAGCTGATCGACGTCTACCGCGCGCTCACCGCGAAGGGCGTCACGGTCCCCGCCGGTTCCTGCCCCTCCGTCGGCGTCTCCGGCCTCGTCCTCGGCGGCGGCCACGGCGTGGTGTCGCGCGCGTACGGCCTGACCTGCGACAGCCTCACGCAGGCGACGATCGTGACGGCGGACGGCAGGCAGCTCGTCGCCAACGCCAAGCAGAACCCGGACCTGTTCTGGGCGCTGCGCGGCGCGGGCAACGGCAACTTCGGCGTCGTCACGGAGCTGCAGTTCAGGACGCACCCGGCGCCGCAGGCCGTCTCCGGGTACGTCACCTGGCCGTGGGCGAAGGCTGCGGCGGTGCTGCGGGCCTGGCAGGCGTGGGGGCCGTCCCAGCCGGACGAGATCTGGTCGGCGCTCAGCTTCTCCAACTCCTCCGGCGGCACCCCGACGATCTCCATGGCCGCGTTCTCGCTGGGCACGTACGGCGAGCTCCAGAACGCGGTGGACCGTCTCGTGGCGAAGGCCGGCCAGCCGAGGTCGGTCTCGCTGCGGCGGCGCTCGTACGCCGAGGCGATGGAGGTGTACGCGGGCTGCTCCTCGTACAGCGAGCCCGTGAGCTGTCACCTCCCCGGCACGACCCCGAACCGCACGCCGGGCGGCAAGCTGAGCCGCGAGACGTACACGGCCCGCTCCGACTTCTTCGACAAGTCCCTCTCCGAGGCCGGGATCCAGACGCTCCTCAAGCAGATGCGCGCGGTCCAGGGCGGCGCCGGCAGCGTCGCCCTCACGGCGCTGGGCGGCGCCGTCAACCGCGTCTCCCCGACGGCGACGGCCTTCGTCCACCGCCGCTCCCGCTTCCTCGCCCAGTACATCGCCTCGTGGAAGTCCGGCACGCCGGGGACGACGGCCCAGTCCTGGCTGAACACCGCCCACAAGGCGATGCGCCCGTACGCGTCCGGCGCGGCCTACCAGAACTACACGGACCCCACCCTCACGAACTGGCGCACGGCGTACTACGGCGACGCGGCCCCGAGGCTGGCGAAGGTGAAGCAGAAGTACGACCCGACGAGGTTCTTCACGTACCCGCAGGGGATCTGAGGCCCGTAAAAAAGACGGCACGCGAAACGCGTGCCGTCTTCTCTCCCGTCGACTTCCTACGCGGCCAGATCCCGCTCCCCGACCTCCGTCCGCGCCCCCGGTACGAACGCCACCCGCGCCGCCCGGCTCCGCACCAGCCACCCCACCCGGGGCGACCGCTCGATCGCCTTCAGCACCGGCGTCAGCAGCGCGGAGGCGAGCGGCGACAGCAGCAGCGCGACGGCCGTGCCGAGCGCGAACCCGCCGATGACGTCCGTCGGGTAGTGCACCCCCATGTAGACCCGGCAGAACCCTTCCAGCACCCCCAGCACCAGCCCCCACACCCCGAACCGCCGGTTCGCGACGAACAGCGCGACCCCCATCGCCATGGTGATCGTCGCGTGGTCGCTGACGAACGAGTAGTCCGTCTTCCCGGAGACCAGCACTTCCAGCCCCTGGTGGTCATTGAACGGCCGGGGCCGTTCGACGAACCCGCGAATGGGGACGTTGACGAGGACGGCGACACCGGCCGCGAGCGGCGCCCAGACGAGCGCGGCGACCGAGGACGCCGCCTCCTCGGCGGAAGCGGCCCGCCGCCGCACGCCCAGCCAGCACCACACGATGAGCCCGATCATCGCGAACAGGAGCCCGTATTCGCCGACGAACCCGACGATCCGGTCGAGCCAGTGCGGCGCGTCCTTGGCGAGGCCATTGATGTCGTAGAGCAGGTCGACATCGGGGTTGGATCCGGAATCGGCGAGTCCAGCCATGGTGCTGCGGCCCCTTCGTCGTGGTTGTCTCAACAGGAACGCACGGCCCCGCTTGTCGCGTTCCTGTCTCCACTGAATGATCACTGAGACGTTATCGAAGGGAGATGCCCCGACCGAGCCCAGGGTTGGTTTAAGGGGCCCTCAACCGTTTTCAGACATTCGTGGGCAGCGCTTTCGCGCCATCCTCCGTGACCCGGGTCGCCCCGAAGTAGTCGGGGGTGTCGATGGGGTCGAACCGGATGACCGCGCCGGTGCGCGGCGCGTCGATCATGTACCCGCCGCCGACGTAGATCCCGACGTGCCGGATGGCCCGCGAGTTGGTGAGGTCGTCGGAGAAGAACACCAGGTCACCGGGGAGGAGTTCGTCCCGCGAGGGGTGCGGACCCGCGTTGTACTGGTCGTTCGCGACACGCGGCAGCTCGATCCCGACGCTTTCGTACGCCGCCTTCGTCAGCCCCGAGCAGTCGAACCGCCCGCCGTCGGCCGCGGTCCCGTCGCCGCCCCAGAGATACGGCGTGCCGAGTTTCTTCTGCGCGTAGTAGATCGCCCCCGCGGCCTGCTCGGACGGCGAAACCCGCCCGACCGGCGCGGCGAAGCTCTTTTCCAGGCTGGTGATGATCCGGACGTAATTCTGGGTCTCTTTGTACGGAGGAACACCCCCGTATTTGATGACCGCATACGCGCCCGCGTTGTAGGCGGCGAGCATGTTGTGCGTGGGATCGCCCGGAACGTCCTTGACGTATTTGGCGAGTTCGCAGTCATATGCGGCGGCGGACGGAATGGCGTCGGCGGGATCCCAGACGTCCCGTCGGCCGTCCCCGTTCCCGTCGACCCCGTGCGTCGCCCAGGTGCCCGGAATGAATTGCGCTATTCCCTGCGCGGCGGCGGCGCTCTGGGCCCGGGGGTTGAATCCGCTCTCCTGGTAGAGCTGCGCGGCGAGCAGGGCCGGATTGATGGCGGAACACATGTTCCCCCACTTCTGCACCAGCGTGGCGTACGCGGCGGGGACGGAGCCCTTGGCGAGCGCCTTGGTCCCTCCGCCGACCCCGTTGGCCATGTTCCCGGCGACCAGGTACACGCCGACGACGAGCACCATGACGAACGCGAGCCCGGCCCCGGCGACCGCGGTCGCCCAGATCCACGCCTTACGCACCGTCAACCGCCCCTCGTCGCCCAGGAGTCACCGCGCGTCAGTCTACGGCCGCACCCCGCCACGTACGGGTAGTTCCGCCCTGGTCGGACACTGTCCATCGCGAGGGCGTTCTAATCCCCCGCCCGATCCCCCACCCGATCCGCCGCCCCGCAGGGCTCGTCGGCTTCATGGAGGGCGCCACAGCTCCGGCACCGGACGTCCGGGACGGAGGCGCGCCGCTCGGCGTCGGGCCGGCTCCAGGAACGTCCGGGGACGCGGCGGGGAAGGGGGGTGGGGGCGTTCGCACAAGGGGTGGACGTACGAGGTGAAGTGGTGCGAGATGCGGTGTTCGTACGAGGTGTGGTGGGGGACACGACCTTCTCTATCCAGCGTTCAGGACACGCGATACGACAGAAGATCGTACGCCGCGCACCCCTCACCCACCGGCCTTCCGGTACAACTCGGCGGCCTCCGTACCCAGCACGACGCTGTACGACACGTCGTCCGTGTCCCCGCCCTGCTCGTGCCCCCCGAGCACGCCGACGACCTCGTGGTGCCCGTTCACCCACGGGCTCCCGCTGGTCCCCGCGCTGAACCTCGGGCACTCGATCCGCTGCTGCGTCCGGCTGTGCACGGACGGCCGGTTGGTGCACGTGATCGCCTGCTCCGAGGTGTCCGGGTACCCGGTGACGGTCACGGGTGAGGCGCCGGTCGTCGTCCCGGGAGCGAACACGTTCGCCCCGACGACGTCCTCGATCTCCTCCCCGGCGGCATTGGGCGCGAGCGCCGCGAACGCGATGTCACTGTCCTCGCTCTGCTCCTGGGCCCACCCACCCGGCAGGAAACTCCGCTTCACCTTCCACACCCCGTAGGGCGCCTTCCCGTCCCGGTACCCCGGCACGAACACCACCCCCGACCCGTCGACACCCCCCAGACAGTGCGCCGCGGTGAGGATCAGATCCCGCCCCTCGCTCCGCACCACCGACGCCGTACAGAAATGCTCCCCCGCCGGCTTCCCCACCTCATCCGCATCGACCAACACCCCCACCCGCCCCGCGGCCGCCACCCCCGAAGCCACCACCGTCACCCCCAACGGCCCGCCCCCGTCATCCGCCTCCGCCGCCGACGCCAGCACACAACTCCCCGCCATCAACACCGTCGCACCGAGCAACGCGAAGCTTCGAGCGCCCTGGGGGCGGGTCCCGTTCATCGGGGCCACTGTGAACCATCAAGGTGAGAAAAGCATCAATACCCTGACCGTATGCCCCTGGAAAACGGCACCCGTACCGGCCCCACCGCGCTCGGCTGCCTGTTCCTCCTCGTGACGACGGCCGGCCTGCTCTGGGTCGCCGCGAGCCTGCTGGTCTCCTGCGCGGTGACCGGCTTCCACGACCGCCCGGCCACTCCTCCCGGGGAACTGCTCGCGAAGCAGGCGAACCTCGTCGCGTACCGCCTGGAGGCGGCGGCAGGGGACGGCGTCCTCACCGACGCCGAGATCTCGGAGGCGGCGTCGGCGCCCTGGACGGCCGTCCGTGGCGCCGACGGTGTCACCGTCACCGTCGGCCACACACCCGGCCCGGCGTGTTCCCGCTATGACGTCCCGCTGCGGGATGCCGCTCCCGAGGTCCGCGTGACGCGGCTGCCCGCGTGCGGGCTCAGCGGCCCGGAGTGACGGCCGTCGCCGGGAACCCCACCCCCGTCAGTTCCTCGGAGAGGGTCCACAGACGCCGGGCCGTGGCGGTGTCGCTCGCCGCGCCGGTGCGGCCGACCAGGGTCGGGGCTCCGCGCAGCTCGCCGAGCCCGTCGGGACCGACGTAGCTCGCGCCGGGGAGGTCCTGGGTCGCGGCGTAGAGGGTGGGGAGGGCGCCGGCGCGGTCGGACTGGGCGAGGAGGCGGTTGCCGATGGCCATGAAGCCGCGTGCGAGGGCGCTGCCGTGGTGGCTCTGGAGGTTGGTGGCGGACCAGCCGGGGTGCGCGGCGAGGGCGCGGACGGGGGAGCCCGACTCCGTCAGGCGGCGCTGGAGTTCCAGGGTGAAGAGGAGGTTCGCGAGCTTGGACTGCGCGTAGGCGCGGACGGGGGTGTAGCCGGAGGTGAGGTGGATGTCGTCGAAGTTGATCCGGCCGGCCCGGTGCGCGCCGGAGGAGAGGGTGACGACGCGGTCCTCGACGTAGGGCAGCAGCAGGTTCGTCAGCGCGAAGTGGCCGAGGTGGTTCGTCCCGAACTGCGTCTCGAACCCGTCCTTGGTGCGCCCCTCGGGCACCATCATGATCCCCGCGTTGTTGATGAGGACGTGCAGCGGACGCCCCTCCCAGCCGGCGGCGAACTCCCGTACGGACGCGAGGTCGGCGAGGTCGAGCCGGCGCACCTCGACGCTCCCGTTGACCTGAGCGGCGGCGGCCCGCCCCCGCTCGATGTCCCGCACGGCGAACACGACGTGCGCCCCGGCCCCCGCGAGCGCCCGCGCGGCCGTGAGGCCGATCCCGCTGTTGGCGCCGGTGACGACGACCGTGCGGCCGGTCAGCTCCGGCAGCCGGTCCACATTCCACTTGCCCTGGTTCCGAGTCTCACTCATGCCCCCAATGTAGACGCCGACAACAATGATGGCAACGACAACATGCGACGGCTTCCGCGCTACGATGACGGCCATGTCCACGCCGCGCCCCTACCACCACGGAGACCTCCGCTCGACACTCCTCGCCGGCGCGGAACGCACCCTCCGCGAGAAGGGCGCCGCCGCCCTCTCGCTGCGCGAACTGGCCCGCACGGCCGGCGTCAGCCACGCGGCCCCCGGCCGCCACTTCAAGGACAAGCAGGCCCTCCTGGACGCCCTCGCCCT
The DNA here is from genome assembly GCF_014489635.1 of Streptomyces roseirectus. NCBI lineage: Bacteria > Bacillati > Actinomycetota > Actinomycetes > Kitasatosporales > Streptomycetaceae > Streptomyces > Streptomyces roseirectus. The sequence goes on along the minus strand of NZ_CP060828.1, from coordinate 5,213,766 downwards.
GAACGGCTACGCCCGCCTGAACGAGGTGATGGAGGCGGCGGACGACCCGACGCTCCCCCTCGAACCCCGCCTGACGGCCCTGGCCCGCGCCTACCTCACCTTCGCCATCACCCACCCCGAGCTGCTTGAGCTCATGTACTCCCGCAAGCACGACCCCGCCGCCTCGGCCCAGTTCGCCACCGAGGTCGAGCGCTCCCTGGCCGTCTTCCTCCGGCTCATCGCCGACGCCAAGTCCGAGGGCACCCTCATCGACGCCGACCTCGACAGCGTCATGCTTCTCACCGCGACCGCCCTGCACGGCCTGGCCGCCCTCGTCGCCACCGGCGCCTACCCGGCCGAAGAGGTCCTGGCCCGCCTGGACACCCACATCCACCTGCTGCTGACGGGCCTCAGCCCGAGGTAGCGAGCACGCCTCCCGCGCGTCAACTCCCCTTGCCCCTGTCGTAACGCGCACGTTTCCGGGGTCAAGTCCCCGCCATCGCGGGGCCATTCCGAGGCCATGACCGGGCAATCCCGCACCCCGCCGGGCAATGCGGAAGTCAGGATTCCACCACCCGCCTTGTTTGTCGCGTACCCGACAAGCCACAGTCGTCGCCGGGCCGCCGCCCACACCCCCACCGCCCCTGAACACCCCACTCCCAGGAGGCAGTACCTTGCGTACGACCACCAACTCCCCCGCGACGACCGGCAACTGGCGCCGCGCGGGCGGCGCGGCCCTCGGCGCCGCCGCCCTCCTCGTCGCCGGCCTCGGCACGGCGGCCCACGCCGACGCGGCGACCGCGAACACCCCCGTCACCTGGACGGCCACCCCCTGCTCGACCCCGAAGCACGCGGGCGACCTGACCTGCAACTCCTTCCGGGTGACGGGCGGCGTCACCGCGTTCTCGAAGCTGAGAGCCGCCAAGAGCCACCAGGGCGCGACGCTCACCCCGCACGCCGCCGGCGCGAGCCCCACCGGCTTCGGCCCGAGCGACCTCCAGGACGCCTACGGCCTCACCGACGCCGCCGCGAACAACGGCTCCGGCGAGACGATCGCGATCGTCGACGCCTACGACGACCCCAACGCGGAGGCCGACCTCGCCAAGTACCGCGCGAACTACGGCCTGAGCGCCTGCACGACGAGCAACGGCTGCTTCAAGAAGGTCTCCCAGACCGGCTCGACGACCTCCCTGCCGGCCGCCGACAGCGGCTGGGCCCAGGAGACCTCGCTGGACCTCGACATGGTCTCGGCGATCGCCCCGAACGCCAACATCCTCCTCGTCGAGGCGAGTTCCCCCACCATGAGCAACCTCGGCACCGCCGTGAACGAGGCCGTCAAGCTGGGCGCCAAGTTCGTCTCCAACAGCTACGGCGGCGGCGAGTCGTCCAGCGACGCCTCCTACGACTCCGCGTACTACAACCACCCCGGCGTCGCCATCACCGTCTCCGCCGGCGACAGCGGCTACGGCGCCGAGTACCCGGCCGCGTCGAAGTACGTGACGTCCGTCGGCGGCACCGCGCTCAAGGCCGCGTCCAACAGCCGCGGCTGGACCGAGTCCGTGTGGGGCACCTCGGCCACCGACGGCACCGGCTCCGGCTGCTCCGCCTACGACGCGAAGCCGTCCTGGCAGACCGACACGGGCTGCGCGAAGCGGACGATCGCCGACACCGCCGCCGTCGCCGACCCCGCGACCGGCGTCGCGGTGTACGACTCCTACGGCGTGACGGCCGGCTGGTACACCTTCGGCGGCACCAGCGCCGCCGCCCCGATCATCGCGGGCGTCTACGCGCTGGCCGGTACCCCGGGCAGCGGTGACTACCCGGCGTCCTACGTCTACAACGCGGCCGGCACCTCCGCGCTGAACGACGTCACCAGCGGCTCGAACGGCTCCTGCTCCGCCGCCGCGAGCTACCTGTGCACGGCGACGTCCGGCTACGACGGCCCGACCGGCTGGGGCACCCCGCAGGGGCTGGGCGCCTTCACCGGCTGACCCGGCGTCAACATCGGAGCGGGCCGCGGCGACCACGCCGCGGCCCGTTCGTGTTACGACCGTGAGAGCATCGGGAAAGTGTCTCAACGACAGAGGCGCCGACAGGTTCCGTAGAACCACACCCACAGGTTCAGCGCGCACCTCATTGCCCGGCGTGACCTGCCGTGATACACAGAGTGACGATACGAACCATTCATACGAATCCCACCCGGCAATGCCGCCAAGTCGACATACGTCAGCGGCATTGTCGGTGACAATGGGGCCCGACCCCTGCGCACGGCAGCGGGCCACGAACGGAACTACCCACCAGGGGCGGTGACTTACATGCTCTTCGCGGCCGACAAGGGAGACATCAACACCATCATCGGCGGGATCGCTCCTGACTGGGGCCCCTTCGGCACTCTGGGCACCGAGGCCAAGACGATGATCCAGGTCGTGATGGCCTTCGCGATCCTGATCTGCCTCGGTATCGCCGTCTGGGGCGCCGCGAAGCAACGTATCGGCGCGACCGCCCTGCGGGACACCTTCAGCGCGGAACAGGGCAAGGGCCTCATCATCGCGGGCCTCACCGGAGTCTTCATCATCGGCTCTCTCGGCACGCTGTTCACCATCGTGTACGGCATGGCCGTCTAGCCCTCGTCTCCCCTGAGGTTGCGTCTCCCTGATGTCGAGTCACCACACCGCGCCCGCGCGGGAACCAGCACGGCTACCGTCGTACCGGAACGCGTCTTCCCACGACGCGTCCACCGCATACGACGCAGAAGGGGCGCACACCGTATGAGTCCCGTCGACGAGCCCGGCCACGACACATCCGCCGGTGGCTACCCGGGTACCCGCACCCGGCTCCCCGAAACGGACACCACACGCCGGCCCGCCCGCTCCTCCTCCCGCAGCCTCGTCACCGTCGTCGCCGTGGTCGTCGTCCTGATCGCCGCGATCGCCTTCGCGAACCGGGGCAGCGGCGACGGCTCCGGCGCCGCCGCGTCCTCGAACGGCGCCTCCGGCACGAAGCCGCAGGCCGAGTCGACGGCGGCGACCGGAACGAAGCCGGTCGAGGGGAAGACGGGGTCCATCCCCACGGGATACGCACACGACAGACAGGGCGTTCAATCGGCGGCGGCGAACTACGCGGTCGCACTGGGCTCGACGGCGATGTTCCAGAAGGACGGCCGCGACACCGTCGTCCGGACCGTCTACACCCGGAGCGAGGCCGCCCGGCTCATGCCGGAGCTGGACCGGGCCTACTCCGCCGACTTCCTCGCGAAGGCCGGCCTCGACGCGAACGGGAACGCGCCCCAGGGCAGCACGTTCGTCTCCCGCACCGTCCCCATCGGGACGACCGTCCAGAGCTACACCGACACCACCGCCAAGGTCGCCGTCTGGTCCATGGGCCTCATCGGCATGTCCGGCACCACCTCGACGGACCCGGTGAGTTCGTCGTGGAGCACCTGGACCTTCGACCTCCAGTGGACGGACGACGACTGGAAGATCACCACCCAGAACCGCACATCCGGCCCCGCTCCCGTCCCCGGCGACAACCAGGCCGCCAGCTCCGACGAGATCAGCAAGGCCATCGAGGAGTACGGAGGGTTCACGTATGCCCGGTAAGCGTGCGCTCCGGCTTGCCGGGGCCTTCACTGCCGTACAGACCGCCGTCGTCCTGCTGTCCGCGAGAGCCTTCGCCGCGCCCACCCCCGACCCGAGCCCCAGCCCTTCGGGCGGTGCGGGCGGGGCGGTGTCCCCGTCGCCGTCGCCCTCCAGCGACGAGTGCCGGCTGATCGTCGGCGACGCCAAGGAGTACTGCGAACGCGGCACCAGCGGGCGCAGCTCCACCAACCCCGGCGTCTCCGAGACCCTCGACCCCCTCTCCTCCCTCGCCAAGGGCTGTGCGGACGCCGCCTCCTGGACCGTGGACAAGCTGAGCGAGGCCGTGAAGGAGACGGCGAACGTCGACTTCACGAACGAGAAGTTCCTCCAGCAGTACGCGGTGGTGTTCGCGGCCTCGACCGTGCTGACGCTCGTGCTGTGGCTGCTGGCCGTCGCGAAGCGGGCGGTGCGGGGCGTCCCCCTCGGCACCGCGATCTCGGAGGCCGTCGGCTTCCTGTGGCTGACGGTGCTCGCGTCCGCGTTCACCCCGCTGATCCTCTACACCGTCGTCTCCGCGACCGACGGCATCACGGACGTCCTCGCGAAGGCGACCGGCGACCAGACCGACACGTTCTTCGGGACGTTCTCCGCCGCGCTCGCGAAGGGCGAGAACATCGGCGGCGGCCCGATCATGCTGATCGTGGTGTCCCTGGTGTCGGTGCTCGCCGCCGGCATCCTCTGGCTCGAACTCGTCATCCGCACGGCCCTGCTGTACGTCGGCGCGCTGCTCGGCACGGTCGTGTACGCCGGGCTCGTCGACAAGAACCTGTGGGGGCACGTCCGCCGCTGGGCCGGGATCATGATCGCCGTGATCATGGTGAAACCGGTGATCGTGATCGTGCTCGGCCTCGCCGGGGCGCTCTCCGGCAACGACGGCCCGGACGCGTTCTCCGCCGTCGTCTCCGGGCTCGCGATCATCCTGCTGGCCATCTTCGCCAGCGCGATGATCTACCGCTTCGTCCCCGGCTTCGGCGACGAGATCGCCGCCTCCCGCAACAACCGCATCATGCAGGGCGCGGAGAGCAAGGCCGCGGCCGTCATCTCCTCGCCCGCGACGCTCGTCGCCCAGGGCATCAAGACGCACAGCAGCCGGGCCAACGACGGCGGCGGAGGCGGCGGCGGTTCGACGAACAGCAGCACCCCGCGCCCCGCGAACCCCGGCTCCGGCGGCATCGCCGCACACGGCTCGCGCCCCTCGAACGGCGGCGGAACTGTCCCCTCCGCCGCGCCCGCCCCCCGCACGGGCAGCCCCATGAACACCCCGCACGCCAGCAACAACCGCACGGGAGGTGAAGGGCGTTGACGACCGAGTCCCACCTGTCGCACGCGGTCTCGCCCCGCCGCACGTATCTGATCGGCCGCGCCCGGCCGAACGCGATCGTCGGCAAGAACCGCGAGACCGGAGAGATCGCCCTCATCATCGTGGGCGCGTTCCTCGGCATGATGTGCGGTCTGCTCGTCCCCGTGCTCGCCCTGCGGATCGTGCTGCTGACCGGCTTCCCGCTGATCGCGCTGATGGCCGTCTACGTGCCGTACAAGCACCGCACGTTCTACAAGTGGTTCGAGATCAACCGCAGTTACAAGCGCAGCCTGCGCCAGGGCACCGCCTACCGCAGCTCCGCCATGGAGGCCGGCACCCGCCTCGACGGCCGCGAGGTCGAGATCGGCCCGCCCCCCGGCATCGGCCGCATCACCTGGCTCTCGGCCCCCTTCGGCCCCGACGAGCTCGCCGTCCTCCTGCACGCCGACCGGCGCACGGTGACGGCGGCCATCGAGATCGAGGGCCCGGGCGTCGGCCTGCGCGACAGCGAGGACCAGGAAGCCCTGGTGGACCGTTTCGGCACCCTGCTCAAGCACGTGGCCAACGGCGACGGCTTCGTCACCCGCATCCAGATGCTCGCCCGCACCCTCCCCGCCGACCCCGACGCGCACGCCAAGGACGTCGCCCAGCGCGGCGACGACAAGGCGCTCCCCTGGCTCCAGTCCTCCTACGACCAGCTCCAGTCGATGGTCTCCACGAGCAGCGAGCAGCACCGCGCCTACCTCGTCGCCTGCATGCACTACAGCCGCGAACTCGCCGCCGAGGCCCACGCGATGGCCCGCGCCGCCCGCCCCCAGTCCGGCCGCAAGATCGACCGGGACGCCGGACTCTCCGTCGTCATGGCCCGTGAGCTGACCGACATCTGCTCGCGCCTCCAGGAGGCCGACATCCGCGTCCGCCAGCCGCTCGGCCAGGGCCGCCTGTCGTCGCTGATCCACTCCATGTACGACCCCGACCACCCCATCGACCACATCCAGGCGATGACCAAGCGCAACGCCTGGCCGGCCGAACTCGACGCCATGGAACCGACGTTCCTCCAGGCCAAGACCCGCGAGTCCTCGACCCGCGCCCCCTGGTGCCACTCCACGGCGTGGATCAAGGAGTGGCCGATGACCCCGGTCGGCGTCAACTTCCTCGCCCCGCTCCTCGTCCACACCCCGGACGTCATCCGCACGGTCGCCGTCACGATGGACCTCGAACCCACCGAGGTCGCCATCGAACGCATGCTGACGGAGAAGACCAACGACGAGGCCGAAGCCTCCCGCCAGGCCAAGATGAACCGCACGCTCGACCCCCGCGACGTCGCCGCGAACTCCCGCCTCGACCAGCGCGGCGAAGACCTCGCGAGCGGCGCGGCCGGCGTCAACCTCGTCGGCTACATCACCGTCTCCTCCCGCTCCCCCGAAGCCCTCAACCGCGACAAGCGGACGATAAGGGCGTCGGCCGGCAAGTCGTACCTGAAGCTGGAGTGGTGCGACCGCGAGCACCACCGAGCGTTCGTCAACACACTCCCCTTCGCCACCGGCATCCGGAGGTAGGCCCAGATGCGGGATCCGCTCTCCCTCCTCACCGACGCCTTCACCGCCTTCCTCTTCGGCAAGGTCGAGACGACCCGCCTCCCGGTCCGCACCTCCACCGGCCAGGCCCAGGCGGTCTACCTCCCCACCGCCGCACCGGGCCTGGGCGACTCCGGCGTGATCATCGGCCGCGAGGTGTACTCCGGCAAGGGCTACATCTACGACCCCTTCCAGCTCTACGGCCAGCAGCTCCCGGCCCCCCACTGGCTCGTCCTCGGCGAATCCGGCAACGGCAAGTCGGCCCTCGAAAAGACCTACGTCCTGCGCCAGTTGCGCTTCAAGGACCGCCAGGTCGTCGTCCTCGACGCCCAGGGCGAGGACGGCGCCGGCGAGTGGAACCTCATCGCCCGCGAGCTGGGGATAACCCCCATCCGCCTCGACGCGATGGCCGCCCTCGACGACGGCATCCGCCTCAACCCCCTCGACCCCGCGATCACGACGACCGGCCAGCTCGCCCTGCTGCGCACGATCATCGAGGTCGCCATGGGCCACGGCCTCGACGAACGCTCCGGCTTCGCCCTCAAGGTCGCCCACGCCTACGTCAACGAGACGATCGTGGAACGCCAGCCGGTGCTGTCCGACATCGTCGAACAACTCCGCCACCCCGAACCGGAGTCGGCCGAGGCGATGAACGTCGCCATAGACGACGTACGCGCCTGGGGACTCGACGTCGCGCTCGTCCTCGACCGGCTGGTCGACGGCGACCTGCGCGGCATGTTCGACGGCCCCACGACCGTCGGCATCGACCTCGACGCGCCCCTCATCGTCTTCGACCTCTCCCACATCGACCGCAACTCCATCGCGATGCCGATCCTCATGGCGATCGTCGGCGTCTGGCTGGAGCACACCTGGATCCGCCCCGACCGCAAGAAGCGCATCTTCCTCGTCGAAGAGGCGTGGCACATCATCAACAGCCCCTTCGTCGCCCAGCTCTTCCAGCGCCTGCTGAAGTTCGGACGCCGACTGGGCCTGTCGTTCGTCGCGGTCGTCCACCACCTCTCCGACGTCGTCGACGGGGCGGCGGCCAAGGAGGCGGCGGCGATCCTCAAGATGGCGTCCACCCGGACGATCTACGCCCAGAAGGCGGACGAAGCACGGGCCACGGGGCGGGTGTTGGGGCTGCCGCGCTGGGCGGTGGAGATCATCCCCACCCTCACGCCGGGCATCGCCGTGTGGGACGTCAACGGCAACGTCCAGGTCGTCAAACACCTGGTCACCGAGACCGAACGTCCCCTCGTCTTCACCGACCGCGCGATGACGGAGTCCTCCTCCGACGCCGCGGACGACGCGTTGCGCGCCGCCGAGCTGGAGGCCGAGCAACGGGCGGCGGCGTTCATGGAACAGCACATGGCCGACCTCGACGGCACGGAATCCACGGTGGCGTGACCATGCCGGACCCCCGCGAGCGACCCCGCCAGCAAGGAGGCATCCCCGACGGCCTGCTCCTCGGAATACTCGCGCTGCTCCTGATGGTGACGGTCCTGACCTGGACGGCGACGGGCCTCTCCGGCCTGTTCGCGCACGGCTCCTGGCCCTCGGACCTCTCCTTCATGCGCACCCCCCTGGCCCTACGCCACCTCATCTCCCACCCCGACGACCTCCCCGGCGCCTGGCCCGACACCCCACCGGCCGCCCTCTCCGGCTACGGCCTCTTCTGGGGCCTCTTCATCGGCCAGCTGATGATCCTGCTGACGCTGACATTCTTCGGCCTGGGGACTTGGGCTCGGTGGAGGGTGGTCAGGGCCAGGAAACGGGGGGAGAGGGAGGCGGCGCGGGGGAGGGAACGGGAGGAGAAGGGCGCGTCTGAGCCGTACGCCGCAACGCCCGACGACCCGCACCTTCCCCCTGCCGCAGCTGCGGGCAGCAGTGCCCCCACCCCAGCCCCCACCGAACCCGCACCAACCCCCGTACCCCAGCCACTCACCACCCCCGTACCCACCCTCCGAGCCGCACCCCGCGACTCCCGTCTCCACCTCGCCGCCCAGGCCCTCCAGGACGCCCCCGGCCCCGCCGTGGTCCTCACCTCGAACCCCGCCCTCTGGCACACCACCAAGGACGCGAGGGCAAAGCTGGGCCCGACGCTGCTGTACGACCCCACCCACCTCTGCGACACCCCGTCCCGCCTCCACTGGCCCCCCATGACGGGCTGCGAGACCAAGGACACGGCGATCGCGAGGGCGACAGCCCTCCTCGCCCCCACCCGCCCCACGGCCAGAATCGACCAGGCCGTCGCGGACACGGCCCACACCCTCCTGCGCAGCTACCTCCACGCGGCGGCCCTGGACGGCCGGACGATCAGACACGTCCACCGCTGGAGCCAGGGCACGAACGTCCAGGAGGCCGTGAAAACCCTCCGCACCCACCCGAAGGCCGCCCCGGGCTCCGCAGGCGAACTGGAAGCCGCCCTGACGGCCCACCCGGACCGCAGGGACATCGCCCAGGAGCTGACGACCCGCACCCTGGCCGCCCTCTCCACCGTCAACATCCGAGAAGCCTGCACCCCCAACCGAACAGACGCCCTCGCGTTGGATTCCTTCATCGCCGAGGGGGGCACGCTCTATGTAGTGGGCGACTCGATCGAGGACCCCCGAACGAACCCCGGCGCGATGCCGCTGCTCACGGCTCTCGTCGCAAGCGTGGTCGAGCGCGGCCGGCGCATGGCCGAACGGTCATCCTCCGGTCGCCTCGACCCACCACTGACGCTGATCCTGGACGACGTGGCCGCGGTCGCCCCGTTCCCCACGCTCCCGGACCTCCTCGCCACCGGCACTGCGGAGGGCCTGCCGACGCTGGCTCTGGTCCGCTCGGAGGAGCAGGCGAAGTCCCGCTGGCCGGACAGCGCCCTACCGTTCTGAGGACCGCGTCCCTTTAGGGGCGCGCGCGTACACGTACTCCAGCTCGTTCCCGTCGGCCCCCTCGATCGGCACGACGACCCCGCTGGCCACGAACCCGATCCGCTCGTACGCGGTGACGGCCCGCCGATTCTCCTCGTGCACCAGCAACCGCACCCGGTCGAGCCCGATCTCCCACGCGTACTCCAGCGCGGCCCGGAACAAGCCCCCGACGACGACCCCGCCCCCACGCGCGGCCGGCCGCACATAAACCCCCACGACCTGCCCCTGCCGCCGCTCCACCGGCAACCCGGCCCAGTCGAGAGACCCGGCCTCCTCCACCAGCACGGCCAACCCGCCGACCCACTCCCCGCCGGCCCCCACGGCCACGAACTGCCGCGCTCCGGCGGCCCGCTCCTGCCAGAACGAGTCCGGCTGCTTCACCGCGCTCTCGTACGTGTCGAAGAAAGCGAGCGGCGCGGCGTCGTCCTGCAACGCGGCCAGCCGCAATTCCCGCACGGCCCGCCACTCATCAGGCCGTACAGCCCGTACCTCTATGTCGTCCATAGAGGCCACTGTATTAAACGCGCTCAAACGCAGAAAACCCCCGCACCATAAGGTGCGGGGGTTTCCCACAAAGATTGTTCGGCGGCGTCCTACTCTCCCACAGGGTCCCCCCTGCAGTACCATCGGCGCTGTGAGGCTTAGCTTCCGGGTTCGGAATGTAACCGGGCGTTTCCCTCACGCTATAACCACCGAAACACTATGAAACAATCAACCGCACCACGCTCTGTGGGAACGCGGGGTTGTTCGTGGTTTCAGAACCAACACAGTGGACGCGAGCAACTGAGGACAAGCCCTCGGCCTATTAGTACCAGTCACCTCCACCCCTTACAGGGCTTCCAGATCTGGCCTATCAACCCAGTCGTCTACTGGGAGCCTTACCCTCTCAAGGAGGTGGGAACACTCATCTCGAAGCAGGCTTCCCGCTTAGATGCTTTCAGCGGTTATCCCTCCCGAACGTAGCCAACCAGCCATGCCCTTGGCAGAACAACTGGCACACCAGAGGTTCGTCCGTCCCGGTCCTCTCGTACTAGGGACAGCCCTTCTCAATATTCCTACGCGCACAGCGGATAGGGACCGAACTGTCTCACGACGTTCTAAACCCAGCTCGCGTACCGCTTTAATGGGCGAACAGCCCAACCCTTGGGACCGACTCCAGCCCCAGGATGCGACGAGCCGACATCGAGGTGCCAAACCATCCCGTCGATATGGACTCTTGGGGAAGATCAGCCTGTTATCCCCGGGGTACCTTTTATCCGTTGAGCGACGGCGCTTCCACAAGCCACCGCCGGATCACTAGTCCCGACTTTCGTCCCTGCTCGACCCGTCGGTCTCACAGTCAAGCTCCCTTGTGCACTTACACTCAACACCTGATTACCAACCAGGCTGAGGGAACCTTTGGGCGCCTCCGTTACCCTTTAGGAGGCAACCGCCCCAGTTAAACTACCCATCAGACACTGTCCCTGATCCGGATCACGGACCCAGGTTAGACATCCAGCACGACCAGACTGGTATTTCAACGACGACTCCACAAGTACTGGCGTACCTGCTTCACAGTCTCCCAGCTATCCTACACAAGCCGAACCGAACACCAATATCAAACTGTAGTAAAGGTCCCGGGGTCTTTCCGTCCTGCTGCGCGAAACGAGCATCTTTACTCGTAGTGCAATTTCACCGGGCCTATGGTTGAGACAGTCGAGAAGTCGTTACGCCATTCGTGCAGGTCGGAACTTACCCGACAAGGAATTTCGCTACCTTAGGATGGTTATAGTTACCACCGCCGTTTACTGGCGCTTAAGTTCTCAGCTTCGCCAAGACGAATCTTGACTAACCGGTCCCCTTAACGTTCCAGCACCG